>VGYW01000140.1 GCA_016872875.1 Planctomycetota bacterium | reverse complement strand
CCCCGCGGCGCACTTGCGGCAACGCGGATACATGCATCGCCGCTTCATGAGCACCACAGACCCTCGCACGAAGCTCCCCCAAGAGGCGAGTTTCCCCATGAGGGCCTTCCGCGTGCGTTCCAGGCTACGTTGGGCCGAGTCTTCCACGTCGGACTCCATATAACATAAGCGTATACACTTATATCACATACGGCCAAAGAAGAAAAGCGGAAACTGGTCCGTAGGAGATTACACGCACCCCTTCAGGTACGCCAAGCCGGCGTCCGTTACCTTTGTGGCCGCAAGGCTAAGGCCCTGCAACCGCTTCAGCTTTTTCAGGAGGGCCAGCCCCCTGTCTGTCACCTGCGTCTCGCCAAGGCCAAGCTCCCACAACCCTGTCAAGGCCATCAGGTGAACCATGCCGGCGTCCGTCACCTGTGTGCGGTCAAGGAAGAGCTTGTGCAAGCCCTTCAACTCCTTCAGGTGAGCGAGGCCAGCGTCCGTCACCTGTGTGCCGATAAGGAAGAGCTTCTGCAGGCCCTTCAACTCCTTCAGGTGAGCCAAGCCAGCGTCGCTCACCTGCGCGCTGTTAAGGAAAAGCGTATGCAACCCCTTCAACTCCCTCAAGTGAGCCAGGCCAGTGTCGGTCACCTGCGCATGGCCAAGGGTAAGTACCTCCAGCCGCCTGAACTCCTTCAGGTTGGCCAGGCCAGCGTCGGTCACCTGAGGGCAGCTAAGGAAAAGCCTGCGCAACCCCTTCAACTCCTTCAGGTGAGCTAGGCCAGCGTCGCTCACCTCCGCCCCCTCGAGGTCTAGCTCCTCCAACCCCTTCAACTGCTTCAGGTGAGCCAGCCCGGCGTCCGTCACCTTCGTGCAATTGAGATCAAGCGCCTGCAACCCCTTCAGCTCCCTCAGGTGAGCTAGGCCGGCGTCCGTCACATGCGACTGCGCGAGGTCAAGCGTGCGCAACCCCTTCAAGCCCTTGAGGTGCACCAAATCCTCATCCCATGCAAAGGGGAGACTCACCCCCGGGATTCTCTGCGCATCCAGCTCCCTCGCTACCGCCGCCATATCGGGCAGGCCCACCGGCTGTACCCACCAGCTGTGGCAGGAAGGAATGGTCAGGGGCTCTTCGCTCGGCGTCTTGCCGACCAGCTTCGTGGGCTGGCCCTCCTCAACCTCAGCTACGACCCAAAAGCCCAGCTTAGAGTTGAACTGGCGGCCAGGCTCAGTCTCTGGCGTGGTGGCCTTCTTCTCGCCCGCGGTGAGCACCGGCGCAGAGACGACGAACAGCGCCAACGCCCATTGCCTCATCCAGCCACGCCGAGCCATTGGGTTCCTCCTGGATTGCTCGGCCAGCTTACTCAGTTCTTCTTCCCGTGTCAAACTGCAAGTACCAGTCGGGTGCGTGTAATCTCCTTCGGTCGGCGGCAGCGCAGCGAACGCCCGAAGGGCGTGGCGGAATACAGCCCACGGCGATGCTCGGAGAGCCGTGGGTTGACGGGGCACCCGCGGCCCAGCCCCCGAAGCGGGGCGGCGGAGCGCCGGAACTCAACGGTTCCGCCGCCCCGCTTCGGGGGCTGCGGGAGGAAGGAGGGGGTTAGGGCGGCGTTCGCGATCCCACGGTTCGCCGGGCCTCACCGTGGGCTATACTGCGCCGCCTCCTACGGAGGCTCTGCCCACACGCGCCGGTCCGTTGGAGGCTAGACACGCCTTCGCCGGTGCCAATCGTGCCTCAGTCAGCCTCCATCCGTCGGATCACGCGGCGGAGGGCGGCGGATTGGCGCTTGACAACGGAGGGCTTCTTTTCGATGAGGCCGGTGGTGATGACGCGGCCCAGGATTTCGGCGGCGTTAGGGGGCCGCTCACCTTTCCGCCGCAGCCAGTTCGCCTAGCTCTGCCTGCCATCCTTCAGCGCGGGATGGCCTCTACCGCTTCACCGCCTCCGGGTGCGCGGGCTCCGGGATTTCGGATAGGCGAAGGACGAGGCGAAGGGCATCGTTGACGGAGGCGTCGGTAGGGAAAGCCCGCGCGATGGCGGGGTCGAGAAGGACGAGATTCGTCCCCTGCCGATAGCGCCCGGCGTGCTTGCCCCGAACCGCGTGGCGGAGCAGCTCGCGGAGATCGTACTCCGGCCGCAACTCGTCCTGCTCACCAGTTGCTCTTCTTCTCTTCATAGTCTCGTCGCTCCGAGCAAGGAGAATCACGGTGACCTTCCCCGGGCCGGTCTGCCCGGTCCTGCAAATAGCGCAGGTCATGGTCATGTCGGTCTTGCCCTAAGCCAGGACCGGCTCCCTCGCATTGTGCACGGTGATCACCGGATCGGGGTTCTCAGCGGGCACGGGGAGGCCATGTTCCTTCAGCAAGGCCACGTGCTCCCTCATCCCCCACTTGGCCTTGTACAGGCAGTCCTCAACAGACTGCCCCACGCCCGTGAAGCCCTCAAGGTCGGGGGAGTAGAAGCCGAAGAAGTCGGGCTCCTCCGTGGCCTCGATCACCAGGGAATAGGGCAAGTCAATCATGGCAACACGTGGCCTCCTCGTTCACCTGATCGAGTATAGCACCGGTCCCTGGCAGCGTCAACCTCGGTCGCGGGCTGACGCGACCCCCTCTCTGGTCTTGGCTTTGTACTGAGCCCCAAAGGGGCGAGATAGGATAGCCCAGGGCGTAGCGAAGCGAAGCCCTGGGAACGGTCGTTCATCCATGGACAGCCCTGTAGGGGCGAGATAGCCCACAATGCGGGGAGCCTATGCCGCCCTTACAGGGCTAAAACTCCTACGATCCGATACCCAGGGCTTCGCTTCGCTCCGCCCTGGGCTATCATATGACGCCCTTCCAGGGCTAAGAAGGACGGAAAGGAGAAACCGGGGTCCTGTCAGCGGTCGCGGACACGCAGCCCAACTGAGCGGGTGGCCATCGTGCCTCATTCGGCTTCCAGGCGCTGGATGGCGCGGCGGAGGGCGGAGCATTGGCGCTTGACGACGGAGGGTCTCTTTTCGATGAGGCCGGTGGTGATGACGCGGTTGAGGACCTCGGCGGCGTTGGGGGTGGTCGTCTTTTCGACGCGGTAGGCGCCCTTGTAGAAGGGGCAGCGGATGGGGCAGTCGGGCTTGTGGTAGGCGGTGGAGGTGCGGAAGATGGGGAACCGGTGGGCGGGACGCTCGGTGAAGTGGTAGCCGAGTCCCGCTCCCTCCTCCTTCGCAATCTCCTTGAAGCGGTCGAGGCTCAGGCCGTGGCGGTCGCCCTCCCAGAGGCAGGCCCAGATGTAGCCGGCCTGGACTGCCTGCTTGGAGATGGTGCGGGGGCGGAGCCACTTGCACCCTTCGATAGCTTCGTTGAGGCGGGCGAGCGAGGCGTTGTATTCCGCCAGGTACTTGGGGAAGCGCTCGAGCTGGGCAAGGGCCACGGCGGCGGTGAGCTCGTTCATGCGGAAGTTGAGGGTGAGGAACGATGGGCTTTCGCCCTTGAAGGCCCATTCGTTGTAGAGGCCGTGGTGGAGGTCGGCGCGGTCGGTGACCATCACGCAGCCGTCGCCGGTGCAGATGTGCTTGCCCTGCTGGAAGGAGAAGACGCCGATGTCGCCCCAGGTGCCGGCGTGGCGGCCCTTCCAGTAGGCGCCGATGACGTGGGCGCAGTCCTCGATCATGAAGATGCCGTGGCGGCGGCAGAGGGAGCGGAGCCTGTCAAGCTCGGCGCAGAGGCCCCAGAGGTTGGTCACGATGAGGGCTTTCGTGTGCCGCGTGATCGCCTTCTCCACCGCGGCCGGGTCCATGAGGTAGGTGTCGTAGCGGACGTCCACGAACTTGGGCACGCAGTTGAAGCTGAGCGCGGCGATGCCGCCGAAGTGCACCAGCGGGTCGCAGATCACCTCGTCGCCGCAGCCGGCGCCCGAGATGGCCACGGCCTGGGCGAGGCCGGTCATGGCCGAGTTGCGGCTGATGCCGAACTTCGCCCCTGTGAAGCGGGCGAACGCCTCGTCGAGGCGCGTCACCATCCCGCCCTGCCGCCACCCGAGCCATTTGCTCTTGAGCACCTCGCGGAGATTTCGCAGGTCCGACGCCCCGAACACTCTGGCCATCAATGGCTCCTTTCGCTCATTGCACGGGTGGCTCTCACCCGAATGTGGCACCAGGCTCCCGTGACTCTCTTGAGCGCCACAACGCCACTTCTCGCGCAGGCAGCCTCAACCGCTGTCATTCTGAGCGGAGTGAAGCGGAGCGAAGAATCTCTCCTGGCTTGCGGCGAAACACATACTCGCGGCTTCCACCAGTGGCTCAGCGCTAGGAGAGATTCTTCGCTTCGCCCGCCTTTCCCGTGGAAAGGGCGGGCTCCGCTCAGAATGACACCTTCTTGTGGCTGGTCTCCTGTGCTGATGGGCACTTGCCTCGATCGGGTCGCACTCCCCTCAGTCGTGCGACCAGAGCTCGGCCTTGACGAGCAAGGCGCGGGCCTCGGCCTCCGTGCGGCACGAGGTGGCGATGAACAGGCCACGGGCCGATAGCTCGCCCAGCGCCGTTTCCACTTCCCCGGGCGCGATGGAGATGTGGAGGTTCTTCCCACGAGCCTGAACCTGCTTGAGAAGGCTCATGTAGTGTAGCGGGCTCGGCTTTCCCGCGCCCGGCAGAATCTGGATCGCCTGAAGCCTCGGCAACTCGCAGAGCGCGGGCACGTGGCGAAACGCTTCGACGCCGTCCACGTGGTATACGGCATGGTCGAGGAACTCCAGTTGCCGCTCGATGGCGGGCAGGAAGAGCTCGGTGAACATCCTGGGCGAGATCATGTAGGAGAAGTCGCATTGGGCCGCGTAGAACTTCCCCGGCGACCAGAGGCCGAACCAGCAGGTCGAGCCGCCCGCCGCAGGCCGCACAATGGCGTCGAAGGCGCGGTAGACCTCGATCCACATGTCCATGAGATGAAGCTCGGTGCGGCGAACAAGCTCGGGACGGTCCACGACATCGTGGAGGAGTGCCATCGTGCCTCGAAGTGCCGCGAGGGTGTCGCCACAGCCGCCGAAGGCGCCGACGCCCGGGATGGACTTCCCCTTGGCCGCCTCCGCCGCGGTCGCGAGGAGCTCGATGGCGAAGCCATACCAGCGGTTGCCCGTGTCGAGCCGCAGGTCCTCGATGCGCCACTCAGGCCCCGTCAGGAGCGGGTCCCACCAGCCCGTGTGCATGTCGAGGGTGATGGGGCAGCCGAGGAAAGCCGGGATCGCCGTGTGGCCGGGATAGCCGCCGTTCCAGACGGGGAATGCCTCGCCGCCGAAGAAGGTGCGGCGGTGCTCATAGTCGTTGAGGGCCACGATGTGGTCGAGGTCGGTCCAGCGCCGCACGGGGTCTTCGGGGGCTAGAGGCGGCGGCTCGTCCGGGGCGTCGGCCCGCGGGGCCGTGACGGCCAGGGCGCAGCGGCCCATCGCCTCCCCCGCCCACCAGGCGCGGAACCGCCCCTTTGTCGCTTCCCAGTCAGGCTTGTAGAGGAGGCCCATCGGAATCGCCGCTCACAAGGAGTGCTGCTGCCTGAGCGCCTGCGGCAGGGCGCCAACTTTGTCGAGGAGCCGGGCCTGGTTGATGCCGAGGATGAGGCGCTTCGCGTCGTCGGAGATGTCGGCATATACAACCAGCCCGATGCCCACCGACATCGGGTTCATGAAGGCGTCGGAGCCGAAGAGGAACTTCTCGGGCCCCACGCCTCGGACGCCACGCTCCAGGAAGCCGGGCGGGCCGAGGGTCCAGATGTTCGCGCAGAGGTTCGGGAACTCCCTCAGCAAGGGGTCCTGATGGCTGCCGTAGTGGGCGAAGACGAAGTCCACCGAGGGGAACTGGCGTGCGATGGCCGCGATGTCGTCGTTGGGCCACGAGTGGTTGATGACGAGCATGCCGCGCTCGGCGGCGAAGCGGTAGACGGCCATCAGGTTCGGCCCCTGGGCGGGGTAGTTTTGCTGATAGGCGTTGATGAGCTTGATGCAGCGGAGGCCAGCGGCCCAGACGCGCTCCAGCTCCGCCTGGACGCCCTCCAGTCTGTCGTTGGGGTTCACGTGGGCGAAGCCGATGAAGCGGTCAGGCACGCGGCGGACGAATTCGATGAGGGCATCGTTGCCGAGGGTGTAGTCCTGCCCCGTGCCCATGTAGCCGCCGCCGAGGACGCATGCGGCGTCCACGCCGTGGGCGTCCATCGCCGCGAGTGAGCCGGCGACGGCGGCGTCGAGGCTCTCGAACGTTGCCCCCGTGGGCCACGCGCCGATGTGGGTGTGGCCGTCAATGACGAGCACGCCCGGCAGCCCCTCGCCCGCGCGCCAGCGCTCGAGGATGTCGCTCATCGGACGGCCTCCAGGAGGCGACGGAGGTTGCCGCCGCAGATGGCCTGCTTCGCCGCGTCGCCAATCCCGTGGGCGTATTGCACGTTGGAGACGAATGTGGCGGGGTCGCAGAAGGGCATGCCGGTGGCGAAGAGGACCCGCTGCGGGCCGAGCTCGGCCGCCGCCTTCCGCCACCAGTCCATCACCGCCGTGATGTCAATGTGCAGGTTCGCCACGCGCCGCATCAGCGGGAGGATGGGATAGGCGATGCCGAGCCCGCCCTGGACGTTTGAGAGGACCATCGGCAGGTCGGGGTGAGCGAGGCAGATGTCGCGGAGCTGGTCAATCGCCCAGTCGCTGGGGTTGGCCTGGGTGGAGGCGTGGGCGGGCGACCAGGTGGTCGGGGCGAAGTCGAGGAAGCAGGGGACGCGATGGGCCTCCAGCGCCTCGCAGAGGTCGCGCCAGAACCAGTGGAGAGGGGGCGCCACGCCCATCATGAGCCGAGCGGCGCGGACGCCGGCCGCGCGCATCTCCTCCACCATATCGCGGGCGGCCTTTGGGTCGGCCGAGGCCGGCGGCTCAAGCGCCCAGACGGGATGGAGGCGTGGGAGGCCGCGAATGGCTTCCAGCAGCCGCAGACTGCCGTCGAGGCGCGGGTAGTTCAGCCGGGCCTCGACGTGGTGGACGAGAGCCTCGGCGATGTCGTGCCTGTCCATCGCCGCCGGGAGCGATTCGGGCGTCAGCCAGTCGGGCGTGCCGGCGCGGGCCATGCGGCCGAGCGTCACGCAGGAGTCGAAGAGCCTGAGCTGGCGGAGGTCTGGGGCTTTGCGGGTGGCTTTCGTGGCGGCTCTCCCGGTCGCTACTTGCCCAGGACAGGCACCTCGAAGAAGGGGCAGGGGGCCTTCTCGCTGGTGAGGTAGAGGGTCTGGCCGTCTGGGCCGTAGCAGATGGCCTCGCCCTGGCGGCGGCGAGGCATGGAGAGCGTCCTGGGCACGCGGGCGAAGGCATCGGCCCACTTCTCGTCGGGGCGGCGGGTGAACTCGTAGGCGTCGCCGTACGTGAGCACGATGGCGCGGAGGCCGTCGGGCGAGACGTCCATCCCCGTGGTCATGGGGATTCGCAGCGTGGCGATAGCCTTGGCGACGAGCGGCTCGCGCGTCCCCGCGGGCGGGTTCGGCAGGGCGTAGACCTTGCACGGGCCGACAAACACCTTCGTCACCAGGAAAAAGGTCTTCGAGGCGGTGTCCACCCCCACGGCCTCGCAGTTGTGCGCGCCGTCTTCGTACCTGAAGTGGATGGCGGCTTCGACGCGGAGCCTGGCGCGGGCGCCGCGCTTCCTGGGGTCGAGGCGCGGCTCCTCGATCACGTAGAGGGAGCACTCGTCGTGCTCGGAGGCATTGTCGCCCACGTCGGCCACGACCAGGTAGCCCTTGCCGTCGCGGGCGAAGGAGGCGATGTCCTCCCAGTCCCGGCAGATGGCGCCCTCGACCTGGAAGGTGGCGAGGTCTTCCCCCTTCGCGTTGAAGGCGAAGAGGCGCGGCTCGTCCCCCGAATCGTTATGGGTCCAGAAGACGCCTGGGTTCACGCGGCTGCACGCCACGCCGCTGCTCTCGTCAATCTCCTTGTTGGCGAGGGTGCACAGCTCGCGCCCCTGGCCGTACCTGGCCGGCTCGGCCGGCCCCTTCGCCTTCTCCGCGGCCAGGAGGGGCGAGAGGGCGGCCAAGAGGGCAAGGGTGTCGAGGAGATACCTCACTTGTAGAACTCCTCGGCTTCCTCCTCGTCGAGGGGCTTGTGGAAGTCGTCAGAGATCCAAATCTTGCCCTTGGCCCATCCGGGGCGCCGCGGTTGCCGAGTCTCCTGCGGCGGGCTGGGCGCATCCTGTGCTTCGGGCTCGACGAGGATGATGACCTCCACGTCCCTGTTGGCGAGGGCCTCAAGACCGCTGATCTGGAGGGTGTCCGAATCCACGTGGGCCTTCAGCCGCAGAGCTTCCATTGCGGCACTCCTGTCACACGGCCGACGCCGTCGGGGCATCTTCCTCCCGACATCATCATACGCGCGCCCCGCCGAAACGTCAAGAAGGAGCCGCCTGCTGCCGACTCAGTCCACCGGCCCTGGGCGGATGATGCGCGGGGCCGACTTGATGCGGGGGCGGATGGCAAGCCAGTCAACGCCCTGGAACACGGGGTCGTCAATGGCCCGGACCTCCTCGTCGCCGAGGTAGGGGCACATGGCGTCAACCCAGAGGATGAGACGCAGGAGGTCGTTGGGGGGGAGCTTCACGTCGTTGTGCTTGCCGCTCGATGCCTGCTCGACGAGGCGGCTGCGGTAGGAGAGCTTGGTCATGGGGGGCGGGGTCTCGTAGCCGCGTGGGTCGCGCTGGTCGTAGCCTTCGACCATGAGCATGTCGGCGATGCCGAAGCCGGGCGGCGGGTTCTTCGGCGGCACGTATGGGGCGCCCCAGGAGGGGCGGCCCGTGAAGAGCCAGTAGGTCTCATCGAAGCCGAGGCCGCCGGGGCGGGGCGTCATGTCCACCTTTGCCCGCCCCTTGCCCTCGCCGGTGTGGCACTTGGCGCAATGGCGGTCGAGGACGGGGCGGACGTAGCGGTCCCAGCTCACCGTGTCGCTGCCCCAGGGCGGGGGCGTGATCTCGCGCGGCGCTGCGTAAGACAGCGAGGATTGCTGATTGCTGATTGCTGATTGCTGATTATCCGAAATCGGAGTGGTGCTGTGGAGTTCGTGGCAGCCGAGGCAGCCGCGGCGCTCGCCGGGCATGACGTTGACGAAGCTGCGCATGGTCTGGAGCGCGCGGTGCCGCTCGTCGAGCAGTTGGAAGTGTAGCGGGATGCCGCTCGGGGCCTGGAAGCTCACCGAGCCGTCGCCCTCGATGGGCACGGTGCCCAGCACGCGCTTGACCCCCTCCGACTGGACGGCGGAGACGACCGGCCCGGTCGAGAGGTAAGGCCGCTTGTGCCAGTAGGTGTAGGTCTTGTGCTCGATGGTCAGAATGCGGAGGAGTTTAGCCTTGCCGCGCATCTCCTCAGGCGCGCCGCTGTAGACGTTGCCGCTGTAGATCACGCCATCCTTCGGCGTCAGACGTTCCTCGCGCGTCGGCCACTCGACGCGGTCGTTGATGACGGGCGGCTTCAGGCGCGGCCTGATGGGGATCGCGTGGAAGATGTTGTTCACGCCCTCATAGATGACTTCGCGGTTGCCGTCGGTGTCCATCAGGTAGAGGACGAACTTGCCTCCGCGGTTGGCGGAGACCAGGAAGTCGCGTTCGCTGAGGGGATAGGGCGAGTAGTAGGCGGCGTAGTTGCCGCTGCGATGGTAGCTGGGCGATTCGATGGGGTCAACGGGGCCGTTGCCCGATTCGGGCCAGGCAACGTCGGCAGTGACCTTTGTGAGGCCGGCGGGGAAGTTGAAGCCGTCGCCCGGCGTGATGATGCCCACGGAGCCGCTGAACCAGTTGTGGTGGGCAGAGCCTGTGAACATCACGCGGCGGGAGCCTGGGATCGAGCGGGCGTCCTTGAGCAGGTCGGGCCACACGCTCTGGTTCCCCCAGAGCGTGCTCACGCCGGTGCCGTCGGGGTTCACGGTCCAGAGGCCCTGGGCGCGCCAGAGCGGCTTGTCGGTGTACTCCCAGCGGGTGTAGACGATGCGGCCGTCGTTCATCACCGAGGGCAGATAGTCGGGCTCGTTGTTCGCGGAGACGAAGTAGATGTTCCGCCCGTCGAGGCCGCAGCGGGCCAGCACATAGGCGTTGGTGGGCGGCATGCAGCGGACGTAGGTGTGGCCCCGCGTGGTCGAGAAGATGATGTGCCCATCGGGCAGGTAGATGGGGTCGAAGTCGTCGTAGATGCCATCGGTCAGTTGCCGCAGGCCCGTGCCGTCCACGCCGATCTCGTAGAGGTGGAACGCCTTTTCGTTGTGTGGCTTGAAGCAGAAGAGCACCTTGGTCGCGTCGAAGGAGAGGTCAGGGCGCCAGAATGAGCCGTGGAAGGGCGGCTGGGGCATCAGTTGCGTGAGCTTGCCGTCGGGCGATAGGCCATCGAGGATGAGAAGGCGACCGCCCGGCACGGCCATGTAGCCCAGGCGGTGGCGTGTCTCGTGCGGCCACTCTGAGCCGGCCGGGAACGGCATGTCCACGAACAGCACCTTAGAGAAATCCACGACTGGGTTCTTGAACGCGATGCGCCGTTTGATCTCTCTCACCTTGAAGTAGGCATCGCGGCTCGGGGCGGCGAGCTGCTTCTCCGCGGCGGCAAGCTCGGCCAGCTCCTGCCCGCAGTTGCCAACTCTCCCGGCCAAGGCGCGGGTCCAGGCGATCTCGCTCTTGATGCGGTCGAGGCTGGGATTGTTGTCGGCCTGGTGAAGCCAGTCGCGCTCGAGCGCCTGCCATGCCTCATCCGCCGTCAGGTTCCGCGTCTCGGGCGTCGAGGGCTTGACGTAGGGGGCAACGGCCTCCTGGACGTATGGGCGAAGCGTCACCCGCCTCGCTGCCTCCATCATCACGTCAATCCAGTCGGGGGAGAAGGCGGCGGCCTCGCCCTGGGCCTTCAGCGCCGCGAAGCGCTTCTCGATGGCCTCGGCCTCCTTCCAACGGGCGAGGTCGTCGGGCGATTGCCGCTTCCACTGCTCCTCTGTGAGCGGCTTGAACTCGGCCATCATCTCGACCAGGCGGCCCACCTCGCGGACGTTGAAGCTGTTGCCCCTGGCCACAACGTAATCCACGGGGCTGATTCCCGTCGCGGCCAGGAAGCGGTCGAAGTCGTCGGGGAACCGCGCCTTGAGGCGCAGCCGCAGCGCGGCCAGGAGCTTGGGCGTGGCGGGGATGCCCTTCTCGATGAAGCGCTTGCGGGAGGCGGTCAGCGTTTCGGCGAACGTCTTCCCCGCCGTGAAGAATGCCTGGAGGTCGGCCTCGGCGTCGCGATGGAACTTCTCCTGGGCCTTCAGCCCGCTCTTGTAGAGCGTGGCCACTTCGTCGGCGGAGAGGGCGTCCTTGTAGAGGCGCAAGTCGTCCATCGCGCCCTGGAAGCACTCGCCACCGCTGGACGAGCCGATGCAGCCAGGGGCCGAGCCGCCCGCTGCGAGGGTGCCGGGCCGCTCAAGCGAGCCGATCTCGCGGCCGTCGAGGTAGACCCGCATCGTCTTGCCATCGTAGGTCGCGGCGGCGTGATGCCACGAGCCGTCGAGCACCAGGGCCGGCTTCATCGGCGCGTCGCACTCCACGTAGCCGCCCACGTTGAGGCCGAGCGAGAGCACGGTGCCGAACTCCTGGAACGAGAAGAGCACGCGGCGGTCGCCGTCCTCCTTGCGGAAGATTTCGCGGTAGCGCTCCTTGTCGAGCGTCACGGGGAGCACCCAGGCGGAGAGGCTGAGCTTGGCCGCGCCCGCGAAGTCCGGCTTGCCTGCCACGCCGAGCGTGTGGTGGCCGGCGAAGTGGATGGCCGAGCCATAGACCCCCTCGACGCGCTGGAACCTGCCCTGGCCGCCGATGGGCGCGGCATCGCAGCCGTTGCCGCTGGAGTCGCGTGCGGCGGCCTCCGAGTCCTCGTCAAACGCCCAGTGCGCCAAGAGTGGCTTGCCGATGGCCGGCGGCTCGATGGGCGCCGGCGGCGCGGCGGCCAGGCATGTCCCCGCGAGCAGCGCGCACACCCCCACCAATCTCGTTCCCACGCGCCGCGGCGCGCCGCACCTCGTTCCCACGCTCCATGCGGGCCCCCACCTCGTTCCCACGCTCCATGCCGGCCCCCACCTCGTTCCCACGCTCCATGCCGGCCCCCACCTCGTTCCCACGCTCTGCGTGGGAACGGACCCCTTCGACGCTCCGCGTCGTCCAGCGGGTTGTCCCGGCGGCGCGACGCAGAGCGTCGGGGAGCCTGCGTTCCCACGCGGAGCGTGGGAACGAGACAAGCAGGTGAGGATAGGGCTGATAGGACGGATAGGACCCATAGGACCTTCCTGGTTCCTGAGCTCCCTCTGTCGGCGTAGAGCAGGCCCAATTCTCCCATGCTGACGCGGGTTTGTCAACAGGAAAGACCACCCTATTCCTTGAGCTTGCGGACCAGGCGCTGCACCGTTGCGACAATGCGGTCCTCCGTGTCGCCCGCCCAGCGGAGGGCGGGGTGGCCGTATTCGTAGAGGAATGGGCCGCCCTCGTAGCCGCCCTCGTCCCACACACGCCGCGAGGGGATGTAAGCGACGAGCACGTTGGCGTAGCCGCACACCCAGGTCGTCGGGCCGAACTCCTTCTTGAACCTAAAGGCGTAGTCCACGACGGCCTCGCCGCCGAGGGCGATGAGGAGGAGCCCTTCGCCCAGCTTCCAGGCCTGGACCGGGTAGGGATAGGAGGCGGGGAACGACTCGCCGGCATCAAGCCTCTTGAGCAACCGCGCGCCCCAGCGGGCCTGGATGGCGTTCGGGCTGCCCGCGGCGGCGCGCAACTCGTCGCGGCCCATGACCTTCTCATAGGCCAGCTCCACCGGCTCAAAGGCCGTGCGCAGGCGGGGCGAGACGGGTTTCATCGGCCCCTTGAGCGCCCGCTCGACCCCCTCCGCAAGCATCGCTCCGTAGCGCTCGCACAGCTCCACGCTGCGCCTGGGCAGCGGGTTCTGGTCGCCGCCGCAGCCGGTGAAGAAGAGGGCGGTTGCCCCCGGATGGCTCTTCTCAAGGGCGAGTTGCGCTAAGCCCGGATAGTCGCCGCACCACTTCGTGAAGCTCAGGGTGGTGGGATGGCAGGCGTAGCCGAAGAGCAGCGCCTCAAGCCTGTCCGCAGCTCCGCGGACGGCCAGGACGGGGACCGAGTGGTCCACCGGCCCCTTGAGCGGGGCGCCGGCGGCCAGGAGGGCGGGGACCTCAGCCTCGCGGTTGTTGCGGCGGTTGACGGCGAACGTGGCGGTGCCCTCGCCGATTGAGATTCGGGCCGGCGCGAGGGCGGCGAGCGCCTTGCCAACCGTCTCGACCGCGATCGCTTCCGCGCGATCTGTGTACTCGGCGACCAGCGCCTCCTGCTCGGCCTCGCTCGGGTAGTAGTCAACCAGGTCGTCGCGGAGCCGTGGGCCGCAGTGGTTATGGCTGAAGGTGAGCATCACCTGGGAGCGGTCGAGGCCGAAGCGCTCCTTGAGCTTCTTGCACAGGCTCTCGTACATGCACCTCGGAATGCCCATGTGGTCGGTCGTGATGAGGGCGGCGCGGCGGCCCTCGGCGCCCTCGAGCGCGAGCACCTTCACCCACAGGTCGTGCAGCTTCCCGTCGGGCACGCGCTTGGCGCCGTAGCCCGCGAGCCACACGGGCTTCTCAGGCGTGATGGCGGCCCTGGCTATCCCGATCTTCCATTGCATCGCGTCTGCCCCCAGGGCGCATCTCCACCACGCCAGACAGAGCAGCGCCGCGTAGCATACTGCTTGCCCGTCCCCCAAAAACCGATCGAGTTGTGCGGGTCGCGCGAGTGGCAAGTACCTTGGCCTGAACCGGCGATTCCCCCACGTCGTAGGGGGAGCTTTGCCTCTCCTGTCACGGCCTATCACGATGGGGGTCGGATCGGTCAGTCTCTGATCACCCCGCGTGCAATGAGGTTGCGGCGCTCGCGGTCGAGGCTCCGCTGCACCCGCTCGCGCACCGTGGCAAGGACGTCCTTCGGCTCAGCGTCGAGGGAGCGGCGCACGCGGTCGAAGGCCCAGTTGAGCTCGCGGTGGTACTCGCGCCAGACGCCCATCTTGCCGAGCGTGACCACGTTCGGGCTTTCGGCGAGGTCGCGGAAGGTCTTGATGTAGGGGTGCGGGTGCTTCTCCATGAAGCCCGGGCTGACCTTGGCGAGGGGCGAGAACTTCCGCTGGCCCATGCACAGAATCTCCATCCCTTCCTGGGACTGGACGAACTTGATGAACTCCCAGGCCTCGTCGGGGTGGCGCGAGCCGCGGGGGATGACGATCACGTCGGCGTCGGCGGTGCTCACGTTCTCGAGGCCGGGGACGGCGCTCGGGAATGGTGCGGCGCCCCACTCCATGCCAGGGGCGTACATCTCGATGAAGTTGTGCATCCAGACGCCCTGGAGCTCCATCGCCACCTTGCCGGCGAGGAAGGCGTTCTGTGGGGAGGAGAAGTTGCCGAAGCCGCTTGCGAAGCTGTTGATGTCGCTGACGCCGTACTTCCGCGAGTAGCTCTGAATCCACTCGAAGGCCTTCACGTTCGCGGGGTCGTCGGACGTGATCGTGGCCTTGCCGTCCCAGAGGCGGCCGCCGAACCAGTAGGGCCACGACCAGTTCCACCAGCCGGGCTCCTGCGGGAGGAAGCCGACCTGTGTGAGGTTGCCCTCCTTGTCGCGCTTCGTGAGCTTTTCGGCGAGCGCGTCGAGCTCCTTGAGGGTCGTGGGGGGGCGTTCGGGGTCGAGGCCGGCCTCGCGGAAGAGACGCTTGTTCCAGTGGAGCGCCACGGTGGCGGGGGTGGTGGGGAGCGCCCACATTCGCCCGCGGTGCTCGCAGAGGTCCCAGTAGACCGGCACGTAGTCCTTGCGGGACATTCCTGCGGCCGTCAGGCGCTCGTCGAGCGGCTCGAGGGCGTTGCGGTCGGCGTAGGGGCAGACGCAGAAGGCGTAGACGCCTGCGACGTCGGGCGGGTCGCCCCCCGCGATGGCCACGAGGAGCTTCCGCTCGATCTGGCTCTGGGTGACGTGTTCGACCTCGATCCGCCCCTTGTACTTCGCGTTGAAGGCGGCCACCATGTCCTTGCAGGCCTGGCCCTCGAACTTCGTCCACTTCTCCCAATACGTGATCTTCACCGCCCCGTTCCTCTCCTCTCGGCAGCCGGCCGCGAACAGGGCCAAGAGGAGCATCACAAAGTGCGCCCCCCCACGGATAAGCGGACGAGCTCGCAGGCATTCGGATGTCTTGCTCCCGAAGGGAGCGTAGTGGGTAGCCGGCGGCTTCAGCCGCCGGACTCGGGCGCCATAATCGCAGTAGTCCCGAAGGGACGACAGAGCCGTGTGCCCCGCCGCCTTGCCGCGGGGGCTCTGCCGTCCCTTTGGGACTGGGCTGTGGGTGCGCCCTGGTCCGGCGGCTGAAGCCGCCGGCAACCCACTGCCGTCCCTTCGGGACTGGGATTTCGTCCCCCTGTTTCCGTAGCACTTTGCCTCACACATAGCGCATCAGCTTCGGCTCGTGGCCCAGGTGGTTGGTGAAGGTTGCCTTCAGGAGCTTGTGGAGCACGGCGACGAGTCCCTTCGGGAGGCTCCGCGCGGCGGGTGCCGCGGCGGCGCCGCTGGCCAGGCCTTCGAGGAGGGCGAGCGCCCCGCGCGGAACCCCCACGCGCTTGGGGTCGTGCGGCCGGCAGGCCGGGCAGAGCACGCCGCAACGTGCCGCGCTGTAGGCCACGCTCCCCTTCGGCAACTCCGCGCTGCCGCAGACGATGCAGGCGTTCAGCATAGGCCCATAGCCCGTCAGCCCAAGGAGCCTTGCCTCGAAAGCCAGCAGGCTCAGCCCGACCTCCTCGCCGCCGCTGAGCGCGCGGAGCGTGCCGAGCAGGAGCTCGAAGAGCGGCGGCTGGCTCTCCTCCGCGGGCGTCATCTCCCGCACCAGCTCCATAGCATACAGCGCGGCGTAGAGGCGGTCAACCCCCGCTCGCAGGCCCATGAAGCGGTCGAGCAGCTTGCACTCCGTCAGGATGTGGAGCGTGGTGCGCGACTTCCGGATGAAGACGACCTCGTTGTGGCAGAGGAGGTCGAGGCGCCCGTCGAAGTTGTTGCGTTGGCGTTTCGAGCCTTTGGCGAGCGCGGCGATGCGGCCGAACTCGCGCGTGTAGAAGGCGGCCACCTGGCTCGTCTCGCTGAAGTCGGTCAGCCGTATCGTTATCGCCTCGGCCTTGCACAGCGGCACGCCACGCCTCCGGGCTCACTCGTCCACAAGGCACCCTGCTTGGTCGGCCACATGTCGCCCATCATAGCGCATTCCGCGGCCCGGTCAAGGCGCCCTGTTTGATGGCTGGGAGCGTGAATGGTACAATGATAATATGAAGCTGAGCATCCTACGTGGCTGGTCCGCGGAATCCCCAGAGGCTAAGGCCAGGTGGTTCCAGTCCCTCACTATCAACGAGCGGCTGGACATTTTCTGCGAACTTGCCGAGCTGGTTCTAGCCGCAAACCCCAAGCTCCTGGATGCCAAGCATGCTGAGCCGATACCGGGACGTGTTCAAGTGCTCACACGCCCATGAGGTAGGGAGCAAAGCAATGAGCGCGAAGGATTACCAGGACCTGCTGGCACGAGCCGAGCAGCTTCAGCCGGACGAACAAGTGCGGCTCTTGGCTGACATTACGGCCATGTTGCGGCGAAGAACCGCTGCCCCCCGCACCAGCATCATGGAATTGCGCGGCCTGGGCAAGGAAGTGTGGGGCGGCGTGGATGCTCAGGAGTATGTCAATCGGGAGCGCGCCTCATGGAATGGGTGAGGGAACTCCGCGGCACCATCGTGGGGCTGGACACTGCTCCGCTGATCTACTTCATGGAGGAGCACCCAAAGTACGGCCGCATCGTGGTCCCGTTTTTCGAGGCAATGGACCGGGGCGAGTTCTCCGTTGTCACATCTGTGCTCACCCTGTCTGAGGCGCTGACCGAGCCGTTCCGGAAGGGCGCCCTGGAGCTGGCCGAGGACTACCGCAGGATTCTACTGAGAGCCGCGCACCTCACAACGGTGGATGTCACACCTGAGATCGCCGAAGCCGCCGCTCGTCTGCGCGCCGACCACAAGCTCCGAACGCCTGATGCTATCCAGATCGCCACCGTCCGCCGCGAGGGCGCTTCTTCCCTCGTCACGAATGACACGGAGCTCCCTCCGCTGCCCGGCCTGAGAGTGATCGTGTTGAGGGACTTGTTGTGATGCTCTTCTCGTCCCCATGCTCCCGTGTCGGGACAAGATTGGGTCACTTCGGCGCGGCGCCCCAGGTGTCGGCGCGCCAGCCGCGGCGGCGGAAGTGGCGGCGGACGGCCTCGATGGCCTCGCCGCGGACATCGATCTGGCCCAGGTCGGCCTCGCCGTAGCCGTGCTTCGCCGCGAGCTCGACGTGCGGCACCTTGAGCATGTCCATCGCCGCCGCGCCCACCGCGTCAACCGCCACCATGTCCGTGCCCGCGAGCATCACGCCCATGCCCACCGGCTCGCCGTGGATTTCGCCCCACGTGCGGCCAACAAGCCCGTCCACGACGTTCACGTCGGGGCGCACGACCTTCAGCAGGTCCATGACCATGTGGGTGAAGTCGCGGTGCATCTCGCCGCGGTGGCTCCGCTCTATGCAGCCCATCATGTTCTTCATGCACAGGGTCACGACGGCGGCGCCGTTGTGGACCTTGAGGCATGGGAGGTTGAGGATGGCGTCGCAGGAGCGCACCGTCTTGGCGATGGAGAAGCGCGGCACCACGAGCGGGTCGGGCACCTCCACCCACTCCGCCTCGTCGCGGTTGAGGTCCACGATGGGCACCTTGTGGCGGTTGGCGATGTCGCGGTAGCCGAACTTGTCGAAGGCCGCCGTCACGTCGTCCCCGCCGCCCTCGGCCACGACCACGTTGCGGATGGCGTTGTCGGCCAGGTAGGCCAACGCCCCGTCGAGCACCGAGGGCGTGGTGATGACGCCGGACTCCGGCGGCAGATTCGCCGTGATGTTGAGCTTCACCAGCACGCGCCACTTGGGCCTCAATGCCTCCGCCGCACCCAACTCCCCGAGCAACTGATACGCCGTTTCGCGCCCATCCGTCGCCTTCACAAGCCAGACCGCTGGGCTCACGCAGTCATCTCCTCATCACGCCCCACCGCTAGCGCTTGCACGCCGCCTCATTATCCTCCATTATACACAAACCCGGCCAATCCCCAAATGGAAGGAGAGTGTGGCCCCCGGTTCTGGTAATGCTCTTCGGCTCCGAAGCTCCGAATGGAGCGTACCATAGCAGCCCAGGGCGAAGCCCTGATCTTTGCCCACATCTTCTGGGGGCTGGGGTTTAGCCCCCGAATGGGGGCGTTTGAGCCGTAGCCCAGGGCGACCGAAGGGAGCCCTGGGAAAAGGCCCAGCCAGCGTAGAGCCCCCAGAGCGGGGCGATTCAATGGGCGTGAAACGCCCCCTTCGGGGGCTTGGATGGGGGGGACGCGCGATCCCAGGGCGACCGAAGGGAGCCCTGGGAAACGGCCCAGCCA
>VGYW01000139.1 GCA_016872875.1 Planctomycetota bacterium | reverse complement strand
GCCGTCGGGGCGCTGGCGCTTGAGGTAGACGGCGACGGCCTTGGCCGCGGCATCGGCGAGGCCGGCCTCCTCAAGCTCCATCAGTTGATAGGCGCCGTCGCGGATGTAGAACTCGTCGTAGAAGCCTTCGCCGCCGTGGAGCACGCCGTGGTCGTTGGCGATGAGCTGGCAGACGTGGGCGGCGAGGAGCGCCTCATTGGCCTTCTTGCACGGGACGGTGATTCGCGCGGCCTTGAGGACAAGGTTGCGCCAGAACTCAGTTGTGCGGTCGAGCCAGAGCTTGGCATCCTCTTTGGTGGGAGCGGCGGAAGGGACCACAGGGACTACAGGGACCACAGGGACGAAAGGGACAACAACGACGGCTTCGGCGCTTTGGGCTGGGGCGAGGGGCCAGGTGAAGGGGTGGGGCGCACGCTCATCAATCGCCAGCTTGGCCTCGGCCTGAGCCGCGCCGGTGTTGGTGGCCTTGGCCTGAATCCAGTTGAGGAAGTTCTCCCCCTCGGTCGGCCAGTCGAATGCCTTCTGCCAATCCTTCGAGGTGGGAAGCGGGGTGGCCCAGAGGGTGAAGTCGTAGCGCACGTCGCCGTCGCGCGCGGTGAGGAGGATGATGGGAAGCCAGCCATCGAGAAGGGTCTTGGTCTGCTCGCGGCTCAGGGGCGTGAGGTTGCGGCCGAAGCGAATCGTGACCTTTGCCTTGCCCGCGAGGAGCAGTTCGTTGGCGGGCGTCACGCGGGCGCCGTCGCGGTAGTCCTTCAGGCCGATCACGTTCCAGGAGTTGGCGAAGTAGTCGAACGGCTCCGCCGCGCCCCCCGCGTGGCTGTGGAGGAGAAGACATGCGATGACGAGCAGGCGACTCATCGTGGCTCTCCTTTTCCCAGGAGGCGAAGCGTACACACTGGAATTGTAGTTTGAGGCGGCGCGTGGCGCAAGCTCGCCAGTCAAACCGAGGGGAGAGCTCACCATGAGGGTCTGCGGAGGGGAGGCTCGGCCCAGGGAGCCACGCGGCAGGCGACGTCCGGCGCCTTCACCAGGCGGGAGAGCTCGATCGGCAGGCCCTTCTCATCGGCAGCGGCCTTCGCCTCCGTGATCGCCGCGCCATCGTAGGTGTCGAACCACTCGACGCGGTACTGTCCAGGCCGGATGCCGTCGAGCTGGAAGGTGAATGGTTCGAGGAGGCGGACCGGCTCGCCCTTGACGAGGCGGCGGTGCCAGGTGTTGCGGCGGTCCTGGAACCAGAGAAGGGCACTGGCGTCGGTGCGGAGGCCGACGACGCGGAGGTTGGTCCGCTCGTCGTCGCGGACGGGCGCCCAGGCCTCGCCCGCCCAGTCCACCCCCGCCAGGAAGCGGCCGAGGGCGCGGTAGTGGTAGTAGAGGTCGTTCGGCTCCACGTAGTCGTCCCACCACCAGAGCATCGGGGCGCCCGCGGCGCCGCTGAGGCACGAGGCCCAGAGCGCGGTGTGGAGGTGGATGCCGGTGCGGTCGAGCTTGTTGAGGCGGTTCACGCCGCCGCTTGGCTGGTAGCCGAACTCGGCGATGAGGAAGGGCTTCTTGAACTGGGCGAAGTCCTGGGCCTGGTCGAGCACCATGGCCGCGGCGTCGTACTGCTTCGGCGTCGGCTCCCAGTCGTCGCAGATGTAGGAGTGGAGCTGGACGAAGTCGAGGGCGGGCATGGCCCAGAACTCGGGCCAGTCGGTGTAGGCGGCGAGGGTGTTGGTGACGAGGTGGCCGTAGGGGTCGAGGCGCCGCAGCTCCGCGGCCATCGCGGCGGTCCATTCGAGCATGTAGGGCTCCTTGCGTGAGAGCACCTTGCCGCGGTCGCTGGGCGCGTAGTCCATCTCGTTCCAGAACTCCCAGGCCATGATTTGTGGGGCGTGAGCCCAGCGTGCGGTGATATAGCGGAGGCGGCGGCGGTAGTGGGCCTTGGCGGCCTCGGAGGTGAAGAAGTCGGCCGGCTTGTCGCACGGGCCGCCGTGGGCGCGCCAATAGGGGCTGTGGCGGCGCTGGGCGAAGTCGTAGAAGTTGTCGAAGCAGAGCTTGAAGTGGATGCCGTAGGTGCGGGCGAAGGAGATGATGTGATCGAGGCGCCAGGCGTTGTCGAGGCGGTAGTCGTCCAGCTTGCTCCCCTCCAGCTCGAGGCTCCAGGAGCACATCCAGATGCGGGTGAAGTTCTCGCTTGCGGCGGCCATCTTGCGGAAGTAGTCGTCGTAGTCGTAGGTCTTGAGCTGCGAGTCTGCCCAGCAGATGTTGTGGCCGATGGGGAAGTAGGGGCGGCCGGTTGAGAACTCGAAGTAGCGCGGGTTCCGCGGGCTGACCTGAATGAAGCCCGGGCTTTTTGAGGGGACTGCGGCAAAGGCGCCCGGGTCGGCCTTGGCCTCGCCGCCCCGCGTGCGAACGGACGCCTGGTAGCGGTGCTCGCCCGGCGCCATCGGCGCGTAGCGGACCCTCCAGACCCGCTCGCCGCGCGGGGCGAGCTGCTCCTTGCCGTCCTTGAGCGTGCGGGCGTAGTCCTGGTGGATGAAGCCGTGGACTCTCCTGACGCGGCCCGTGGGGTCGGCCACGTCCGCCCACACGTCAATCTCATCGGGGTCGAAGGGGTTTGCGAACTCGGCGTCGAGGCGCAGCGTGAGCTCGAAGGCCTCGAACGTGCCCACCTGGCCCGCCGAGGGACGGACATCCAGGATTCTGGGACGCCTCCCCTCCGCACCCATCGCCGCGGTGAAGGCGGAGAGCGCCACAACAAGCCAGCAGTGCAGCAACGGCATTCGTCTCATGATTCCCCTTCCGTCGCGCCGATTCTAGCAGCGCGCAGCGGGAAAAGCAAAGGGGCGCCGTTGGCTTCGTGAAGGGGAAGGGTCCCCACTGGCATCTCACGCCTCGAGACATTCGCGGGCGGCGGCGAGGATGAGGGGGACGGCAGAGGCGAGGGGCGCGTCGAGGTTGATTCCTGAGGCTCGGCGGTGGCCTCCGCCGCCGAAGCGCGCGGCGAGCGAGCCGACGTCGAGGTCGTGCTTCGCACGCAGGCTGACCCGTGTGCCGCCCTGGGGCGTCTCGCGGAACATGGCGATGATCTCCACCCCGCCAAGCTCGCGGAGCTTGTCCACGAAGCCCTCGACCTCCTCGTCGTTGGCGCCCGTCTCCTCGAACATCGCGCGGGTGACGGTCACGTAGGCGATGCGGCCGTCGGCCTCGGACCTGAGGGTGGCCAGGGCGCGGGCGAGGAGGTGGGTGCGCTCCCACGTGAGGTCCTCGTAGACCAGTTCGTAGACGCGGGGCGGATAGGCGCCCGCGGCGACCAGCTCGGCGGCATCGCGGTACGCCTGCGGCGCCGCGTTGGCGAAGCGGAACCAGCCGGTGTCGGTCGCCAGCCCCACGTAGAGCGCCTCGGCCACGCGGCGGCTCGGCCGGTGGCCGAGCGTCCGGATGAGGTCGAGGACCAGCGACGACGCGGAGGCCGCCTCCGACACCAGCACGTTCACCCCCGCGAAGCCGCCGTTGGTCACGTGGTGGTCAATGCAGGCGAGCGGCGTCCCCAGGCGTTTGAGCGCCTCGCCCACGCGGCCCGTCCGCTCCAGCGTCGCAACGTCCACCACGATGGCCGCGTCGCAGGCCGCGAGCTCCGCGTCGTCCCGCTCCGGCCTGTAGGCCCGCACGCGGTCGTCGGGGTCCAGGAACCTGTAGATGCGCGGCACGGGGTCCTGGTTGGCCATGAGCGCGCCCTTGCCCAGCTCTTCCAGGAACAGGGCGAGGCCGACCTGCGTGCCGATGGCGTCCCCGTCCGGGTGCTCGTGCGTGGTCACCAGGAAGCGCCCGTGCGCCCGGATGAACTGGATGAGCGTGTCCCACATGCCTCTCACCGACTGAGCACTTCCTGTTGCGGTAAGTGAAGGACTGTCCTGCCCCCACGCCCAAACAAGCTTGGGCGTGGCACCCGTGGTTCAGATAAGGGTAACATCGGGTGCCACGGACAAACTTGTTTGTCCGTGTCTTCCACGACCCTCGTCCCTCGTCCTCGACTCTCCGTCCCACCCAAGCCAAGAGAATCGAGGACGAAGGACGAGGACGAGGGACGATTACGATTGAAGAACCGATTTGAGCCGGTCGTGCGCCACCTGCACCTCGGCGGCGGAAGCCTGGAGCGCCCTCAGCTCGTCGGGCGACAGCTCGAGCTCGACGATCATCTCCACCCCGCCGTCGCCGAGGACCACGGGCACGCCGGCGTAGAGGCCGCTGAGGCCGTACTGGCCGTCGAGCCGCACGCAGGCGGGGAGCACGCGGCGCTCGTCGCGGAGGATGCTGCCGACCATCGCGACGACGGCCGACGACGGCGCGTAGTAGGCGCTCCCCGTCTTCAGCAGCGCCACGATCTCGGCGCCGCCGTTCCGCGTCCGCCGGACGAGTGCCTCGATCCGCTCCGCGCTCAGGAGCGCCGGCAGCGGCACGCCGCCCACCGTGGCGCTCCGCGGCAGCGGCACCATCGAGTCGCCGTGCCCGCCCAGCACCATCGCCTCGACGTCCTTCACCGACACGCCGAGCTCCATTGCGATGAAGGCGCGGAAGCGGGCGGAGTCGAGCACGCCGGCCATGCCCATCACCCGCTCGGGCGGGAAGCCTGTGCGTTCCGCGGTCAGCCACGTCATCACGTCGAGCGGGTTGGTCACGACGACCACGATGGCCTCGGGGGCGTGCTCCCGGACGGCGTCGGCGATGCCGCCGACGATCTTCGCGTTCGTCGCCATCAGGTCGTCGCGGCTCATCCCCGGCTTGCGTGCGATGCCGGCCGTGATCACCACCAGGTCGGCCCCCGCCGCATCAGTCGTGTTGTTCGACCCCACCATGCGGGCGTCATACCCCTCCACGGGAGCCGCCTCGGCCATGTCGAGGGCTTTGCCTTGGGGCAACCCTTCGACCACGTCGAGCAGCACCACATCCGCGAGCTCTTTCTCCACGATTCGCTGGGCCACCGTCGCCCCAACGTTGCCTGCCCCAAAGACCGCGACCTTCGGCTTGCTCATGCTCTCATCCTCCGAATGATAGCTTCGCCCATCTCGCGCGTCCCGACAGCGGTAGGGTCATTACGGTCCGCCTTGAGATCGTAAGTGACATCTCTGCCTTCAGCGATGACATCGGCCACCGCTTGCTCAAGGCGGTCTGCCGCAACGGTCTCGCCTATGTGACGCAACATGAGAACTCCGGAAAGAACCACGGCAGTGGGATTGACCTTGTTCTGCCCTTTGTACTTCGGGGCGGAGCCGTGGGTGGCCTCGAAGACGGCGCCCGTGTCGCCGATGTTCGCGCCCGGGGCCACGCCCAGGCCGCCCACAAGGCCAGCGCAGAGGTCCGAGATGATGTCGCCGTAGAGGTTCGGTAGCACGAGGACGTCGTAGAGCTCGGGCTTCTGGACGAGCTGCATGGCCATGTTGTCCACGATGCGGTCGTCGAACTCAATCTCGCCGCCCTCGTAAGTCACCTGCCCGTCGGCGTGGCGAAGAACCCTCACGCCGTTCTCCTCGGCCACCTTGCGGGCGGTATCGAGGAACAGGCCGTCGGTGTGCTTCATGATGTTGGCCTTGTGGACGGCAGTGACCTTTCGGCGGCGGTAGCGGCGGGCGTAGTCGAAGGCGAACTGCACGATTCGGCGGCTGGCGCCCACGGAGATCGGCTTGATCGAGATGCCCGAATCGGGGCGTATCTTCTTCGGTTGGAGCCGCTCGCAGGCCGCGACGACCTCGCGGGCCGCCTCGCTCCCCTCCGCGAACTCGATCCCCGCGTAGAGGTCCTCGCTGTTCTCGCGGACGACCACGAGGTCGATGTCCTGGAAGCGTGAGCGGACGCCCCTGTAGCTCTTGCACGGCCTCACGCAGGCAAAGAGGTTGAGCGCGTGGCGGAGCGCGACGTTCACGCTGCGGAACCCCTTCCCCACGGGCGTCGTCACCGGCCCCTTGAGCGCCAGCCCGTTCCGGCGGATCGACTCGACCACCTCCTCGGGGAGCGGCGTGCCCACCCTCTCGGCCACCTCGGCCCCCGCGTCGTGCCGCTCCCACTCGATCCGCACGCCGGCCGCCTCGATGCACCGGCAGGCGACCTCCGACACCTCAGGCCCGATCCCGTCGCCGGGAACCAGCGTCGCGCGGTACTTCTCGGCCATTCACCAGCTCCTGTGAGGGTGGGAAGACGAAAGTGCATTGTAGCAGAAAGCCCGGGCATGCTCCATCACCTGCCAACCAGGGAGTTCGGCACCTCATCTCGGGGCCTGCTCCCATCCGCCCGGCTCGTGCTCGTCGTCGTCCTCGTCGTCGTCGTCGAGTCGGATGGCCTTCTGCCTCATCAGGGAATTGGACGCCGACAACAACGACGCTTCACAACCCCCGAAGCAGCGGCCACACTCCCAGCCTGACACAGTAATGCCTCAGTAACGGGTGGCGGCGGAAGGGCTTCTCAGTTTGTAGTGCGGCCTTTAGGCCGTCGCAGGCCCAAGAGACGGGCTGAAGCCCGCACTACGAACATGCGCCACACACTGCCGCCACCCGTAACTGAGGCATTACCTGACACACCAGACTTGACTTGCGGTCCGGGGTTGTAGCCGGTATACTGTTGGCGCGTGTGGCGTGCCAGTGTAGGTACGCCGGGAGTGTGTTCTTGTTGCCACGTAGGAGCGCGGTATGCCGAGAGTGAGTCTGGCGCGTGTGTCGTCGGCGTCGCTGGAGCGCGAGCTGGCGCGGCGGCGAGCGAGGCTGCCGAAGCTGATCGCGCAGCGTGACGAGCTGAACCGCCGAATCGCGGAGCTGGGTGGGCCAGTTGCGCCCGAGGCGCCCGCGAAGAAGGCCGTCGGGCCAAAGCGTCGCAGGAGGTCGCGCAGGCCCCGGCTCATGCTCAAGGACGCGCTCAGCCAGGCGCTTCAGGGCAAGGAGGCCGTCTCCATCCCTGAGGCGACCGAGGCCGTGGTGGCTCTGGGCTACAAGAGCCGCTCGAAGAACCTCCAGTACCTCGTGAAGCAGACGCTTTATCACGGCGAGAGCTTCAAGAGGGTTGGCAAGGGGCTCTTCGCGCTGAAGGGATGAGGCGGCCCGATCGTCCTCGTCCGTCGTCCTCGTCCCTCGTCCTCGATCCTCCTCCCATGATGGGGAGGAGCCGATGACGAGGACGAGGAACGAGGACGAGGACGATTGAGGACACACGATTCGGAGAGACGAGCCATGAGGCCATGGGTCGCTTGGCAGGCTATGGTGTGCGCCGTGGTCCCGTTCCTGGCAGTGGGCGGGCAGGCGCCGCCCGCGAAGGGCGCGCCGAAGGCGGCCCCGATGGCTCCGCCGAAGCAGCCGCCGCCGCCACAGGGCGGCTCCACCCCAGGGCCGATGCTCAAGCGGTTCCTCGACGGGCCGATGGCCCACGTGAACGTCATCGCCTTCGCCGTGCGAGTGCCCGGGCGCGATCACTGGTACGTGACGTTTGGCAACTACGCCGACCACTCGGACTCGCCCGCGAAGGCCCTCGGCTTCAAGTTCCAGGACGGCGTCTACTGGGGCTACGGCGAGGGCGGACGCCTCTGCCTCCTCAACCTGCGGACGGGCGAACTGAAGACGCTCCTCGACGACCCGAAGGGCGGGGTGCGCGACCCCCAGGTCCACTACGACGGCCAGAGAATCCTCTTCTCCTACCGCAAGGGCGGGACGCACCCCTTTCATCTCTACGAGATCAACGCCGACGGCACGGGCCTGAAGCAGCTCACCGATGGGCCTGACGACGACATCGAGCCGACCTATTGCCCCGACGGGAGCATCGTGTTCTGCTCGTCGCGCTGCCGCAGGTTCGTGAACTGCTGGTACACGCGCGTGGCCGCGCTCTACCGCTGCGAAGCCGACGGCTCGAACGTCCGAATGCTCTCCAGCAACAACGACCACGACAACACGCCCTGGACCCTCAACGACGGGCGAATCCTCTACATGCGCTGGGAGTACGTGGACCGCTCCCAGGTGCACTTCCACCACCTCTGGACGATGAACCCCGACGGCACGAATCAGACGGTGTTCTTCGGGAACACCTACGGCGGCGTCTCGATGCTCGACGCCAAGCCTATCCCGGGCAGCAACAAGATCGTGGCGTCGTTCTCCCCCGGCCACGGCGCCCCCGAACACCTCGGCCCGGTCACGGTGGTGGACCCCGCCTGCGGGCCAGACACGCAGCCCGCGGCCCGCAACGTGAGCAAGAGCGGCGGCTGGAAGGACCCCTGGGCCTTCAGCGAGGACTGCTTCCTCGTGGCCAGCCCGCGCGGCATCTTCGTCATGGACGGCACGGGGGCCAACGAGCTCGTCTACTCGCTCCCCGCGGACCAGCGGCACCTCCAGTGCCACGAGCCGCGCCCCCTCGTCCCCCGCCCACGCGAGCAGGTCATTCAGCCGCGCGTCAACCTCTCCATGCCCACCGGGCGGCTCGTTCTGATGGACATCTACCACGGCCGCAAGATGGCCGAGGTCGCGCGCGGCTCGATCAAGAAGCTCCTCGTCCTCCAGCAGCTTCCCAAGCCGGTCAACCACTCGGGCGGCATGGAGCCGCTGACCATCGGCGGCTCGTTCACCCTCGCCCAGATACTCGGCACCGTGCCCGTCGAGCCCGACGGCTCCGCGAACTTCGAGGTCCCCGCCCTCAAGAGCGTCTTCTTCGTCGCCCTCGACGAGCGCGACGTCGCGGTGAAGCGCATGCACAGCTTCCACACGGTGCAGCCGGGCGAGACCTCGAGCTGCCTCGGCTGCCACGAGCACCGCACCGTCAGCCCGCGCGAGAATACCACCGAGATCATGGCCCTCCGCCGCCCGCCGACCCCCATCGAGCCCGTCCCCGGCGTGCCCGACGTGCTCGACTTCCCGCGCGACGTCCAGCCCATCCTCGACCGCCGCTGCGTGAGCTGCCACAACCCGGACAAGCCCGACGGCAAGGTGGACCTCTGTGGCGACAAGACGGCCATGTACACGATCAGCTACTTCACCATCCACGCCCGCGGCCTGGTCTCGGACGGGCGAAACCGCCCGGAGAGCAACTACCCGCCCTACGCCATCGGCAGCGGCGCCAGCCGCCTCATGAAGCTCATTGACGGCACCCACTACAAGGCCACCCTCACCGAGCAGGAGCGGGCGGTGGTCCGGCTCTGGATCGAATCGAGCGCCTGCTACCCCGGCACCTACGCCTGCCTCGGCAACGGCTTCTACCCCGTCCACCTCGCCCCGCAGGACCACGCCGAGATGGCGAAGCGCTGCGGCGAGTGCCACCTCAAGAATGCGCCCGACAGGAAGGGCGGGACGGAGAAGGCATTCGTCTTCGGCGGCCAGCGCCTCAGCCCGCAGAGCACGCTCTTCAACCTCACGCGGCCCGACAAGTCCCTCATCCTGATGGCCATGCTCGCCAAGGAGGCCGGCGGCCTCGACCTCTGCAAGAAGCCCGTTTTCACCGCGACCAGCGACCCCCTCTACCAGACCCTCCTCGCGCGCATCCGCGACGCCCACGACCGCCTGATGGCCGGCAAGCGGTTCGACATGCCAGGCTTCCGTCCCACCGAGCACTACGTCCGCGAGATGCAGCGCTTCGGCATCCTGCCCAGAGACCTCAAGCCCACCGACCCCGTGGACCCCTACGCCACGGACAAAGCGTACTGGAAGACATTCGACCACGTGCCCGCGCCAGGTGCAACCGCCGCGCGGTGACCACGGCCCCTTGCTCTGGGGCTCCCAATCGTCCTCGTCCTCGTCCCTCGTCCTCGACTCCTCTCTCCTCCAAACCGGGAGAATCGAGGACGAAGGACAAGGACGAGGGACGAGGACGATAGGAAGAGACAGACAATACGTCGCTTGACGCGCCCAGAGGCGATATGGTAGATTGAGGGCGGATGGCGTATGGGCCTTTTTCAGCATGAGCCGCTCGCCGGCGGCGGCGGGCCGCAGGCATCGACTCATTCTGAAACAGGCGGTACGCTCCATCGGCAGCAAAGGGACTCGCATGGAGCAGGACCGCATCGCGGCGTGTCAGGAGGCTATCGGCTACAAGTTCCAAGACGCGGCGTGGCTGGACAAGGCGCTCACCCATTCCTCCAACCGGTCCGACCTGGGCCTGAGCAACGAGCGGATGGAGTTCCTGGGCGACGCCATCCTGGGGATGGTCGTCTCCGAGTACTTGTTCAACACGTACACGGGCCACACGGAGGGGGAGCTGACGGCGGTGAAGAGCATCGTGGTGAGCCAGCGCATCCTGGCCCGCCAGAGCCGCGCGCTCCAGCTCGACAAGTTCCTTTCCGTCGGGCGCGGGATGAGCCAGGGGCGACGGCTCCCGAACTCGGTGGTGGCCAACGTCCTCGAGGCGCTCATCGCGGGGATCTACCTCGATGGGGGGCTCGAGGCGGCCCGAAAGTTCGTCCTGCGGAACCTCGACTCCGAAATCCGCGACGCCGAGCACACCAAGCAGCACAAGAACTTCAAGTCGGTCCTCCAGCAACTCGTCCAGCGCAAGCGCGCTTGCACCCCCGTCTACCGGGTCATCGAGGAGTCCGGGCCGGACCACGCCAAGTCGTTCCGCGTGGTCACGGTCGTGGACGGGGCCGAGTATGGAACGGGGTGGGGGCGGAACAAGAAGGAGGCGGAGCAGCAGTCGGCGCGCGAGACCCTGGCTCTCGTGAAGGCCCAGTGGGGCAGCGGGGAAGCCGCTGCGGCCACCCCGCCCGCGCAACAGCCGCCGGCTGAGCAACAGGAGCCCGTGCCGCCGCAGGAGCCGGCAGCAGAGCAGGCGATGGCCCCGGAGCCGGCGCCGGTGCCAGCGCCGGAGCCCGTGGCGCACCCGGAGCCGGCGCCGCTGCCGGAGCCCCTGGCGCAGCAGGGGCCGCCGGCCGCGGGAACATAGGGCGTCCAAGGGAATGAGCATGTTCGTGGTGCGGGCTTCAGCCCGTTCTGTCAGAACACGGCCTGAAGGCCGCACTACGAACACGTGCGTGGCTTCGGCGCCCACGGCATCAAGTGGGGCCAGGAGTGGACATGGATCGGGACCTTAGTGCGGCCGTGGAGGGCTACCGCCGGCGCATCCGCGCGCAGGCTGAGGTGACACAGAGGCTCGAGGAGCTGGTGCGGGGCCTCGAGGCCGGCCCGGCGGCGGAGGGCGGCGAGCAGGCCGAGCCGGCGCTCCGCCGCGCACGCGCCGACCTCGAACGCAGCGAGGCCGACCTCAGGGCGCTCAAACGCGAATACGCCTCCTTCAGGCTCCGCGAGGCCATGGGGCCAGACGCCGCCTGGACCGAAGCGGCCATCTTCGACGACGCGATCATGGCCTTGACCAGCGGGCGGCTGACGCGCCGCGAGGCCCGCGGCCCGCGCGACGGCCCGATCGGCTTCGACGGCTTCCGCACCATGCTCCTGGCCGATCTGCCGCTCGGCCAACTCGTCGAGAACGAGGCCGCCGAGCGCCGCTCCGGCGCGCTCTTCGACCCGCTCGAGGAGCAGACGAGCAGCAAGAACATCTTGCGCCGCTGGACCGCGAGGCTGGAGAGCGACCCCTACGTGGCGAACATCCTCCGCTGCGCCCGCGAGGCCGCCGCGCGGTTCGGCGAGCACCTGGGCCGGTTCACCCTGGTGTTCGACAGCGTGCGCCTGAGCTACGAGCTGCGGCAGAAGAAGGTGGACCACCTGGCGTTCGTCTTCCTCGGCCGCCAACCCGCCATCCAGGCCGCGAACTACTGGGAGAACGTCGAGCGGGCCTGCCCCAAGGAGGCCGCGGCACTCCTCGAGCACTTCCACGGCCTCGACTCCGCGCGCGAAGAGCTCAAGCGGCTGCGCGACGAACTGAACATGGAGCTGCGGGCCTTCATGGGCTGCTTCTTCCCCCGCTGCCTCACCTACGCCATGGGGCAGAGCAAGGCGCGACAGCTCGCGCTCGGCCTGCGGAGCTTCAGCCCTCGACGCCTCTGCCGATACGTCCTCGAGCAGGTCGAGCGGACCGACTTCCTGCTGCCGCGCGGCGGGAACCTCGAGATCGAGGTGCCGCGCATACCCCCCGAGCTCGCCCCCTTCCGCAAAGCCAAGGCGTACCTCGCCTACAAGAGGCGCGACCGCCGCGCTGCCGAGGAGGACGCCTCGACGATGGAGGACGCGACCGGGTGAGCAAGGAGTATGGCCCCCCATCCTGGTGACGTTCGTGGGTTCCGAAGCTCCGAAGGGAGCGTACTATATCAGCCCAGGGCGAAGCCCTGGGAATGCAAGACGGCCCCGGCCCAGCCCTGTAGGGGCGTACTGGCCACTCACGAGAGGCGATGGCGTCCGTGCCTCGCAGTACGCCCCTTCAGGGCTAGCCCACGCACGGGCCTGCTTCCCAGGGCTTCGCCCTGGGCTGATATAGCACGCCCCCGTGGGGGCTGCCGAGCAGTTCACCGGAACTGGGGGCCATACTCGTGAGCGAGCCCACCGAATCGCGCGGCTGGCGGGGGACATCGCCGACGCTTCGCCATCTGTTCGCCTGCCTTCTCCTCGTGGCGCTGACGGCCGGCACCTTCCTTAACACCCTGCGCAATCAGTTCGTGAGCTTCGACGACTGGAACCTCATCGAGGAGAACCAGCGCATCCGCTCCCTCTCGCTGCGCAGCGTGGGCCGGATGTTGGTGATGAAGGACCCCCGAAGCCACGCCTGGCTCCCGCTCCGTGAGCTGAGCTACGCGCTCGACTACCGCCTCTGGGGCGGCCTCAAGCCCATCGGCTTCCACCTCACCAACCTCCTGCTCCACACGGCTAACGCGGTGCTGGCATACGGCGTGCTGGTGTGGCTGCTGCGGCGCCCCTGGCTCGCCTGCCTCGGGGCCGCCGCCTTCGCCGTCCACCCCGTCCAGGTCGAGTCGGTGGCTTGGGCCTCAGGGCGCCGCGACGTCCTCTACGGCCTCTTCTTCCTCCTGGCGTTCCTGACGTTCGTGACCCACGAGAGGCACAGCGGCAGGCGACGCTGGGTGCTCTATGGCCTCTCCCTCTTCTTCCTCGCCGCGGCGCTCCTCTCGAAGGCAGCCGCCATGTCGTTGCCGGCTGTCCTCGTCCTCGCCGTGCTCGTCAGCGAGGAGGGGGAGAGGGACTTCTGGGAGCGGCTGCTGGCCACGGCGCCGCACTGGGCGCTCGCGGTGGGCCTCGCCGCGGTGCACCTGCGGGTCGCCCACGACGCCGGGGTCGTCAAGGGGCAGGCGTTCAGCTCGTGCCTGGCGAACGTGCCCTACGTCTTCGCCCTGTACTGGCGGCTGCTGTTCTTCCCCGTGCACCTGGCGACGCCGCACGGGGAGGGGACTCTGAGCTGGGCGGCGGACGGGACTCTGATCGGGCTGCTGGCGGCCTTGACGGCGGGGGTGGTGGCGGCGGCCTGGTGGGCCGCGCCGCGCCGCTCCCTGGCCGTCTTCTGCATCGCCTGGTGGTTCGTCCTGTTGCTGCCCGTCGCGCACTTCGTCCCGCTCAGCGCGCTCATCGCCGAGAGGTATCTCTACCTCCCGATGCTGGGCGCGAGCGGCTTCGCGGCCGGGCTGCTCGGCAGCCTGATGACCACCCGATGGCGAAAGGCGGTCGTGGGCTGCTGTGCCATCATCGTCCTGGCGCTCCTGGCCGCGGCTGCGCACAAGCGCAACTTCGCGTGGGCCGACAGCCGCGCGTTCTGGCAGGACGGCGTCGCCAAGTGGCCCAGCACCCCAGTGATGCGCATCGGCCTGGCGACGGCCTACGTGGACGCACTCGACTACGAGCGGGCCTGGGAGCAGTATATGATGGTGGAGCCGCACCTCCGCGGCAGGGCCGTGTCGAGCGACCCCGAGCACGTGGACCTCGTGCATCGGGGGCTGAAAGGCTTCTACGACCAGTTGGCCCGCCGCCGCGAGTCCCAGGGCCGCCACGCCAGCGCGCTCGAGGCATATGAGACGATGGTGCGGCTGCTCCAGGACGAGAAGAAGGCCGAGCCCTGGGTGCTCCTGGCAAAGGCCTACGAGCGAAGGGGCGTGAAGGACAAGGCGCGCGAGGCTCTCCTGGCCGCCAAGAAGGCCGAGCCTGCCCACGCCGGTCTGGACGACCTGTTGAAGCGGCTCGACCAAGCGCCGCCGGCCCCAAGAGAGTAGGAGACCAGTGGCCCTCTTGCTCGGGCGGAGCCACTCTCCCTAAGTACAACGCCCCACAAATGAGGGCACAAGAACCCAGTCCCGAAGGGACAGCAGTGGGTAGCCGGCGGCTTCAGCCGCCGGATGGGGGCGCACACACAGCCCAGTCCCGAAGGGACGGCAGAAGCCCACAGGAGCCGGCCCTGCGCACGCATCTGCCGTCCCTTCGGGACTTGTCTGCTTCTGGCGCACGAGTCCGGCGGCTGAAGCCGCCGGCTACCCACTGTGCTCCCGTTGGGAGCAAGAGACCGAACACCCGCGATCTTGTCCCCCTATTTGTGGGGCGGTGTACTAAGTTCCCAATTCCCAGACACTTCGGGAGTTGCGCGCCCCCCGAGCATGCAAGAGGGCCACTCGCTCCCCACTGTCTCGGTGCCAAGCACCCTGGCTCCGAACTGACCTCTTGTCCAAGCCAAGGTCTCCGTGCCGATCCTAACGGACGCAGTCTACGTTGTGGGCAAAGGGTTGTCGAACCCGAACGGCTCTTGCCGCCAAGTCCAAAGCGGCGTCGAGCCGCCGCACTCCGACAGGCTGTCGCATCACACGAGCGCCTTGCGTCTGCCGAATGGTCAGGGATGGCATGGGGCCTGAACGAAGGGCAGGCTTGTCAAGGTGGCGATGAATCGCGTAACGTGCGGCAGCCTGTTGGAGTGCGGTCGCTTGAGACCGCTGTGGTTCGCGTCAATCAACAGGCTGTCGCATCGCACGAGCGCCTTGTGTCTCCGGAATGGTCGGGCATCCCGTGGGGCCTGGGTGAGGAACACGGACAAGCACGGACGAACACGGACAGGGAGGAGCAGCGTCTGTGTGTGTCCGTGTCTGTCCGTGTGGCCTCTCAGTTGCGCTTGTCAGCGGGGGCGGCGTGGAGCTTGTGGAGCATGACGAGGGCGGCGTCGGCCATGCGGCGGCCGGCGTCGGAGCAGAGCCAGCGGGAGAGAATGGGCTTGGCGCCGTAGGCCCCGCGCTCGGCCTGGTCGGCGGTGGGGACGTAGGTGGAGGCCCGGGCGTTGGCGAGCTCGACGGCAAAGGTCTGGCGGAAGGGCGACCAGTGCTTGATGTCGAGCCCGATGCGGACGAAGATTTCGGCGGGAAGGGCGATGAGGCCGATGTCGCCAATCCGCATGGCCTGCACGGGCACATCGGCGTTCTTCCCGTCGTGGGGCCAGCTCTCGCAACGCTCGATCAGGTAGGACTCGAAAGGCGAGAGCTTGGCCTTCTTCTTGAGCGCGGCGACCTCGGCGAGGAGTTTGGCGTCGCGGGTGTAGTAGGGGATGGCGAGGGTTTCGATGGTGGATGCAAGGGGGATTGAGGTCATCGGCTCGGCGCGTTCCATGGCGAGCATGGCTGCGCCGGCGAGGGCGCGGCCAAGCTGAGTGGCCTTGGCCGGGCCGCCGCGGGGGAGGTTGGTGGGGTCGTGGGGCGCGTGGTTGATGTCGCCGCACGTGCCCTGGAGGTGGAGCGTCACAACGTCCTTGCCGTAGACCGCCGCGATGTTCCGCCCAATCTCGCCAGGCCAGTCGGCGGAGATGAAGTTGGCGCTCCCGCCGCCGATCACGTCGGGATGGAGGGCGAAGTTGACGGCGAGTGCGATGAGATTGCCCTTCTCGTCCACGGCGCTCAGGGTTTGGAGCTGTGGGTCAATCGGCCCGGCGGGGGCGATGGCCTGGGCGCTCCGCCCGAAAACCTCCGTGCCGTCCTTCAGCCGGAACAGACGGTTGAACGAGTAACCTTCGACAATGGCCGAGCCTGCGCGCAGCGTGGCCGGCACCATCGCCTCCGCCGCACGCTTCACCGTGTCCGCCATCCGGCGCGGCAGCAGGCCGACGTATTGGAGGCAGGCCGGGACGACTGCGTTGTCGCGAAGTTCCGGCCCCGTGTGAGTGTGTGTGGCGCAGACGAGCACGTGGTCGGGCGGGATGCCCGATTCGGCCTTGATGATCTCCTTCGCCGAATCCGCCACCTCCGCCGACACGCTGATCAGGTCGAGCGAGACCAGCGCGAGCCGTGTCCCGCCCGACTCAATCACCATCACCTTTGCGAACAGTTCGTCGCGCACTGATTCCGCCCGCCGATCATGGAAGTATCCCGCGAGCGACACGCCGATCTGCGGCGTGATCGGCTCCTGAGCGCGTCCCACCTTGCACATCGCGGGCCTTGGCAACTCATTGGGCATCGGCGATTGGTCCTCCCTCGGGTCGCGCAGTGCCTTCGACAGCGGACCGGTCGAAGCCCTCTATGTCCCGGAGCCACGCCTCACCCCTTTTACTGGTCAAACGCCCAGCCATGCGCTCAGAAAATTCCTTCAGCGTCATGCCCGGGGGAAATGGAAGCAGCCGAGCGATGACTCGACCGTTGCGCGTGATGCTCACTTCCTCCTGAGTTTCCTCTACCTCCTTGAGCACACGGTGGACCTGGTCAATGAACTCGGTGTCCGTCATGACCTTCATTGTCTACCTCCTAATCAACCATTCTGCACCCGCTCCTATGATACCCAACGCACACCGGCGCATCAACTGAGACGCCGAGGTCGAGAGAAGGCCTCCCTGTCCCCGAACACCGAAAACCGAACACCGATAACCTCTCTTCGCTACTCGACAGTGGCCGTTCCCCATTCGGCCGGCTCGAGGCGGCTTTCGTTGGGGATGTCGTTGGTGACGTTGGCGGAGAAGCTGTTATTGGTCCAGTAGGCTCGGAGGGCGGCCTGGGTGCCCGCGGCGTTGCCGAAGATGTAGCCGAGGTCCATGCGGACGCTCGCCCCAGGCTTCGGCGCGAAGCCGATGAGTTCAAGGGGAATTGTGGCGACGGCCTTGAAGCCGCCAGGCTGCTTTGTGTGGTCCAGCTTCACGGCATCGGACGATTCGATGGCGTCGAAGCTCTCCTTGCCCGTGGGCGAGGTGAGGACGATGGGCTGGCCCGTGAAGCCCTTGACCTTCGGGCGGTAGATGACAGCGAACGGCTTGCCCTTCTGCCGCGTGACCAGGATTCGCACGTCGCCAACGGTGGGTGTCTTGCGCTTGGGGTCGGCAGCGGGATTGCTCGCAAGCTGAATGTCGAGCAGGTTGCCGCCCTTGAAGATGGTGCGCGGGTCGGGCGTGGCATTGACGAGTTCGGCCGGGCTGGTGACTTCGAAGGCCACGTAGAGACTCTCCGCGTCGTAGGCGGCGCGGGCGGTGAAGGCTCTCGCGGCGTCAACGGTCTTGGTGACGCCTTTGGCGAGGTCGAGGGCGGGACGGCCGCGCACGATGTCGAGCCGCTGGGACTTGGCCTTCGCCAGCTCGTAGTCGGCGAGGGCCTTGGCGGCGAGCTTGGCGTTCTCCTCGGTGTGAGTGTAGGCGCCGCCGGGCAGGCGCTTCACGGTGTCGAGGCCGAGGATTTCGGTCACGCGGCCATCCTGGTCGCCCGCAAGGAGGAAGTAGCGGTCCGGTGGCACAGGCCTCTGGCCTGTGGAGGACACAGGCGGGACGCCTGTGCCACCAACCCCTGTGCCACCAAGGCCCTTGAACATCACGAGTTGGCCGGTCACGACCTCGGAGGCCGTGATGTCGGGGCCGAGTCCGCCGCTCCGGCCGTCCCGCATCACCATCCCGACGCAGAGCCCGTCGCGGGTGAAGATGTGGTAGGGGCCGAAGTAGGTGGCGGCGCCAGTGAAGTCGCCCGCGACGCCGAGCGGCATGGTGAGGCCCCAGAGCTTGCCGGGCGTGACCATCGGCAGGCTGAGGGCCTTGTTCCAATCAATCACGCCGCCGTAGCCCCAGACCAGCTTGCCGTCGCGCGTCCATCTGGCGAAGCCGGGCTCGCGGCCGGGGCTTAGCGTGTAGACCGCCCCGTCGCTGTCGTCGTAGATTAGGCTCGTGCCGTTCGAGTTGTTGCCCTTGAAGGGCACCTCGACCCGCTGGGCGAAGTCGTAGACCGGCCGCCCGTCGGCCTCGAAGCGGACGGGCTTGAACATGAAGCCGTGGTCGCTCCAGGCGTTCAGGTCGGCGTCGAGCCAGTTGAACGCCGTCTCGCCGCGGCCGGTCGGCGAGGTGGTCAGCTCGGCGAGCTGGACGGTTTGGTCGTTGTTCGCGTCCTGCCACAGGTAGGCGCCCTCCTTCATCCCCTTCATCACGGGATAGAGCACGCCGCCGCCGAACGGGCCGAAGGCGATGCGGATGGTGCCCGCGAACGGCTTGAAAATGTCCCCGTCGCGGATGAAGAGCATGTTCGAGTAGTCAATCATCCCCCATCCGAACTGCTTGCCGTTCTTGGCGGTCATCACGCGGAAGTGGCCGGCGTAGCCGCCGGGGTTGGGCATCTCGATCATGTTCTCGGCGGTCGGTCGCCAGATGGTGCTCCACGGCAC
>VGYW01000138.1 GCA_016872875.1 Planctomycetota bacterium | reverse complement strand
TGACGGCCGCCGAATCCTCGCCATCGGACACCGCAAGGGCAAGTCCACCCGCGAGAGCGTCGCCTGCAACTGGGGCCTCGCCCACCCCGAGGGCTACCGCAAGGCGATGCACAAGGCGCGCCTCGCCGAGCGCCTCCGCATCCCCATCGTCATGTTCATCGACACGGCGGGCGCCTACCCCGGCGTGGGGGCCGAGGAGCGCGGCATCGCGCAGTCCATCGCCGAGAACATCGCCGACCTCTCGACCCTCCGCGTGCCCATCCTCTGCGTCATCCTCGGCGAGGGCGCAAGCGGCGGCGCGCTCGGCATCGGCGTGGGCGACCGCGTGCTCATGCTCGAACACGGCTACTTCTCCGTCATCACCCCCGAGGGCTGCGCCGCCATCCTCTTCCGCTCCAGCGAAAAGAAGGAGGAGGCCGCCGCCGCGCTCCGCCTGACCTCCAAGGACATGCTCGAGCTCGGGATAGTGGACGAGGTGGTGCCCGAGTCCGACCTCGCGGCACACTACCAGCCACGCGAGGCCGCCAAGTGCCTCAAGGAGGCCCTCATCCGCCACCTCGACCAGTTGGCCGCCACGCCCATCGCGGAGCTCCTCGAACAGCGCTACGCCAAGTACCGCCGCCTCGGCCAGTTCCTCGGCGGCCAGCCCCCGCAGGGGGCGGCAGCGCGATAGCCACGGGCGTAAGCCCGTGGACGCGGGATCACGCAGGCCCCAGCCCCCGCAGGGGGCGGCAGAAGCCTGGAATCCGCAGCATGCGGGTAGGTATCGGCTACGACATCCATCCCCTCGCCCCAAACCGCCCCCTCCGCCTCGGAGGGGTGGAAATCCCCTCCCCCCTGGGCCTCTTGGGACACTCGGATGGCGACGCGCTCCTTCACGCCGTTTGCGACGCCCTGCTCGGCGCCGCGGCGCTCGGCGACATCGGCGAGCTCTTCTCCGACGCCGACCCCGCCTGGGCCGGCGCCGACAGCGCCCATCTCCTCGCCGCCGCGCTCGACAAGGTGCGCGCCGCAGGCTTCACCCTGGTGAACCTCGACGCGACCATCATCGCCCAGCAGCCGCGCCTGACGCGCCACAAGGCGGCCATCCGCCAGCGCCTCGCCCAGCTCCTCGGCCTCGACCCCGCCCGCGTCAGCGTCAAGGCGAAGTCCAACAACGGCCTCGACGCCGCCGGCGAAGGCCGCGCCATCGCCGCCCACGCCGCCGTCCTTCTGGAAGAAAAGGGAAGATCGAGGACGAGGACGACGACGAGGACGAGGACGATTTCCAGAAAGACGCGGAGGCACGAATGAGCATCGTCCACACCAACTCGCTCACCCGCCGCAAAGAGCCCTTCGAGCCCATCGAGCCGGGAGCCGTCCGCCTCTATAGCTGCGGGCCGACGGTCCACGATTTTGCGCATATCGGCAACTTCCGAGCCTTTGTCTTCGTGGACGTCCTCAAACGCCACCTGCTCCTGCGCGGCCTGAAGGTCAAGCACGTAATGAATCTGACCGATGTTGGGCACATGACATCGGACGCGGACGAGGGGGAGGACAAGATCGGCAAGAGCGCGCGCGAGCGCGGCGTCAGCGTGTGGGACGTGGTAAAGACGTTCAGCGAGGCGTTCTTCGAGGACGCCCGCGCCCTGCGCCTCCTGCCCGCCGACGTCTACCCCCGCGCCTCCGAGCACGTGCCCGACATGGTCCGCATGGTCGAGCGCATCCTCGCCAACGGCTTCGCCTACGTGTCCAACGGCTCGGTCTATTTCGACCTCGCCAAGTTCCCCGCCTACGGCCGCCTCTCGGGCAACACGCTTGAGCACCTGATGGAGGGCGCGCGCGTTGAGGTGAACCCCGACAAGCGCTGCCCCCACGACTTCGCCCTCTGGAAGGCCGCCCCAACCTCCGTCATGCGCTGGGAAAGCCCCTGGAGCACCGGCGTCCCTGGCTGGCACGCCGAGTGCACGGCGATGGCCATGCGTTACCTCGGCGAGCAGCTCGACATCCACACCGGCGGCGAGGACAACCTCTTCCCGCACCACGAGTGCGAGATCGCCCAGGCCGAGGCCGCCACCGGCCTCAGCCCCTACGTCCGCCACTGGATGCACAACCGCCATCTCCTCGTTGACGGCACCAAAATGTCCAAATCCCTCGGCAACTTCTACACCCTCCGCGACCTGTTGGCCAAGGGCCACTCCCCCCTCGCCATCCGCTACATCCTCCTCAGCAGCCAGTACCGCATGCCCCTGAACTTCACGATGGAGGGCCTGGAGGCCGCCGCGACCTCCGTGCGGCGCATCAACGACTTCGTCGCCCGCCTCGCCGAGGCCCCCGCCGCCGAAGGCGGGCCGGACGTTGCCCCCCTCTGCGAGCGGGCCAAGACCGCCTTCGCCGAGGCCCTCGACGACGACCTCAACGCCTCCGGCGCACTCGCCGCCGTCCACGACTTCATGCACGAGGCCAACCGCCTCGCCCTCACCGCCGCCTCCGCCGCCGTCGTCCGCGAGGCAATGGCCTACTTCGACCGCGTCCTCGACGTCCTCGAGGCGCCAGGGAAGAGAGGTGTTGTGCTTACACTTCCGGCGCTGCGCGCGCACGGCAGGATCGGGCGGCCGACGGTCGTTGTCGGTGAAAGCAATGTGGACATGGTGAGCGCTGACAGCGAAGCAATACAGCGTCTCATCGCCGAGCGCCAGGCCGCCCGCAAGGCCCGCGACTTCAAGCGTGCCGACGCCATCCGCACCGACCTTGCCGCCCGCGGCATCATCCTCGAAGACACCCCCCAGGGCGTCCGCTGGCGCCGCGCCAAGTGAACAGGCGAACGGTGTTGGGTGTTGGGTGTTAGGCGTTAGGCGTTCGGTTCTCTTTCTTCACCTTTTGCCTTTTGCCTTCTTCCTTTTGCCTTTTGACTTTCTGGAGCCTTCAATGCGCCCCCTCGTCCTCCTCCTCACCCTTGCCTGTGCCGCCGCGGCGCTCGCCGCTGAGCCGCCCGCGAAGCAGCCCCCGCCCCCCGAGAAGCGCCTCATCCTCCGCCCCTGGATGCTCCCGCCCTACGCCGTCCTGGGACTTCCCCGCGACGTGCTCGACGTCCCCTCGAAGGCCCTCAGCTCCATCCCGCTGTTCAACCGCGTCTTCTTCGCCCCGCTCATGATCCTCAACGGCCTCACGACCACCCTCACCTGGTCATTCACCGAGGAGGCCACGGAGGGCGGCTACGCCGCCTGGGTCGCCTGCCTCAACCTGCCGAGGGCCAAGCGCGCCGCCCCGCCACGGAAGATTCCCATCCACATGCGCGTCTTCCCCAACTGGCGCACCTTCGGCATCATCTACTGGAAGCCGCGCCCCACCCCGCCCCCCAAGCCCCCCGAGCCGCCTCCCTCCACCCCGCCCCCGGCCCCCAAGGCCCCCTGAGCCACAGAAAGGCGCAAGCTCAGCGCTACCTGATCCATATTCACCATTCGGCCTGCCCAGTTGTGGACTCATTCGGCAGGTTGTATAATGCCCCAGGTGTCAGGGCGTGGGAGCTCACACGCACCTGCTTCGTTACCGGGCCATTGGCAGGAGGAGGCGGAGCATGGCGGCTGCACCATCAGGGCGCGGGGCCGGGCCGAAGTCCGGCGAGCAGTCGGCAGGGCCTGCCGACGAGATGGTCAACCGCTTCCGCCCCGACTTCACGGTGGTGTTCGCCAACGAGGCGGCCACGCGCGCGCTCGGCACGACCCAGGAGGAGCTGGTGGGGAGGAACTGGCTGCCCTACGTGCCCGAGGAGGAGCGGGACCGGGTTCGCGCGGCCATCGAGGGGCTCTCGCCCGAGCACCCGCAGGCGAGCGTGACCCACCAGGTGGTGCTGCCGACGGGCGAGGTGCGCTGGCACCAATGGGTGAACTGCGCGCTGTTCGACGCTGAGGGCCGCGTGGCCGAATACCAGTCGGTCGGCCGCGACATCACGGAGCTCGTGCAGGCCGAGGAGGCGCTCCGCGAGAGCGAGGCGCGCTACCGCGCCCTCTTCGAGCAGGCCGCCGATTCCGTGGTGCTCTTCGACGCCCGCACGGGCGCCATGGTCGAGTTCAACGACATGGCCAACACAAACCTGGGCTACACGCGCGAGGAGTTCGCGCGCCTCACCGTCCCCGACTACGAGGTGATCGAGTCGCCCGAGATGTTCGCGCAGCACTGCGCGAAGGTCTTGCGCGAGGGCTCGGACACCTTCGAGACGAAGCAGCGGACGAAGGCGGGCGAGGTCCGCGACGTGCACGTGCGCGCCCGGCGCATCGTCCTCCACAAAAGGGACTACATCATCGGCATCTGGCGCGACGTGACCGACGAGCGCCGAGCCGCTGCCGCGCTCGCCGCGAGTGAGGAGCGCTACCGCGCCATCACCGAGAGCGCTCAGGATGCCATCTTCTGCAAGGACGCCGAGCGCCGCTACACCTTTGCCAACCCGGCAGTTCTTCGCCTCGCGGGTCTCACTGCCGAGCAGTTCCTCGGGAAGACCCCCGAGGAGGTCTTCGACGCCGAGAACTCCGCCATCATCCGCGAGGTGGATGAGGCGAGCCTTCGGGGCGAAACCGTCAACGCGATCAGCACGCTCCGCATCGGCGGCCAGGACATCGTTTTGCACGCCGTCCAGGTGCCCTTGCGGAACGCAGCGGGCCAGGTCGTGGGCATCACGGGCGTCGTACGCGATGTGACGGAGCAGCATCGCCTGGCGGAGGCCCTCCGGACCTCCGAGGAGACCTATCGCACGATCTTCAATGCGGCCGGAGACGCCATCTACGTGCACGACTGCGAGACCGGCGACATCCTGGAGATGAACCCCGCGGCGTACGAGGAGCGTCGCCGAGTGGGCCGGCCGACCGACCAGGCCAGCATTGAGGTCGTGGCTTCCGAGGAGGCGCCCTGCACGGCGGACGCCGCCTTGCGCCTCGTGCGGGCGGCCGCGCAGGGGCAACCGCAGACCTTCGAGTGGATGGAGCGCGACCGCCTCGGGCAGCCGGCGTGGTTCCTGATGCACCTTACAGCGGCGACGATCCGGGGTCAGCGGCGCGTCCTCGCCTTCAGCCACGACATCACGGAGCTTCGCCGAGCGCAGGAGGAGCGCCTGCGCATCCAGAAGCTCGAGTCCCTGGGCGTCCTCGCCGGCGGCATCGCCCACGACTTCAACAACCTGCTGATGGGCATCCTGACGAGCATCACCCTCGCGCGGCTCGACGGCTCGAGCAGCCCCGCCGTGGTCCGCACCCTCGAGGAGGCCGAGAAGGCGGTGCGGCGGGCCTCCGGCCTCACCCAGCAGCTCCTCACTTTCTCGCGCGGTGGCGCACCCGTCCGCCGACCCGTCGCCCTCGGCGACCTGTTCCGCGAGACCGCCGAGTTCGCACTCGTCGGCTCGAACGCGCGCGTGCACTTCTCGATCCCGGACGGCCTGTGGCCCGCCGAGGTGGACCCCGCGCAGATCAGCCAAGTCGTGCTGAATCTGGTGATCAACGCAGCCGAGGCGATGCCGGAGGGCGGCGTGGTGGCGATCGCGGCGGCCAACGCCACGCTCGACGCCGCTTCGGGCATCCCCCTGCCCCCGGGCCGGTACGTCAAGCTGGTGGTCCGCGACACCGGGGTGGGCATCGCCCCGGAGAACCTCTCGCGCATCTTCGACCCCTACTTCACCACGAAGGGGGCGGGGAGCGGCCTGGGCCTGGCCGTCGTCCACTCAATTCTCCGCAACCACGGCGGCCACGTCCAGGTCCAGTCGCGCATCGGCGTGGGCAGCACCTTCGAGGCCTACCTCCCTGCCGCCGAGGCGCCGGCGCAGCCCGCCGCTCCCTCCCCCGACGCCCCGCGGCGCGCGCGGCGGGTGCTGGTGATGGACGACGACGCCATCGTCCGCCACGGCGTCGAGCGCCTCCTGCGCCGCGCCGGCTTCGGGGTGGCCACCGCGGCCGATGGGGATGAGGCCGTCGAGCTCTACGGCGAGGCGGCCCGCCGCGGCGAGCGCTTCGACGCCGTGGTCCTCGACCTCACGGTGGTGAACGGCATGAGCGGCGGGGCCTGCCTCGAACGGCTCCGCGCGCTGGACCCCGACGTGCGCGCCGTCGCGGCCAGCGGCTTCCACAGGGATGCCGTGCTCGCGGAGGCCCGCGAGCGTGGCTTCCGCGCCGCAGTGGCCAAGCCATTCTCGCTCGAACAGCTCATCTCCGCCCTCAACGACGCCACCGCCTGACGTGCTTTTCCGAACAAACAAGGCAAAATCTGCCTGCCCGCCCTCCCCCCTGCCCGCCGCATCATGGGATCCCAGTTTGGCTGTAGGGCACGCCGGGACTTCGGGCAGCGGAGTCTGGCGGCAGTGAAGTAGCGGCGGCAGCCGAACTCCGCCGGGCGAAGTCCCGCCGCTCGTTGGCGCCAAACTGGGAGGTTGCGGGGCGGCGGGCAGGGGGGAGGGCGGGCGAAGGCGGGTCAACCAGCTTGGGCACTGGCGCTTGAGGGAAGGCTGAGGGGAGGGGGACGGGCGGGCAAGTGGCTACCCAGCCCCGACGGGGCGGCACCTCAGGGTGTTTGCTCCGCCCCGCTGGGGCTGAGCCTTCTGGTTCCCTGTCCGGCGGGCTTCACTTGCCCTCGAGGTCCTCGTCCGTGTGAAAGAGGTGCGAGGCCGGGACGATCTGCTGCTTGCCGCCAATCGTCCAGTAGAGCTTGGCCGGGTCGGCGTCGTCCTTATCGAGGCTCTGGCCCTGGAAGTATTCGACGACGATGCGGTGGTAGCCTGGGGTGAGGGTGACAGTGCACCTGCGGTGCGATTCGGGGAGCTTCTCCCAGCAGGCCTTCCAGGAATCAATGAGCTTCTCGCCGTCAATGAAGAGCCTGGCGCCGTCGTCCATCCAGAGCTCGAAGCCGACCTCGATGGGGGCGTTGGAGTTCTCGGGATTGACCTCGCCGGTAGCGCCGGGCTGGACGTTGATGTAGCCGGCCCAGCGGACGGTGAACCAGCCGTTGCGGATGAAGAGGTGGTTGATCAGCGGCTCCACGCGGCTGTAGGCGTACTCCGTGAAGGTCCAGTCCAGCGGGCTCACCGCGGGCACGCTGACGTCGTCGGGCCAGTTCCCGCCCCAGTATTGCGGGTCCTGGTAGTAGTGTGCGACAAGGCCCTGCCTGTACTCCCGCGGCCCGCCGGCGAACGCCAGCGACACAAGGCCGAGCACCAGCACCACCGCCACCAGATTCTTCATTCTTCTGCCTCCTTTGGCCTGGCTGCCAAGCGGGCAGCCTGTTTCCTGATGTCCCTCTTCTGCGGCTCAGTACTTCTGTTCGGGGAAGGGCTCGACCAGCAGTTCGGGGGTGTTCTTGTCCGTCCCCTCCTTGAGCTTCACGCCCTGTGCCATTGTGCGGAGTTGGGTCTTGGTCGGCTCGCTGAAGGGCTTGCCGGCGACGGCCGCCTCGTAGCGCAGGTAGAGCTGCCCGTCGGTGAACAGCCTGCCGGCCTGGAGCTCGGCCTTGATCTGCTCGGCCATGGCGAGGACGCGCTTCTTGCGGTCCTCGGCCTTGCTGGCGGAGCCGAAGAGGCCGCGCTTGTCGGCCTTCTCGAGGAACTGCTTGAGGAACTCCGCGTTCTTGGCGAGGCCCTTCTTCTGTGACTCGAGTTCCTCGGCGGTCCTGGGCCTGGCCCGCGGGGGTTCCTCGGCCACGGCCTGGGTCGGCTTCTCGGTGGCGGGCGTGGGGGTGGGGGCTGGGATGGCGCTCTGGGGGTCGAGCTCGATCGCCTTCACCTTCGAGCGACCGTAGGCGTACAACTTGTCGGTGCACTTGAAGGTGAGCGAGAGGACCCTGCCCTGGACCTTGGAGCCGTCGTTGAGTTCAAGGGCATCGGCGGCGTCCGCGAGCGCCGCCTCCTTGAGCTCGCCGCGGTTATACACGCGCGGCAAGCCGTCCACGCGCAGGACGAGCTCCTGAAGCGTTCCTTGAATCGTGCCGCGGTCGGAGAGACGGAGGGTGTCGGCGCGCAGGGGCTCTGCGCAGAGGAGTGCCAGAGCAACAGCGGTCCATCGAGCCGCACGATACATGGCGCCGCCCCGCCTATGTCGGGCCACAATGTGGACGGCATCCGGAATGCAACTCAGTCAGAGTATACACCCACTCCACGCGGTTGTCAAGTGCTGGTTCCCCGCACTCCAGTCCGTGCTCGAGCCTTAAGGGTATATGTGCCATCAGGTTAGGGCGCCCACGCGCTTCTCTCACAGGTAGGCCGCGGACCCCTGGCAGAGGCGTTCCTCCGCCTCTGGCGGCAGGCTGTGGCCCTTGCGATGGTTACGGCGTGAAGTCGGCCTCGGGCGGCATGCGGGCCAGGAGGGCGGCCAGGAGGTCGCTCGCCTGGTCGAGGTCCTTCAGCGAGATGACCTCGCAGGGGCTGTGCATGTAGCGGCAGGGGACGCTGACCAGGCCGGTCGCCACGCCTGCTCGGTTGAGCTGGATGGCGTTCGCGTCGGTGCCCGTGCCCCCAGGCGCGCCCTCGATCTGGACGGGAATCCTCGCCTTCTTCGCGGCGTCCACGATCATCTGGTAGAGGACGGGATTGATGTTGGCGCCGCGGCAGACGATGGGGCCTTTGTTGCACGCGAAGTCGCCCGCACGGGTCTTCTCAACTCCGGGCGTGTCGGTGGCGTGGCCGACGTCAATGGCGACGCCGGCCTGGGGGTCAATGCCGAAGGCGCTCGTGCGGGCGCCGCGCAGGCCGATCTCCTCCTGGACGGTGGAGACGCCGTAGACGGCGACCTTGAGTGCCTTGCCCTTGAGCTTGCGAAGGGTCTCGGCCACGACGAATGCGCCCATCCTGTCGTCGAATGCGCGGGCTGTGACGAGCTGGTTCCGCAGATGGGTGAGGCCGACGTCGAAGGTGATCGGGTCGCCCATCGAGACCAGTTTCGCCGCGTCCTTCTTGTTCTTCGCCCCGATGTCAATCCACAGCTCGTGGAGCTTCATCGGCTTGCCCTGGTCCTCCTTGTCGGTGAGATGGATGGCCTTGCGGCCGATGACGCCTGGGACGGGGCCTTTCGAGTTGTGTATGACCACCCGCTGCGCGACGGCCACGACGGGGTCAACGCCGCCGATCTGGGTGACGTAGATGTAGCCTTCGTTGGTGATGTGGTTGACCATGAGGCCGATTTCGTCCACGTGCCCCGCGAGCATCACGCGGAGGGGCGCCGCGGCGTTCAGCGCGGCGATCACGTTCCCGTGCACATCCGTCCGCACCGAGTCGCTGAAGAGCGCCATTCGCTCCCGCATCAGCTTCTGAGCCGGCTGTTCGTAGCCAGACGGGCTCGGGGTGGTGACGAGCTTCTCGAGAAACGCCAACGCATCCTTGTCCATGTCGCCTGCTCCGGGTTCCTGGGTCCAGCGAGTTACGCCGATGTTGATTCTAGGAGGCCCGCCCCTGGGTGTCAAGGCGAGACTCGGCCGCCGCGAGTCTGGCCCCTGGTCTTGGGGTGCCCAATCGTCGTCGTTGTCGTCGTCGTCCTCGTCGTCGAATCCGCTGATGGTGGAGAGAGCCATCGGCCTCGACGACGACGAGGACGACGACGAGCACGTGAAGACCCGACCTGAGCGTGTGTCCATTCCGCTCCGCCGCGCGGTCTCAGAGGGTCCACGGCTCGCGGAGGGGGGTGGCGCGGAGGCGGTTGGCTTCGGGGTCGTCGGGGAATTGTTCGGTAGCGGGGTCCCACCTGAGCTTGCGGCCCAGGAGCATCGAGATGGTGCCCAGGTGGCAGACGGAGGCGCAGCGGTGGCCGACTTCGGCGGGGAAGTAGGGCTCCTTGCGGCTCTTGACGCAATCCAGGAAGTTGCGGTGCTCGCCCGCGGGGCAGGTGAAGAGGTGGACTCCGTCGGGCGGGATGGGGGCGCTGAGGAGCTCGGGGCGGCTGGCGCGGATGGGGGCGGTCCAGGAGGGGCTTTCGACCCAGCCGTCGGTGCCCTCGAAGCGGAGGCCGGTGCCGCCGCTCTTGATGTGGAAGACGACGCCGCTGGCGTAGCGGTAGGTGATGTCGTAGGTGTGGATAGTGTCGTAGAGGCCGGTGTCGAAGCGCTGGCCCACGCCCTCGATCTCTACGGGGCCGCTTCGCTCGGTGTCGTTGGCCCACTGCGCGGTGTCCACCTGGTGGCAGCCCCAGTCGGCCAGGATGCCTGCGCCGGTGTTGGAGCAGTAGCGGAAGTTGAAGTGGACGCGGCCAGGGCAATAGGGCGCCCAGGCGGCGGGGCCGAGCCACATATCCCAATCGAGGCCGGGCGGCACGGGCTGGGGCGTGGGGTCGCCTGGGCCGCCGGGGGCCTGGGGGAGGGTGAGTTCGATGCGGACGAGTTTGCCGATGAGGCGGTTGCGGACGACCTCGGCCAGGCGGTGGTAGACGGCGATTGAGCGGTCCTCGGTAGCCGTGGCAAAGACGGCGGCGTAGCGGCGGACCGTGTCGGCCAGGGCGCGGCCCTGGGCGATGTCGTAGGTCGGCTTCTCGCAGATGACGTCCTTGCCCGCTCGGACGGCCCAGATGCTCATCAGGCAGTGCCAGTGGTCGGGCGCGGAGACCATCACGGCGTCCACCTCGGGGCGCTCGATCACCTGGCGCCAGTCCTTGGTCTTGAGGATGCTGGTCAACTCGTCGCCGAGGCCGCGGGCCTTGTAGGCGTCCTCGGCCACCTTGACGCCGCGTGCGAGGCAGCCGTCGTCCACGTCGCACAGTGCGGCGACTGCGGCATCGCGCTGGCGGAGGAAGCCGTTGAGGTTCTGGCCTATGCCGTGGCCGCCGGTGCCGATGAAGCCCACGCGGACGCGGTCGCTGGCGGGTGCGGCGTTGGGGCCGCCGAGCGCGGACGAGGTGAGCACGTGGGGCGCAGCAAGGGCCGCAGACGTTGCGGCGGCGCGGAGGAGGAACTGGCGGCGGCTGGAGGCCTGGGGCTGCATGAACGTCTCCTGTTGGCTCCCGTAGCGACAGGCGGCTCGCCTGTCGTGCTCCTGGGACACGCGAGCCGAGTGTACGCGCCTAGCCTCGGGTCGGCGGGCCACCCACCTCTCCCTTGGGGAGAGGTCGCCCGCCAGAGGCGGGCGGGTGAGGGTGCCTTCTACATCGTCCGCGGCGAGCCAAGCACCCTCACCCCAACCCTCTCCCCGAGGGAGAGGGAGTGGTTGCCTCCTCGCCAAACACGTACAGCCGCTTGTCCCTACGGTGGTTGGACAAACCTGCTGGCTGAGAGTATACTCCATTCCCAGGGAGTGTCAACGCAGGAGAGAAGCGATGAGGCGAATGTGTCTGGTTGTGGCGCTGGGGCTGGTGGCCGCGGCTGCCTGGGCCGAGCCGCTGGGAAACGTGAAGGTGCTGAGCGACAGGGCGATTGACTGCTCGACGCTCGAGAGCGTCGTGGCGTCGGTGACCAAGGACTGCAAGACGGACGATGAGAAGGCGATTGCCATCTACAACGCCTGCCTCTACCTCTACTACCACCACGCCTACCCCGGCGAGCCGGGCGGCCTGGGCGCGCTCAAGATGCTCAATGTCTACGGCTGGGGCCTCTGCGGCGGACAGCACGCCGTGCTCTCCGCTCTCTGGGAGAAGGCGGGCTTCAAGTGGCGCTTCCGCGGCTGGCCCGGCCACACCACCGTCGAGGTCCAGTACGGCGGCCGCTGGCACTACTTCGACACCTTCCTGAAGTTCTACTGCTGGATGCCCGACCCCAACGCCCCCGGCGGCCGCACCGTGGCCGGGCAGCAGGACATCAAGGCCAACCCCGCCCTCGTCAGCGACGGCTTCGTCTTCGACCAGGGGCGCAAGGTCTGGTACACGAAGGACAACCGTTTCGAGTACCTGGGCGACAAGGTGAACTGGACGGCGCCCGCCTTCCTCGTGTGCGGCGACTCGCTCCCCGGCGTGATTGACGGCTGCAAGGCGAACCGCGATGCGGGAAGCCCCCGCGGTTGGGCGAGCGTGCAGTTCGACGAGCCGCGCTACAACACCATCGTCAACCTCGGCGTCGGCTATGCCCTCACCCTCGACTGGGACAAGATCGAGGGCGCCCACTACTTCAATGGCAAGGAGAAGGCGCCCTTCCACTCCTGCGGCGACAAGGACGTGCGGAACTGCCCCGCCATCGGCCCGCTCCTCGAGCCCTATCTGGCCAAAGACCGCCGCCGAACCTGGTCGAACGGCACACTCGTCTTCAAGCCCGACATGCGCAACGACGCCTTCCTCGCCAGCCTGAAGGACACCGAGAACGTGGCGCTGGAGGGCGGCGCGCTGAAGCCGAAGGACGCCACCAAGCCGGCCTCCTTCGTCGTCGAGATGGCCTCCCCCTACGTAGTGGCCAAGGCCTCGGGCAAGCTCGCGGGCGACGACGCGAAGGCCGAGGTCTCGAAGGACGGCAAGGCGTGGGCCGCCGCGGACCTTACGGACCTCGCGAGGTCCGTAAGTGGCACCTACCGCTACCTCGTCCGCGTCACATTCCAGAAGCCCATCACGGCCATCGAGCTGGCGAGCATCGTGCAGCACAACCAGGAGGCGCAGCCCTTCCTCACCCCCGGCAAGAACACGATCACCGTCACGGCGGAGAACCCCGACGCCTTGGGCAAGAACCGCCTCGTCGTCACCTATGCCTACTGCCTGGGCGCGCGCAACTGCTCCTACGAGCAGGTCTTCGACAAGGGCGCCGAGCTCGGTCGCGCCCACTACGCCACCTGGGCAGAGACGCCCGTTGTCGTGCAGAAGGCCGTGGACAAGTTGCCCTTCACGTTTGAGATACCCGTGCCCACGCCGAAGGGCAAGTTCCCAGTGTACCCGAGAATGGCATTCATCCGCCGCGAGGTCCTCGCCCCTGGCCAGGAGCCGATGGCTACGCCTGCCCCGCCCTCGACGCCAGCGGTCGGGGCAAACGAGGTGCTCGCCACGATGCCCAACCCCTGGCTCATCGGCACCACGAAGCCGGCCAGCCGCGCCGACGCGCCGACCAAGGCCGCCACCTTCCCCCTCAAGCGGCTCACCTACGTGAACATGAAGGGCGAGGTCTTCCCCCACAACTTCATCAAGTGGCTCAAGCCCAACGACCCCGCCGCCCCCGCCGCCTGGATTCTCCTCATCGGCGTGGACGACGTGAAGCTGCCCGAGGCCAAGAACCTGGCGGGCGCAAAGCTCATCTTCCACGTCGTCGAGGCCCACGACAAGGCGAACATGGAGGCCGCAGCCGTTATCCTCAACGCCCCGTTCGAGGCGGGCAAGCCCTACGACTTCAAGGGCCTGGGCGACATCGTCGGCTCCACCATCGTCAAGCAGGGCGGCGGCGCCGGCAAGCCCTTCGACCCGCCGCTCCGCTACGAGATTGACGTCACTAAGGCCGTCCGCACCTGGATCGGCGGCGACAAACCCAACGGCCTTGCCCTCCGCATCGTGCCCAACCGCGGCGTGGACGACGGCTGGACCGTCCGCTTCACTCCCTCGAAGGACAAGCTCCCCGAGCTGGAGATCGCAACCTACGAGAAGTAGCCCCTGTTGGGCAGAGCCGTAGGGACACGCGGTCTACGTGTCTAGCAGGAGGCAACCATTCCCCCTCTCCCTCGGGGAGAGGGTTGGGGTGAGGGTGCTTGGCTTGCCCCGGGCAACGCAGAAGGCACCCTCACCCGCCCGCCCCATTCACAAGAGAGCGGGCGGCCTCTCCCCAAGGGAGAGGCGGGCGGCTTCCGACGCGTGGCCAACACCTACCACGCGGCTCTCGTCTCCCTCTGAGCACGCCCGTGGGCGGGGCCTTTCCGCCCCGCGCGGGGCACGGTGCCATCGCTGCTGCAAGGCGCGCGGAAAAGAAAGACCTAAACCTACCGACTGGGAGGCGCGCGAAAAGGAAAAAAGAAAGACTTGACCCCTATCTTCCTTTTTCAAGCAGCGGTCTGGGGAGGGGGAGGCAACCCTTGCCCGGGTTCGATCCGTTCCGCCAGCAATGAGGTGGCGACATGATGACCTCGACGCACCCGGAGCTACCGAGGTCAATGGCTGACACTTGCAGCTCGGTGCTCAGAAGGGCTTCCGCCGGCCCCGCTTCTTGGTTCCGCCTCGGAGTCCTGTGGCCACCCGAGCGCGATGACCTCTGGGGCGAGAGCCCTAAACAGACTGGCCTCTTCTCCGATTCGTCTTTGAGCCAGCTTGCAGTACTCCATGCAGTTATCGATAAGGATGAAGTGCCTTCCGAGCCTGGCAGCAACCACCCCGACCGTACCGCTCCCCGCGAACATGTCGAGCACGACATCTCCTCGGTAGGTGAGGAACTTGATCAGCCGCTCAGGCAATGCCTCTGGGAAGGGGGCCGGATGCCCTATCTTTGTGCGGCTTTCCGTGCCAAATGCCCAAACGCTTCGGGTACACTCCATGAACTCGTCCGCCGTCATGTCGGTCAGTGAGGGGTCTCCATCCAGCTTCCATGTCCCCTTCGAGAAGATGATGATGTACTCGTGTCTTGGAACAATGTGCGGATTGGAGCATGAGCGCCAACTTCCCCAAGCACAGTGCTTGGCGGCGCTGTGCTTGTTCCAGATGACTGTTCCCCTGTAGAGACCGCCAAGCTCCCCACAGATGCTGTGGATGAATGCGGCGAAGTGCGGCATAGAAATATAGTGTCTCTTGTTCTCGCCAATGTTTATGCAGAGGCGGCCCCCCGGCACCAACGTTCGAAAGGTCTCCCGCCAGACAGAGTCCATCCAAGCAAGGTACGCTGAGTCCGAGAGGTCGTCGCTATGCTCGCCGTAGGGCTTCTCCAGATTGTACGGCGGGGAGGTTATCGCGCAGTGCACGGAACCATCCTGGATTTGGCCGAGCCCAGCCAATACGTCCGCACAGTAGATGCAGTCGGTTCTCATCGCGTCTTGTCCTCTCGCGTGTGTGCTAGCTCGCGGCCACACAAGGCGCAGAAGCGCCTCGAAGTCACATTCCCGGCCTGCATAGCGCTCAGACATGCAGGGCAGACGGGCGACTCGCCACGCGAGCCGAAGTGCGCCCTCCACTTCTCAGCATCGTGGTAGAAGCACCCACGGCACCCATGCAGACTATCATAGTCATCCCCGCCTTCTACGAACTTGCCCAACGGTCGCCGACCAGTCGCCACGCACTTGTTACACGCCTGCCTCTTTTCAAGATTGTGGCCCCGGGTGAGCAGTTGGTACTGGTCCATCCAATTTGGTGTTGTCTCGTCCACGACCTCGGGCCCATGGAGCCGCTTCGTGGGGATCTTGTGGTCGACCTCAAGTTCACCAGGCGGATACTTGCGCCCATCGAAAGCATCAGTGCAACCGAGGAACGCCTTGATCGCGCTGATCTGCGATCCCGATAACCCCCTCGTACGGGGCAAGTCCACCGGGCTCTCACTCACCAGCCTCCAGTGGTTTTCGCCTTTCCCGCACTTGTCGCAGTGCCGTTTCTTGGGTCCCTCCATGCCCTTGCCCTTCGGCCACCCCCTGTCCTTGATGTTCTGCAGGTTGCGGTTCGGGTCGCCACTTCCTGTTGACTCAATCTCGCACTTTGAGTGCCATTGGCAATCGGCCAGGATCTCAAACACCCTGTAATCCTGTGTGCCTACGTTGAAGGGATTATGCCGTGGTGCCAATCGATCCGTCTCCGAAATTGGCTACAGCCGGGAACAGCAACAAGCAAGTTTGCCGTGCCGCTTCCAGCCGAGCTTGGAGCCATCTCTTCCCAGGGACACAAACGTATCTGGGATTATAGTGGCATCGCGATCTGGTGTCAAGCATCCTGGGATTCCCACGAGGGTGGGGTGAGGTCTTTCTTCTTTCCTCTTTCGCTTCAGGCCGAAGAGAGCTGGTTCTGTAGGTCAGGAACAAGTGCGTGCGATGCGTGGCATGGCCTGAGCATGCCACGCCGCGGCCCCCCTGTCAATCCCCTCGACAGAATAGGTGACGGTCCCCATTTGTGCCAGAACTAACGGAGCCGCCCGGAGAGCGAGCCCGCCCACAGTGGGCCAACGAGCCTGCGCAGTTGGCCAGTATGGGAAGAAGGCCCCCGGATGCGTGCGGATCGCCAAGGCGCCCATAGTGGGCCAAACATCAGGCGCGCAGTTGGCCCACTATGGGAAAACGGCCCCGGATGCGTCCGGATCGCCAGATTACCCATAGTGGACCAGGTATAAGCTTGGCCCACTATGGCGGGAAGCCCCCGGATGCGTCCGGATCGCCAAGGCGCCCATAGTGGGCCAAGTGTCAGGGGCGCGGGGTTGACACAGTATGAGATCACGACCTACGAGGAGAAGTGAGTGGGGCGGTCAGGCGTTTGCGGTGAGGAGGGCGAGCTTGGTGCCGACGAGGCGCTCGAGGGAGGCCAGGGTGCCCCGCTCGGCCCGGGTGACGAAGCTGGTGGCCCGGCCGCTGGCGGCAAGACGGGCCGTGCGGCCGATGCGGTGGAGGTAGTCCTCGGCCGAGCGCGGGAAGTCGTAGTTGATCACGTGCTCGATGTCGGCCACGTCAATGCCGCGGGCCGCGATGTCGGTGGCGATGAGGATGCGGTAGCGCCCCTCGCGGAAGCCGGCCATGGCCTCGTCGCGTTCGGGCTGCGCGCGGTCGGAGTGGAGGCGGGCCACGCGGCGGTGCCGCCCGCTCACGGCGCGGGCCAGGCGGTCAACCCCACGCTTCGTGCGGACGAAGACCAGCACGCGCCCGTCAGTCCCCCTCAGCAGGTCGAGCAGGAGGCGTGTCTTCTCGCGCTCGCCGACGGCGAAGAGCTGCTGCACGGCGCGCTCGACGGGCGCCGTGCGGCCCACCTGGACGCGCTCGGGCTGGCGCATGTGGCGCCGGGCGATCCGCTCGACGTCGTCGGGCATCGTGGCCGTGAACATCAGCGTCTGCCGCTCGCTCGGCAGGGCCTCGATGATCCGGCGTATCTGCGGGATGAAGCCCATGTCGTGCATGCGGTCCGCCTCGTCCACCACGAACGTCTCGATCTCGTCGAGCACCACGCTGCGTGAGTTCAGGTGGTCAATCAGGCGGCCGGGGGTCGCCACGAGCACGTTGGGCCAGGAGCGCAGGGCCTTGTAGTCCTCGTCCATGGGGACGCCGCCGACGACGATGGCGGCTCGGATGCCGCTGGAGCGGCCGAGGGCCTCGAAGACGCCGTGAATCTGCTGCGCCAGCTCGCGCGTGGGGGCCAGCACCAGCGCGCCAAGCTCCACGCGGTGGGCCATCCGCTCGATGATCGGCAGCGCGAACGCCGCCGTCTTGCCCGTGCCCGTCTGGGCCAGGCCGATCACGTCGCGCCCCGATAGCGCGAGCGGGATGCACTCCGCCTGGATCGGGGTGGGCGTCTCGTAGCCGGCCGCCGCGATGTCCTGCTGAACCCTCTCCGAAAACGGCATCTGCGCGAACTTCACTCCAACGTCTTCACTCGACAAACCTGGCGCCTCTCATGCAGTGGTGCGGAACAAGGGACGCTTGGCAGAGGCGGGCGGGAGGGCAGGCGAGGCGGGGCCACCGAGGACGGGAACCAACCGGGCTGCACGTGCGACTGCTCGCACCTCTGTCTGGGAAATGTCCCGATAACTTTTCACTGCTCAAATCATACCGGATCGGGCGGAGGATTGCAAACCAGCTTGACTCGCAGGGGCAGGAGCGGGATCATGATGGGGGCCGGCGGATATGGCTGAGCAGGAGAGAGGACAGTGCTCGACTGGATTCCGGCCGAAACGCCGCGGCTCGCGGACCTCCGCCGCCGCGTGCGCGACGCGATGGAGCGGCCGCCCGTGCGGTGGGAGTGCCCCGCACGCATCGGCGAGCGCTTCATGGCCAAGCCGCTCGCCGTCCGCAAGGCGCGGGCCATCGCCCTCAAGCTCTCGGCGATGCCCACCGGCCTCTGGCACGGCCAGCTCTTCGCCGGCTCGATGACCCTCGAAGAGCCCCGCCTCCACGCCGAATGGGGCTTCCCAGACTACGTGACCGATGCCGAACGCGAGGCCGCCCGCCAGCGCGGCCTCAGCATCCATTCCGTCTTCGGCCACGTCGTGCCCGACTACCCGACCCTTCTCGCCAAGGGCCTCCGCGGCATCAGGGCCGACGCCGATGCCCAGCGCCCCCTCGCCGCAACGCCGCAGGAGACGGCTTTCCTCGATTCCGTCGCCATCGCCCTCGACGCCGTGACGGACTTCGCGTCCCGCCTCGCCGCCCGCTGCAACGCCGAGGCGGGGAAAAAAGACAGCGGGTATCTTTTTTCTCCCCAACGCGCGGGCGAGTTACGCCAAATGGCGGCGAATCTGCGTCAGGCGCCCGCGGGGCCGGCGCTCTCCTTCTGGCAGGCGCTCCAGAGCGTGTGGCTCCTCCACATGGTCTTCCACTCGACGATGAACGGGAACGCGATGGGGCGCCTCGACCAGTACGCCTGGCCCTTCCTGAAGGCCGACCTCGAGGCAGGCCGGCTGGACATGGCCCGCGCCTTCGAGCTGGTCGGCTGCTTCTGCCTGAAGTTCAACGAGCGGGCGAAGACCACCGACGACCAGCGCCCCGAAGCCCGCCAGCCCGAGCCGGTTGACCCTTCGGCTGGTATGATGATCCGGACGACCTTTTTAGATCGATCTGATCAGGATCGCTTGCAAAAGGTAAAGGACCAGGCCTCCATGTGTGGAAGCGTGTTCTCTTCTTTTCTTCCACTTCGAGGAGGCCTG
>VGYW01000137.1 GCA_016872875.1 Planctomycetota bacterium | reverse complement strand
GAGCTATTCCGCCTTACGCCCCCTTTCTCTCAGCCGGTTCCCCACCCCCTCCTGGCCTTCCTCAGCGCGACGAATTCCCGATTCCGCAGCCCTGCCGCCTCGCGCTTGGAGTATGACTTCTGATACCGGCGGAGGCCCGATCGGGCATCTTCTCGTGCTCGTCGTCGTCGATCCTCTGGGCTCTTCCCTCTTCGTCATCCGACGACGAGGACGGCGACGACGATTCAGGACGGAGGCATGCGCCAGGATTGTGGGGCATGCCCCCTCGCTTGACTTCCCGCTGGCCGGGTGTATATTGAGGCGGGTGGGGGGCGGTGGGCTCGATGGCGACAGGATGAAGGGGACCTGAGGGCAAGCTCGGATGAAATCGCTCGTGCGGACCGTTCTGGTGGCTTGTCTCGCTTGCTGTGCGGCCCAGGGCGGGGCGGGCCCGGACTGGCCGATGCACCGCCACGACGCGGCGCGGACCGCCTCGACGCCTCTCCAACTGCCCGAGGGGCTTCACCTCCAGTGGGTGCGGGCGCTGCCGCCACGCGAGCCGGCCTTCGCCTACGACAGACGGATGTGCATTGACGAGGGGCACTTCCCCGTTGTGGCTGGTGGCACGGTCTTCGTTGGCCTCGACGCGACGAACAGCGTCGTCGCCATTGACGCGGCGACTGGCGACATCAAGTGGCGCTTCTATGCAGAGGGGCCGGTGCGCTTCGCGCCCGTCGCGGCGGACGGCAAGGTCTGGTTCGGCGCGGACGACGGTACGCTATACTGCCTCAACGCGGCCGATGGGAAGCTGACATGGAAGTATGAGGGGGCACCAGCCGACCGCAAGATCATCAACCACGGGCGCCTGTCGTCCAACTGGCCCGTCAGCATCGCCCCCGCCCTCCACGACGGCGTCATCTACTTCGGCAACGGGGTGTGGCCGATTGACGGCACCCTCGCCCAGGCGGTTGACGCCGCGACGGGCAAACGCCTCTGGACAAGTCCCTCCCATGTGAACCTGGGCTACGGCACGATCATTGGCGGCCAGGTCATCATGCCCTCGGGCAAGTACCCGAACGTCTTCGACCTCAAGACCGGTGAGCCGCAGAAGGCGTCGCACCTCTACGAGGTCAAGAACCTCCCCACCTGCGTGCTGGCCGCCTGGGGCGACACCCATCTCTTCAGCGGCAACAAGGCATACGCTGTGGGCGGGGCCTCCGCTGTGGGCGGGGCCTCCGCGCCCCGCGTCCACCCGACCTATCGCACCTACGTGAACGCCGAGCACGAGGGCGCGATCTGGACGCCTGTGATTGACCGCGACCGCATCTACGGCGTGAACGATGGCATCCTTCGCTTCTACCGCCTCCCCGCCGCCGCCGAGTTGGCCGCGGCGAAGAAGAAGGACCTCATCCAGGTTGGCGGCGCCTGGTTCATCAACGCCCGCCCCGCCTACAAGTGGTCGGCCGACGTTGGCGAGGAACTGAAGCTCCCTGCCGGCATCGAGCCGCCGCCGAAGGACTGGTATCCGCGCCGCGTCGAGATCAAGGCGGGCAACTGTCTCTACGCCAGCGGCGGCGAATGGGTCGTCGCTATTGATATCGCGGACGAGACGAAGCCCCGCGTCACCTGGGCCGCGAAGGCCGATTCGCGCGTCACAAACGTCATCGCCGCGGCCGACCGCCTCTTTGTCACTGCCGAGAGCGGCCGCCTCTACTGCTTCGGCCCCGCCAAGGCCGAGCCGAGGATTGACGAACTACCCAACGAGGCCCCAGCCCCGGCCGACAACCTGGGGACCACAGCCGCCCGGAATGTCCTGGGGTCGGTGGCTGCGAAGGAGGGCTTCTGCATGGTCCTCGGCATCCAGGATGGCCGAATGATCGAGGAGTTGTATCGGAAGTCTCAGTTCCGCATCATCGCTGTCCACCCCGATGCAAACAAGGTCGCCGCCCTCCGCAAGCACTTCGACGAAGCTGGCCTGCTCGGGCCTCGCCTCGAATTGCACGTCGGCGATCTGGTGGCATATGATCTGCCGCCCCACTTCGCCCACGTCATCACTTCCGAGGACCTCAGGCCGGTGGGAAACACGCTCACCGTGCCATTTGCAAACAGAGTCTTCGGGGCTCTGCGACCACACGGCGGCACCGCGTCCTTCTGCTTCGCACGCGAGCGCGCCAAGGAGGCCCTGGCTCTAGCCGAGACCGCGGGCATCAAGGAGCAAGGCTGGGCGGGAGGGAACTCTGCTCGGACCAACCTCGTGCGCCAGGGTGCATTGGCCGGCGCGGACGACTGGACGCATGAGCGGCACGACGTGGGCGCGACGCTGGTGGCGCGCGACACGGCGGTGAAGCCGCCACTCGGCCTCCTGTGGTACGGCGGGCCGGCCGCCGAATGGCACCGAACCTACTCCGCCTTCATCCCGCCAGGCCTCGAGGTGGTCGAAGGACGCTATATCATGCAGGGCCACGGGCTGCTGTCGTGCATTGACGTTTACACGGGGCGGCTGATGTGGGAGGCCAAGCTGCCCACGGTGCAATACTATGGCGCCTACCTCGACATGCTAAAGGATGCAAGCGGCAAGCCGGTCTACCCCGAGCCCGATTCGCCAGTGTGGCAGGGCGACCACGCGGGGCTGCTGCCCGGCGAAATCGAGCTGGCCAAGCTCTCGGGCAACTCGCTCAACGTGGTCTCGATGCCCGACGCCATCTATGTGGCCGCAGCCGAAAAGCTCCTCGTGCTCGACATCAACACTGGCAAGACCGAGAAGGCGTTCGACATTCCCTTCAAGGATGCCGAGGCCAAGCGGCCGCTCTGCTGGGGGGCCATCCGAGTGGTGGGCGACATGCTCCTCGCCACGGCATTCGACCCTGCCGACATCAGGGCCGCCTGGGACGCCTGGCGACAGGGCAACGAGAAGAACAAGCAGCGGATGCCGATGAAGTGGCTCTTCGCGGCCAACCGCAAGACGGGCGACCTGCTCTGGAAACGCAAGGCCGAGACCAGTTGGCTCAACTGGGGCATGGCGGTCGGCGGCGGAAAGGTCTTCGCACTCGACCTCGCCATCCCCGAGGTCATCGCCGCCTACAAGGTAAACAACTGGCGCACCGCCTGGCCCCAGCCGATGCTCTACGCCCTCGACCTCAAGTCGGGCAATGAACTGTGGAAGCACTCGCTCGAACTCTGTTTCAACGAGCCCGCCTACTCCGCCGAGAAGGACCTCCTCATCGTCCCCTGCCGCGAGCGAGCGACCTGGAAAGATAGCGACTGGAAGGCCATCGAGGCGCCGAAAGGCAAGACGCCCCCAAGCGTGCTTGCCGCGTACCAGGGCAAGGACGGCAAGCTGGTGTGGCAGGCCGAGGACGGCGGCCCGTACGCCGAGCCGCTGATGCTGCACCCCCTGGGCATCGTGACCCGCCGCGGCCTGGCCTTCGACTACGCCACGGGCAAGCCTGCCAAGGCCCTCTCCATCCTCACGGGCGAGCCGACGGACTGGCAGGTCTCCCACGGCGGCTGCAACTTCCTCATCGGCAGCGACTACCTGGCCACCCATCGCGTCTGTTACCAGGACCTCCGCTACAACCACGTGGTGCCCCTGCCCGGCATGCGCTCCGGCTGCACCCCCAGCATCGTCCCCGCGAATGGCGTGCTCAGCGTCTTCAACTACGCGGCGAACTACCCCTCGGACGAGCTTCGCAGCGCCTACGTGCTCATCCATCGCCCCGAGAACGCCAACTGGACTCGTCTGGGCGGCCGCACGGGGCAGCCGGCGGAACAAGTCATCCTCGCCGCAGGCAAGCCGGTGAAGCGGCTGGGCCTCAACCTCGGCGCGCCAGGCGACCACGTGGCCCCCGACGGCACGCCGTGGCTGAGGGTGGTCCCAACGCCCGCGGAGGTGAAGATACGGGCCAAAGCCCGCACTCCAAGCGCCCTGACCGTCCTTTCTCCCTCCGAGGCCAACGCTTTCAGCCTCCACCCCGCCAGTGTGAAGGCGGGCGACAAGGGCCTCGCCTGGGTCACTGCTTCAGGCATCGTCGGAATCAGCGAGCTTGTCGTGTCTCTTCCCGGGGCGGCCACCTACACGGTCCGCCTCCACTTCGCGGAGCCGGGCGAAGTGAAGCCCGGCCAGCGCGTGTTCAGCGTGGCCCTCCAGGGCAAGGAGGCGCTCGCGGGCCTGGACGTTGCAAAGGAGGCCGGGGGCACTCGCCGAGCCTTGGTCCGCGAGTTCAAAGGCATCCAGGTCAATGACGCGCTCAAGGTTGCCCTGGCGCCCGCGCCCAACTCGCAGCCCGCGGTTCTTTGTGGTGTTGAAGTGATCAAGGAGTGAAGCGGAAACCATGCGCGCGCCGGTCCTCTGCGTGTCGGTCGCCTTGTCCTGCTGGTGCCTCGCCGCCGAACCGGTCGGAGCCAAGTCGGGCGGGCGGCACGGGGCCTACTCGAAGAAGGCGGCTCAGGGGCCGCACATGAAGGTGCTCGCCGCCACATACTTCGGCAGCGAGGGCTGCGAGGAGTTCGTCGCCGCGGGCGCCATGCCCGACGGCACGGCCGTGGCCTTCGGCAACGCCTGGGGGCCGCAATTCCCCGAAAGCCCCAAGCCCACCCTCCTCGGCTCTGGCAAGCACGCGGGCCAGCCCGCCGTCGTGAAGGACAACAAGGGCAACGACGTGCCCAACCGCAAGAGCGCCGACGCGGCGGGGATGATCGCCTTCTTCGCCCCGGGCCTCAAGAGCATCGCCAGGGTGGTGCGATTCGACTGGGGCGTGGCGACTATCGAGGCGGGCATCGTCGCGGGCGACGGCAAGGGGCTCGTCATCGCCGGCCGCTGCCAGCCGGGCTTCGCCTCGTTCGCCAGGCTCGCGCCGTCGGCGCGAACGCTCCCATATCAACCGCCGGCTGAGCCGCCCAAGGGGGGCCGAAAGCCCAAGCCCCCGCCCGACCCTGCCACGCTGGCCGACGTCTATGTCGCCCGCCTCGCCTCCGACGCCAAGGTGGGATGGCTCTGGGTGCTGGAGAAGAATAACGACCCGCCCGAGGCGCTGTTCGCGGACAGCGCGGGGGCGGTCTACTTCGACGCCGCGGGCCTCCGCCGCGTGTCGCCCGACGGCAAGGAGCTGACGCTCTTCTCGCCCCGCAGCGGCACCGGACAGGCCAAGTGGCTGGGCGTTGACCCCCTCGACGGCACGGCCTACTTCGGCGGTGACCGCAACTCCAGCACCGGCCGCGAGCCCTACCGCAACCCTTACTTCTACAAGATTGTGGGCGGGACGTCTCCGTCCCGCGATACGCGGCGTGGGGACACGCCGCCCACTGATGAAATCGTCTGGCGACTCTGGGAGTTCCCCTCCCGCGAGATCGGCGCCGACGACTGCCGCCTGGTCTCCGACTCCTCCGCCCGCGCTCTGGCCTTCGCAAGGGACGGCGACCTGTTGATCGGCGGGTGGTCGGACGGCGGCAACTCGGTCTTCCCCCGCCAGGCCACCGACTGGCGCAAGCCTGCCAGCCGTGGCGGAATGGGCATGGAGACCTCCGGAATGAAGGGCGCTAACTCCCTTGCCCACATCATGCGCATTGACCCAAAGACCCGCGAAACCAAGTCCCACACTTGGTGGGCGTCCTACGTGCCGTCGTGGTTCACCGACGCCCGCCATCGCGGGGCGCCGAACTTCGCCAACATCCGCCAGATCGCCGTCCTCGACGACGGCTCGGTCGCCATCGCCGGCGCCGCCGCCACCGGCCTCATCCAGACCCCAGGCGCCTTCTGGGAAGACCCGATGACGGGCGACAGGTATGGCGGCGACTACGCCGCCATCTTCCGCCCAGACCTCTCCAACCTCAGGTTCTCCTCCTACCTGCCCGGCTGCTCCGACGCGGCGCTCGGCACCTGGAAGAACGGCCTCATCATCGTCAGCCGCTCCAAGGGCAGCGACGGCCTGCCCAAGCCCACGCCCTCGCCCGCCGTCAACGCCATCCAAAGGGATTTCATAGGCGCCTTCGACGCCCACATCATCCTCCTGGAGAACCCCTGAGATGCGCCCCCTGACAGCTCTGGCGTCGCTGAGCGCCGCAATCGCCCTTGGCGCGGACTGGCCTCAGTGGCAGTTCGATGCGCAGCGGAGCGGCGTCTCGCCGCAGAAGCTCCCCGCCGAGCTCTCGCTCCGCTGGACCTGGCAGCTCCCGAAGCGCAAGCCGGCCTGGGAGCACACGCTGTGGGTCCACCGCCTCGGGCTCGACACGGCCTACAGCCCGGTCGTGTTCGGCAAGACCCTCTACGTCGGCTGCTCCCACAATGGCGCGCTCCTGGCCCTCGACACCGAGACGGGCGCGGAGCGCTGGCGCTTCTGCACCAGCGGCCCCATCCGCTACGCCCCGATTGCCACGGCGGAGGCCGTCTACGTGGCGAGCGACGACGGCTGCCTCTACGCCCTCGATCCCGCGAAGGGCATGGAGCGCTGGCGAGTCCGCGGCGGCCCCTCCGACCGCAAGGTCATCGGCCACGAGATGCTCATCTCGGCCTGGCCCGCCAGCGCCGGCCCAGTGCTCGTCGAGGGCATCATCGTCTTTGTCGCGGGGCTTTGGGGCACCGACGGCGTCTTCGTCCACGGCCTCGACGCCAAGACGGGTAAGATCCTCTGGACCGACGACACGCTCGACTTCCGCCCCCACGGCCACCTCATCGTCCAAGGCGACCGCGTCTTCATCCCCGGCCTCGACGGCTTCGCAGCCCTCGAGTGGAAGACTGGCGCGAAGGTGAAGGACAAGGTCGTCCCGCCGCGTCCCCAGCCCCCCGCTCTCCCCGACCCGCCGGGCGTCGAAGGCCCCATCGCCCTCAAGCTCGCCGCCGACGACAAGCTCTTCGCCGCCACCAACGACGGCCGTGTCTATTGCTTCGCCGCAAAGAGCCACGCGCCCGCCAAAACCTGGCCGGCTCAGCCGCACCATGCCCCCAAGGCCGGCACCTCCGGACGAGGCTACTACCTCATCTGGGGCCTCAAGGATGGCGACATGGCTCAGGGCGTTATGCTGAACAGCTCCGAGCGCACGATCTGTGCGGACCCCGATGCAAAGAAGGTGGACGGCGTGCGTCGCAGGTTGGACGCCTTAGGGCTATTCGATGCGCATCGCTTGCAGGTCCTCGTGGCTGACCCGATGTCCGGTAGCTTCCCCCCGCACTTTGCATCGGTCATCACGAGTGAGCATCGGGGCAGGGACGGTCTGATATCCCCGGCGGGACTTGCGGCGGCACTTCGTCTGTTGCAGCCCTTCCGCGGGGCAGTCATGACCCATATCACAATCCATGGCGACGTTGATGCCGTCTTCCGGGCCGCGTTGAAGGAGCACAAACATGTTGGGACTCAGATGTCCGCGAGAACCGGCCACACGTTCCTAGAGCGGGCCGGGCCGCTGCCCGGGGCAGCAGACTGGACGCATGAGTTTGCAGATGCGGGGAATCGGTTGGCGGTGCGCGATGCGCTGATCAAGGCGCCGCTCGGCATCCTCTGGTACGGCGGGCCGGCGGCGCACCACCGCTTCTACTTCGATGGGGCGGTCAACACGGTCTTCGGCGGCGACCACGTGGGCAGCTCGCTCCCGCCGCAGGCCGAGTTCGTGGAGGGGCGGATGATCCTCCAGAGCCGCGCCCTCCTATCGGCCTTCGACCAGTACACCGGCCTGCCGCTCTGGGAGGCGAAGCTGCCCGATTCGTTCGTCTTCCCCGGCCTTGGCATCCACTCGAAGAAGCACTCGGAGCCGTGGCGCGACGCGGAGGCGCTGAAGGCCGAGGTGCCCCCCACCCATCGCCCGCGGGCGTCGGGCTACAACTACGTTTCGATGCCCGATGCCATCCACGTGGCCGCGGCCACGCGATGCCTGCGGTTCGACCCCGCGACTGGCGAGCAGCTCGCCAGTTGGCCCGTGCCCATACCGCCCCCAAAGGACGAGCCGTGGTGCTGGGGCAATCTGCGGGTGGAAGGCGACCTGCTCGTTGCCACGGCCTTCAAGCCATCCGACATCGCCGCGGCCCGCGCGGGGGGCGACGGCAACGGCGGGGCGTGGGTGAAGGACAGGATGCGGATGAGCCACATCCTCGCCCTGAACCGCAAGGACGGCAAGCTCCTTTGGAGCCGCGAGGCGAAGGCCGGCTTCCTCAACCAGGGCATCGCCGTGGGCGGCAACCGCGTCTTCGCCGTTGACCTCGTGCCCGACTATGTGATGGCCGAGTTCGCCAAGAGCGGTCGCCCCATCCCGCCCGAGCCACCGATGCTCCGCGCCTTCGACCTCAGTACGGGCAAGGACGCCTGGGCTGCGCCTCTCGAAATGCAGGTGATGCAGCTCACCTACTCGCCCGAACGCGACATCCTCCTCGCCCCCGCCCGCGAGCCGGTCGCGTGGAAGGGCAATGCCTGGGTGAAGGCGCCAGGCCAGGCACGCGGGAAGCCGGCCGGTCTCCTCCGCGCCTTCCGCGGCGCCGACGGCAAGCCGCTCTACGAGCTGGCCGAGTTCCCGTACTTCGAGCCCCACTGCGTCCTCGGCGACATCGTGATTGACCGCTACTGCCATCCCTACGACCTGCTGACGGGCAAGCCGCACCTGCGGATGTCGCGGCTCACGGGGCTGCCCGAGGCCTGGGACTTCGACAAGAGCGGCTGCAACCATCTGGTAGCGAGCGACGGCCTCGTGCCCTTCCGCCCCGGCTACTACGACCTGGCCGAGGGCGCGGGCGGGGCGCGGCTCCGCCAGTTCAACGGCGGCTGCACGCCCTCCCACATCCCCGCGGGCGGGCTGCTCAACGCGCCCAACCTCGGCATCAAACACGACCCGAGCCGGACGACCGCGCTGGCATACGTCCACCAGCCCGAAAACGAAGCCTGGTTCACGTTCAACGGCCTGCCTCCGAAGGAGCCGACGCCGCTGAAGCGCGCCGGCTTCAACTTCGGCGCGCCCGGCGACCGCGCCGAGCCGGACGGTTCGCTGTGGCTCGGCGTCCCGGCCAAAGGCCGCTCCCTCGCCTCGCGCGTCAAGATCGCTCCCGCCGACGCCTCCTTCTTCCGCATCCATTCGCTGCGGGCGAAGCCCGGCGAGCCCGGCACCCTCCCTTGGGTCGCCGCAAGCGGCGTCGCAGGCGCGAGAGAGATCGTGCTGCCAATTGGCTTCAACCTCCCCGCGGGCGACAAGGCCGAATTGCGCAACTGGACCGTCCGACTCCACTTCGCCGAGCCTGATGACCTCAAGTCCGGCCAGCGTGTCTTCGCAGTGAGCCTTCAGGGCAAGAGCGTCCTTGACCGCCTTGACATCATTGCGGCGGCGGGCGAGCGCCTCAAGCCACTGGTCCGCGAGTTCAAGGGCATCGAGGCCCGGGACACCCTGGCCATCGCCCTCACGCCCGCCGAGGGCTCCCTCCCGCCACTCCTCTGTGGCGTCGAGCTCGCCGCCGAGTGACCGCCCCCTGTCACTTGAACTCGATGCCCGTCGTGTGGGCATTGATGGCGAAGCGGCCCTCCGCCGGGCTGGCGATCCGCTTGCCGCCGATCGTGAGGTTCTCGAAGGTCACGCCCTCGACCATGTGCTCCTTGTCGAAGCCGCGTATCTCGCTCCCCGGCGTGCCCCGGCCGGTGAACGCCACGTCCTTGAACCGGACGCCGCGGATGTGGCCCCGCTGGGGGTCGGTGGCCCACATGTCGTGGCCGATGGCGATGCGGACCAGCTTGTCGCGGGTGGCCTCGACGCGCACGTCCTCGAATGCCACGTCGCTCACGGTCGCGGCGTCCACCATGTAGACGCCGAGCGGGGAGAAGAGCGCGGTGAGCACGTCGCAGTTGCGGAACACGACGCCGTGGATGGGCGCGCGGGTCTCGTAGGTGATGCCGAGTGCGTAGCCCCAGTCGTTCCAGATGATGCAGCCCTCGGCCAGGATGTCCGCGCAGTCGCCCTCGGGCCGCGTGGCCTTCACCGCGATCGAGTCGTCGTGGTTGCGGATGAAGCAGTCGCGGATTTCCACCTTGCGGCTGTTCACGGGGTTGATGCCGTCGGAGTTCAGCCGCCCGCTCACGAGCTTGAGGTCGCGGGCCACCACCCGCTCGCTCCCCGCGATGCAGACGTTCCAGTTGGGCGAATCGCGCAGCACGATCCCCTCCACGACCACGTCGCGCGAGTTGTTCACGAGGATGAGGCTTCGAGCGGCGTGGGGCATGTCGCCCCCATCGAGTATCCCCCGCCCCCCAATCCGAACCCCCACCACCTTGTCCACGTGCAGCACCCCACCGCTGTAGTGCTTAAGTCCCGTCCGTTTGGACACTTGCGGCGTCTCGTCCGGCAGGACTTGCCCCCGCACCACCGCCCCGCCCGCAATGTAGACCCGTTGCCCGCTCTTCAGGCGCGTCGAGCCGATCTTGTGGACCCCCGGCCCGAGATACAGCACATTCGGGTCGTCCGGCTTCGGCGCGTCGCTCTCAAACCGGTTTGCGAACAAGTGAAGCGCTTGCCTGTCTGAACCGTCCAGCATCACCGTCACCTTCCGCGGCCTGTCCAGCGTGAACCGAATCACCCCACTGTCCACTTCCGCCTTCAGACCGAACGACCGCGGGTGAACGCTCGCCGCCTTGAACCCCCGCATCGGCCTCACCGCCACCTCCGCCTTCCCCTCGAAGTCGAAGTAGGCCAGCGACGCCACCTCCGCCTTGCACCCCACCTCGTGCGTCCAGATCGACCCTGGCGGCTTGGCTATCTCCTGCCGCACCTTCGCCTGGTACACAAAGCACGGCTTCCCATTCACCTCCACCCTGTAGTCCCCCGACGCCGCCTCCCCCTCCGGCCCCGGATACAGCCTCAGCCCCTCCCCGCCGGCCCCTTTCCTGCTCATGGTCACCCCCAATAGCACTAAGCCCAAGGCAGCCAAGCACTTACCCACAAATGGTCCTTCCTTCCCCCCGAGGCAGGCGCATCATAGCAGTTCCTCTCTCCCATTTCAACCCCCGGCTTTCAGGGCGGTTTGATGGGCGAGGGCTGCGGTTGGCGGACGGGGAGGAGTTGGGAGCGCAGGAACATGCCGCCGAATCCCTCTTGACATACGCCGCCGCCAAGAGCCACAGATTCGAGCATGCCGGTCAATCACACCACTACACACATACAGCCTAACAAAGCAATACAACATATTGTGGGCGTCAGATCGCCGAGACCACAACCGGCGGCCCGTCGCTAGTCTGGCTAGTTTGGCCGGCTTAGAGAGGGTCGGACAGTATACCGCTCTGCCACCCGGCAGCCAGTGTGGGCTCCCGCGGCCAGCCGACGTTGCCGCCTAAATGGCTCGCCCCGATTCTTGGTGTTTGTGGGCGGGGCCTCCGTGCCCCGCGGGGCAGAGACGCCTCGCCCACAGCATTGGCCCTACGCAGGTCCGCGCGCTTCGACCGGGAATCGTGGCGAGCCATTTAGGTGATGCCCTAGTCACCGGCGGCGGCGGGGCGGCTTCTTCGTTTGTAGTGCGGCCTTTAGCCGTCGCAGGCCCAGGAGACGGGCTGGAGCCCGCACTACGAACATGCGCGACACGCCGGCGCCACCCGTAAGTGAGGCATTACGAGTTCTCGTAATGTGTCAGGTGCGAGGGCATCAGACCACCTTCACCCGCCCGCTGGGCTGCGCGACCAGTTGCCCGATCACCGCTGCCGCTGTGACTCCCTCGGAGTGCAGGCGCTCGACGAGCTCCGCGCCCCTGAGGGTCGCCACCAGGAGGCCGCCCGAGGTCTGCGCGTCGAAGAGCAGGTCAACCAGCACGCCGCTCAGCGGCCCCTCGACGTCCACCCTGCAACCGTAGGCGTCCTTCAGGCGGACGGAGCCGCCGGGCAGCATGCCCATTGCGCAGTAGTCGAGCGCCCCTGGCAGCAGCGGCACCTTTGCGGCCTCGATGACAGCCGCCACCCCGCTCGCGCGCAGCAGCTCGAGGAGGTGGCCGAAGAGGCCGAAGCCGGTCACGTCGGTGCAGGCATGCGCGCCGAGCCCCACGGCGACCCTCGACGCCGCGGCGTTCAGCGTGGCCATGCTCGCCGCGGCCGCGGCTGCGTGCTCCGGCGAGGCCACTCCCCCCTTGATCGCCGTCGAGAGCACCCCCGTGCCAAGCGGCTTCGTCAGCACCAGGCTGTCGCCGGGGCGTCCGCCGGCGTGGGTGAGCATGCGCCCTGGGTGGATGGTGCCGGTCACGCAGACGCCGTACTTCAGCTCGGGGTCCTCCAGGGTGTGCCCGCCGAGGAGCGCGGCGCCGGCCTCGGCCAACTTGTCGTGCCCGCCGAGGAGAATCTGGCGGCCGATCTCGCGGAAGCCCTCGCCCTCCGGCAAGGTGAGGATGTTGAGGGCGGTGCGTGGACGCGCGCCCAGCACGTAGAGGTCGCTGAGCGCGTTGGCCGCGGCGATCTGGCCGAACGTCCGAGGGTCGTCCACGATCGGAGTCAGCACGTCCACCGTCTGGACCAGCGCCAGGTCGGGCGACAGGCGGTAGACCCCGGAGTCGTCCCCAGTCGCGAACCCGATCAGCACGTCGGGGTCGGTCGGCTGCGGGAGCGCGCAGACGAGCTGGGCCAGGTCGCCCGGACCTGTCTTAGCCGCTCAGCCCGCGGCCCGCACGTGGCTTGTGAGGCGCTGTCGCTCTGGCTCCGCCATCGCTCTCTCACGAGGTAGCGGCAAGGGTCCCGCTTGCCGACCGCAACCGGGACGGTTGCGGCTACGCCCCTCGCAAACAGGGGGATGGCGGAAGGGGTAGGAATCGAACCCACCACGGGCAGTTTTATCTGCCCGCAACTGGTTTTGAAGACCAGTGGGGCCACCAGACCCCGTCCCTTCCGGAATCGCAGACGAGTGGTGACAAGTGTCTACCAGCGCTCCACATGATAATGCCTTAGCACCGCCCGTGTCAAGTCCCTCATGGCGACCAGTGTTGATGGTTCCAGCGCCTCTGGGGAACTGTGCGCGCTGTACCCGCGCTACAGGCGAAGGGCGGTACGAGACGCCACGGTGTGGCAAGACACGGGGCTCCGCAACGGGCTGTGGGGTAGCGTCCGCCCCCGCCACCGGCAGCCCCTCCACAGCCTGTCCCCTGATGGCATCATCCACGTGGGTGTAGACGTTCAACGTCAGCGTGGGTGTGCTGTGGCGAGCAAGCCGCTGAGCGATCGGCACCGGGATGTTGGACGGGGCGAGCTTGCTGATATACGTGTGCCGCGTCGCGTGCAAGTCGAAGACGCCATCGGCGGTTCTTTCAGCGATGCCTGCGGCAGCCTCCGTGCTGGCGCACAGCGGCCGGCTCTGTGGGCTCACGGTGCATTCTGGGCGGCGGCAGATCCTTCCTCACTTTCACGCCCATGGGCGGCACCTCGGGCGGCAGGTTGGGCAGCGGCACGGCCTCCGATCCGCTGTCCTCGAGGAACTCGCCGACCTGGTAGGTGGTGAGCGAGGTGAAGCGGTTGTCGAGCCACTCGTAGCCGTAGAGACTGTAGTTGGTGAAGTTGGTGCCTTCCTCCACCCCGCGCAGGGCGCCACGCGGGACGCGGCGGCCGAGCACGATCACCGAGCGGGTCTCGGGGAAGATCGCCTTCGGGTGCTTGTCGGCCGGCAGCTCGTCGAAGCGCTCGATGTTCGCGATGGCGAACACATCGGCTGGATGCGGCCGTCCACGAGCTCGGCGGGCTTGTCCTCGAAGACCTGCTTGCTGCTCACGTTGACCATGGTGAGGAAGCGGCTGCCCGGGCGGTCGCCGCAGACGATGCCGTGGATGTCGCCCTCCCCGAACGGCCGGCGGACCGCGGACGTGAGGCCGGGCGTCATCACCTTGATCTCCTCGCAGAGCTTCGCGATCTCCTTCTGGCAGGCCTCGTTGTCGTGCAAACCGATGCCGAGGGGGCCGCCGCCAGCCTGCTTCCAGCAGTACCAGAAGATGCCGCGCGCATCGTGCGCCAGGGAGACCTTGAAGTCCACGTCGGGCAGGCGGCGCTTCGTGGAGAGGATGCCGTGATAGGCGTTCGGGGAAATTGTCAGGAGCGAGGGAAGCTCGGCGCGGCGGCGGAAGAGCGTCTTGCGGCCGGCCTGCGTGTTGAGGAGCAGCGACGCCGTGACGGGCCCGCGGGAGGTGATGGTGAAGTCCAGTTCGCAGGCGGCGCCGACGATGTTCGCGGTGAAGGACTGCGTCTTGTTCTCGGCGCTGATGATCTCATAGGTGACCGAGGAGCCCGCGGGCGCTGCCTTCAGGAGCTCCATCTTCAGGCGGCCCTTGCCGACAGCGAAGTCGGAGAGTTCGAAGGCCTTGACCATGGCGCCAGGCTTGCGGAGCTGGCTGTTGGCGTAGTAGTTTTCGAGGATCTTCTCGCTGGGCTGGCGGAGCGCGGTGCTGCCGTCGGCCATCACGAGCATGCCGCCCTTTTCGAGCCAGGCATTGATCTTCTTCGTGTCCGTGGCCTCCTTCGCCAGCATCCACTTGTCGCCCGCATAGTTGAAGAGCGGGACGGAGAGGACGACGTCGTAGCGGGCGATGGAGGACGTGAAGTCGGCCATGCCTTCCTTGGTGCATGCGAAGAACCTGGGCTCCCAACCGAGTTTCTGGAAAGCCACGTTGAATCCCGTGCCGTGGTTCCCGCGCCCCTTGAGGACGGCGATACTCTGTGCATCGGCTCCGGCCGCCAGGAGCACGGCTGCGAGGATGCCGGTGAACGCTGGGTGTGTACGCATGGATGCCTTGGGGGTTGTGGCTGAGGGCACGAGACTCGCCCGCGGGGGCCGCGCGGCGCCGCACCACGCAGCATGTGCCTGCAACCCGCTGGAAGATGCCGCCATCTGGCCCCACACGCCTCCGCTTCTTCCGTCCGTCGGGATTGCTCCTCCTGTCCAGCGGCCAGTGTATCAGGCTCACAGTCCGGTGTCGAGAGGCAAACCCGAAAGGACGCAAACATGGTAACGGGACAGCTCCGGCGCTCTACTCCCTGGCACTGGAACTGCCCACGCATGCCAGAATCGTCCCCCGAGACAGCCCCTGGAACTCGGACCATCGCCCGTGCTTCTGGCGGCCTGTCTGGTCGCCCAGGCCTTGAGGCGCTCAACCGCACGGCGGACGCCTGGAATGCCGAGGGCAAGGGCGCCGAGGCTCGCAGCGTCTGTGACGCGCCGACTTCGTCTCCCGCGGCCTCTTCGCGGAGTGAGAGCGGCTGGGCGCGGGTAACCTTGGAAGGGAGATGGGACGTATGAAGCTGAAGGGCAAGGTCGCGATTGTGACGGGAGCGGGCAGCGGGGCTGATGGCCAAGCCCTGGGAGCGTCACGGCTTCAGCGTGAGCTGGAACGTGGCCTGGCCGGCCCTGGCCAGGTCAACCGGGAACTCTTGGGTCTGCGCCCCGACGGTGACTTTCACAGCGTATTTGCCGTAGAAGCCGCGGAAGCGGACGACGCCGTTCGCGTCGGTCTTGGCGGCCACGCGGGTCCTCCACTCCTGGTTGATCAGCCGGTCGAGCGCGACGTAGGCGGGCTTCGGCCTCATCTCGGCATCCATCAGGCCGCCCTTCGCTTCATTCTCGCCCTGGACAGCGGTGCCATCGCCTAGATTCCACCACGTGATGCCGGCCATTCGCGGAGCGCTGAACCAAAGCCGGTAGTGGTGGCGAACGACTTGGACCTGAAGCTCGTCGCCCCCCGCGCCTGCCGAGGGGATGGTGATCTCGGTAAGGGATGCCCCTTGAGCGTGAAGCCGTTCTTCGCGGCCCACGCCACAAACCGGTCCGGCGGCGGCCGGCGCCAGATGTCGCGCGCTGGTTCTGCATGCCGCAGCTCGCCCTTGGTTGGCTCGGTGCCTGACCAGTGGAACGGCACGGTAGCGAAGTTGAACAGCTTCGCGAATGCCTCCTCGTAGCGCCGTTCGAGTTCCTCGGGCTTGAGCTGGCCGAGCACGAACGCGTTGCAGCCGAAGAGGAACTCGTGGGTTTGCTGCTGGGCCTCGACCGAGGCCCCGGCGACCGGCTTGCCGTCGCGGCCGACGACCGCGATCGTCGCGTCGCCCTTGCGGTACATCTCGATGTTCCGCTCGATGCGGTCCGCCACGGCCGGGTCGCTCCACAACGTGCGGTAGGATTCGGGCGCCTGGCCTTGCGCCGCCGCGCCCAGGAGGGCGAGGACGGCTGCGACGGCCGATGCCACCACCGCCAGTTGTCGTGCGGGGTGAGGTCCGCCTCTCATGGTTCGTGCTCCTTCCGGTAGCCAGGCGACCGTGCTCTTGGGTAGGGCTCGGCATAGAGGATACTGCGACGCCGACAGATGCGCAATCTCGCCAGCCGCCTGGTCGCGGCTCCTTCTTTGCATCCGTGGTGCATGCAGCTATAATGCAGCGCAGTGCCCCGAGGAGAGATGCCATGCCAAACGTCTCGGCGGCTGTCATTGCCCTGGTGCGGCGGGAGTCGGGGAACTCGCTTGTCTTCTTCAGCCACGACTACGGCCGCACGTGGTCGGCGCCGAGCGAGCACAACTTTCCGATGGCGGCATCAAAGATCTACGCGGGCACCCTCAGCACGGGCCAGCGCTACCTGCTGTGCAACCTGCCGAGCCGCGTCCGCCGCGACCTGTTGGTCGTCGCAGTGAGCCGTCCCGGGCAGAAGGCATTCTCGAGGATGTGGAAGATTCGCGACGGCTACTGCGACGCCCTGAAGGCCGGACCCGAGTGGTCTTACCCGTGCGCAGCCGAGTTCGGCGGGAAGCTCTACGTAGTCTACACCTCGGAGAAGCATCACTGCGTCCTAACGACTGTCCCGCTGAGAGCGCTGGCTGCCGAATGAGCCAGGGAATCGTGTTACCCTTGCAGGAGAGGAAGATATGGAAGCATCAGCCGCTCCGCGATTTCCGCTGGGCGTATCACTTCACATGCTGGACCGCGAGCAGCAGGTTGACACAATGGGGCTCCTCGCTGGGTCGTCGGTGAAGTGTGTGGAACTATGGGAACCGACCTTCAGGAAGGACGATGCTCATGTGCGGGCGGCCCGCCGGGCCCTCGCTCAGGCAGGCGTGGAGCCGCGCACGGTTCATGCGAACTTCGGCGCGCCACTGGACATCTCGTCGCTCGATGCTACCGTCCGGTCGGCAGGCATTCGCGCTGTCCAGGTAGCTCTTGAGCTGGCGATCCAGATGGGCGCTCGCATGGTGATCGTGCACCCCAGTTCGGAGCCGATTGGCGACGGAGAGCGGGCAACGCGAATCCAGCAATCCAGGCGGAGCATCGAGACCATTGCGGCGATGGCCCGCGCGGCTGGCGTTCGAGTTGCCATCGAACTCCTCCCGCGCACGTGCCTGGGGCGCTCGGCTGGGGAGCTGCTCGAACTCCTCGATGGTGTGAACCCAGAGGTCGGCGGCGTCTGCCTCGACACCAACCACCTCATGGACGGGTTCGGTGCGCTCCCCGAGGTGGTCCGCCGTCTCGGCCCACGGCTATTCGCTCTGCACTGCTCTGACTACGACGGGGTGGACGAGAAGCACTGGCCGCCCCTCCGCGGCGTGATTGACTGGGCCGCGTTCCTGACCGCCCTGCGTGCCGCCGGCTTCCGCGGCCCCTTCCACTACGAGGCGGCCCTGGACGGGCAGACCCCCGCGGAGCGTTTGGCGTTCCTGGAGGCCAACTTCTCGCAGCTCATGGGCGAATCGCCGCATTCTGACCTGGCACGGTGAGCGCCGGCATTCGAAAGGAGAGCCCTCATGGACATCTCGCGTCGCCATTTCCTCTCCGCCTCCACCCTGGCGGCTGGGGCAACTGTTGCCGCGGCCGCGGCACAGGCTGGGGAGGCCATCAAGGGATTCGACCAGACCCAGACTGATGCCGACAAGTCGAAATCCTGGAAGCCCTTCAGCGACCGCAAGATCAGGATGGGCATCGTTGGCCACGGCGTCTGCCAGTTCGGGCTCCAGTTCAGCTTGCAGACCCATCCGAATGTCGAACTCATCGCGGTCAGCGACCTCTTCCCCGACCGCTGCGCCGACATGGCTCGACAGGCTAAGTGCGCGAAGACCTATCCCTCCCTGGAGGAAATGGTCAAGGACGACAGGATCGAGGCCATCTACTGCGCGACCGACGCCCCGGCTCACGCCAAGCACGCCATCCTGTGCATGCAGCACGGCAAGCACGTGGCGACAGCCGTCCCCGCCTTCCGCGGGGACATCGAGGATGCCGAGAAGCTCCTCGAGTGCGTCAGGAAGAACAAGGGGCTGGTCTACGCCATGTTCGAGACCTCGACCTGCCGCGACGACCTCTATGCGATGGCGAAGCTCTACGCGGCCGGTGTGTTCGGGAACATCGTCTATGCGGAAGGAGAGTACTGCCATCCGCACGTCCTGGGCACGCCCAGCCTGGGCTCGTACAAGGACTGGCGCAAGAACGGCTGCCCCATGTGGTATCCGACGCATTCCACCGCCTACTACATCAGCGTGACGCACAAGAGCTTCATTGACAGAACTCAGATCACGTATTGCGTGAAACGGGCAGAAAGGTGGGTTTCAGGGGCAGGAATGGGGGAGGAGTGGGATTCATAGATAACACCAATAAATAGTCTGCATTTCGCTTGACATGGGGGCCATTCCAGGGTATGCTCTGCGCGGCAGCAGCGGTCGAGCAGCCCCTTCCCGGAGGGTAGCCCATGAGCGGGTACGAGCCAACGGTGCGGCAGATTCAGGGGGTGT
>VGYW01000136.1 GCA_016872875.1 Planctomycetota bacterium | reverse complement strand
TTGAGAGCCTTACCCGCATCGCCAACCTCCGGCAGCGAGGAGAGAAAGAGCACGGTCGCACGTGAGGCGTATTATACACAGCAACATATCCCCGCGTCAAGAGAAAAGTGGTCGAAAAATCGTCAAAAAGCGAGGAAAAACTCCTGGAAGCCCCTGAAACCGCCCCGCGCGCCCAACCGTTGGGGGACCGCCCCTTCCGGCCCTCTCGCAACTCCTACCCGCTCCGTCACTTGCCCACAGAGCAACCGCCTCGCTCACATCAAGCGCATGTTGACACGACATCAGAAATGGCGACAATACGAGGGGTTTCTGTGCTATAGGGGAAGACAATGGCAAAGGAGCTGAGGAATGTGTGGCTGTGGGTTTCGTCGGGGGACCTCCGCACGGAGCTGCGAGAGCTCGAGGAGGAGGGGCGGGAGGCGTCGCGGCTGAAACGGAGGGCCGAGCAGCTTGCAGCACTCGGCGATGAGAGGCTCGCCCTGCCCGAGAACCAGGTGAGGGCGGCGGCACTCCTCGACGCGGCGCAAAGGCTCCCGATGCGCAAGGGCTACGAGTTCGACGAGCCGTCGGACCTGGAGGGCATCCGAAGGCTGCGTCCGAGCGGCCCGAGGCGATTCAGCAAGAGGCTCACCGACGCCGCCCTCCTCGACCGCATCACGGGGGCGTGGCTGGGGCGGTGCGTCGGCTGCCTGCTCGGAAAACCCTGCGAGGGGGTGAGGACCCACGACCTCTGGCCGTTCCTGAAGCTCACGGGCCAGTTCCCCGTGAGCAACTACATCCGCTTCGGCGTCAAGGGCAAGGCCGCCAAGCAATTCCCTCACCTGATGCGCCGCGCCTGGTGCGACGACATTGACCACATGCCGATTGACGACGACACGAACTACACGACGACCGGCTACCTGATCGTGAAGCAGTGCGGAGCGGACTTCACGCCAGCGGACGTGGCGCAGTTCTGGCTGGGCAACCTGCCGCTGCTGGCCACCTGCACGGCGGAGCGGGTGGCCTACCGCAACTTCGCCCTCCAGGTGCAGCCGCCCGCCTCCGCCAGCTTCCGCAACCCGTTCCGCGAGTGGATCGGCGCGCAGATTCGCGCCGACGCCTTCGGCTATGTGAACGTCGGCAACCCCGAGCGCGCCGCCGAGTTCGCCTGGCGCGACGCCTCCATCTCCCACGTCAAGAACGGCATCTACGGCGAGATGCTGATGGCCGCGATGATCGCCGCTGCGCCCTACTGCTGCGACCCGCTGGCCCTCGTGAAGGTCGGGCTGAGCGAAATCCCCAAGACCAGCCGCCTCCACCGCGACATCGCAGAGGTCTGCGATTGGTATCGGGCCGGCCTGAGCTACGACGACGCCGTGGTGAAGGTCCACCGCAAGTGGGACGAAAAGGTCGGCCACGACTGGTGCCACACGAACTCCAACGCCGCCATCTGCGCCGCCGCGCTCCTCTGGGGCGATGGCGACTTCGGCAAGAGCGTCTGCCGCGCCGTCCAGCCCTGCTTCGACACCGACTGCAACGGGGCAACCGTCGGCTCGATCATGGGCATGATGCTGGGCGTGAAGGCACTCCCCGCCAAGTGGACCGCCAAGCTCCACAACACACTGAAAACCAGCCTCAAAGGCCACGAGAGCGTGGAGATTACGAAGATTGCCCGCGACACCTTTGACCTGTGCAAGAAGATTCGGAAGTAGCCCGCGAAAGACACGAAAGGATACGAAGGAGTGGCCGGAACGATCGGGGAACTGGAGAGCAGGCTGGACAGCTTCAGCCTCCAGGAGCGCCTGGCGGCGGTGGCGGACCTTGCGGAGCTGATCAGGGCGGGAAGGATGGCGGTTCCGCCCCTCACCGGCGCGGTGAACGTCCATTTCCACACCTTCTTCTCCTTCCACTACCGGGACTGGTCGCCCTCGCGCATCGTGTGGGAGGCGAAGAAGGCGGGGCTGGACGTGGCAGGCTCCGTTGACTTCGACGTTCTGGACGCGATGGACGAGATGCTCGAGGCGGGCGAAGTGCTGGGCGTGCGCACCAACGTCGCCCTGGAGACCCGCGTCTTCGCCCCCGAGTTCCCCGACTGGGAGTTCAGCTCGCCCGGCGAGCCGGGCATCCTCTACTTCATGGGCACGGGCTTCACGCGGCTGCCCGAGCCGGGCACGCCTGCCGCCGCCTGCCTCGACGCGATGCGGGCCGGGGCGCGGGCACGCAACGAGGAGATGCTCGACCGCCTCCGCCCCACCATCGCTCCGATGGAGGTGGACTACGAGGCCGACGTGCTGCCCCTCACCCCCTCAGGCAACGCGACCGAGCGGCACATGCTCGCCGTGCTCGACACCAAGGCCCGCGCGATGTTCCCCGATGAGGGCCGGTTGGCCGCCTACTGGTCAGAGCGAACCGGCCTCAGCAAGGAAGAGGTGAGGAAGCTCCTCGGCGACACGGCGAAGTTCCGCACCGCCATCCGCTCGCGGCTGATGAAGAAAGGCGGCCCGGGCTACATGCCGCCCGACCCCGCGAAGTTCCCGCGGATTGAGGACGTGGTGAAGATGGTCCGCGACGTTGACGCCCTCCCGTGCGCGACGTGGCTCGACGGCACCCGCCGCGGCGAAGCCGATCCCGACGCCTTGCTCGACTGGTTCCTGGGGATGGGCTGCCCCGTGCTCAACATCATCCCCGACCGGAACTGGAACCTGTCCGACCCCGGCGAGAAGCAGCACAAGACCCGGAAGCTGGCCGAGATCGTGGCCGCCGCCCGCAAGCGCCACCTCCCCTTCTCCATCGGCACCGAGATGAACAACTACGGTCAGAAGTTCGTGGACACCTTCGACGCGCCCGAGCTTCGGCCCTACGCGGCGGACTTCCGCGACGGCGCCTACATCCTCTACGCCCACACCCTCCTTCAGCGTGCCTGTGGCAAGGGCCTCCTGAGCCCCTGGGCGCGCGAGACCTTCCGCGGCGACCGCGCCCGTGCCAACGCCTTCTACCTCGAGGCCGGCCGCAGCGCCTTCCCGCCCCGCCGCGCGAGGGAGCGGCTCTCATGCTTGCCTGCCGACGTCGGCCCGGACGAGCTTCTGGGAGCCGCTATTGCGCGGTGACGGCGCCCGGCTTCGGGGCGGTGCGCGGGAGCTCGATACGGAAGGTGGCGCCCTTGCCCGGCTCGCTCTCAAGCGTGAGCTTGCCGTGGTGCTCCTCGACGATGCGGGTGACGATGTTGAGGCCCAGCCCCGTGCCGCCCTCGCGGGTGGTGAAAAAGACCTCGAAGATGTGGGGCTGGATTTCCTTGGGGATGCCGGGGCCGCTGTCGGCGACGGAGAGGGCGACGCCGTCGGCCGTCGGCGCGGTGCTGACGGTGATGGTGCCGCCCTTGCCGAGGGCCTGGGCGGCGTTGAGGACGAGGTTCTGGATGGCCTGGATGATCTGGCGGGGGTCGAGCTCGACGGGCGGGAGGTCGCGGGCGTAGCGGCGGACGAGCTGGATGCCCTTGGCCTGGCACTGGGGCTGGAGGAGTTCCAGCACGTTGTCGGCCACGTCGCTGAGCTTCACGAGCTCGAGCCGCAGGGCAGTCGGCCGCGAGAAGGCGAGGAAGTGGCTCACGGAGTCCTCGAGGCGCTCGACCTCGCCCTTGATGCGCTCGACCTTGCTCCTGAAGTAGTCGGCCTGGGCGGGGTCGAGGTCGCCCAGGCGCTTCTCCATCATCTGGACGTTCATCTTGACGGAGCTGAGCGGGTTTCGGACCTCGTGTGCGATGCTGGCGGCGAGGGTGCCCACGTAGGCCAGGCGGCTCTCTTCCTGGAGGTGCGCGGCGAGCGCCCGCGCCCGCTCGTGGAGGAAGACGATGTAGGCCGAGAAGACTGCGAGGATGGCGACGCAGATGATGGTGATCTGGACTGAGGACCAGCCGAGGGGCTCGTGGAACTGGCGGAGCTGTTCCTCGAAGGCGTTGGCCGAGAGGCCGACGAGGAGGTGGCCGCGCTCCTGCTTGCCGAGCCGGAGTCCGATGGTGTACTCGGGCGCGGCATGGCTGCCGCCGCGGCGGAGAGCCTGGACGAGCTCGTCGGCCGCCGCGGGGCGCGTCTCAGCGGGCACCTGGTCGCGCTGCGGCGCGCCCGAGGTCGAGTTGAGCACCTGGCGCGAGAGGCCGGCAAGCTGGAGGTAGGCGATGGGCGGGTCGCCGCCCACGGAGCGCTCCATGGCGGCCTGGACGGCGTCGGAGCGCGGGCCTGCCTTCTCGATGACCGGCTCGAGCGCCCCGCGAATGTCGAGCGCCCGACTCACGCTGCGCTCGACGTAGACCCACAGGCGTTGGGCGGCCTCCGCGCGGCCCTGCTCGCGCGAGTAGAGGTAGACGACTAGCGGCAGGAGGGTCATCATGACCAGGAGCGCGACGAACAGATTGCGCTGAAGCGACCACATTCTGGAACGCATCAGACGGCCTCCGAGCCGAGCGCGTCCCGCAGGCGCGCGCCGAGGGCCGCCATCTCGCCCGGCTGGTACTCGCCCTGGCGCCAGCGGAAGCTCACGCCGTCGCCCGCCCGACGCGGCACGACGTGGAAGTGCAGGTGCATGACCACCTGGCCGGCGCAGGCGCCGTTGAACTGGACGAAGCTGAAGCCCTCGGCGCCCGTGGCCTTGAGGACCGCGCGAGCGACCGTGGGCGCGGCGGCCATGATTGCGGCCAGCGCCCCGTGGGGCGCGTCGAGCAGGTTCACGCAATGGTGCTTCGGCACCACCAGGGTGTGCCCGGGGGCGAGCGGCGCGATGTCGAGGAACGCCACCACCGCGTCATCCTCGTAGACGCGCTCCGAGGGCACCTGGCCCGCGATGATCTTGCAGAAGATGCAATCGGCGTCGCTCATGTCATCTGCCTCCACAATGGGCCTTCACAATACCAGGCAGCCGCGAGGGATGCAAGTGCGAGTCGGGTGCGGCTCCAGTTCCGGTCACGTCGTGGCTTGTCCTCAATCGTCCTCGTCCCTCGTCCTCGCCCTTCGTCCTCGATTCCTCTGGGTCGCAGGGAGAAGGGTCGAGGACGAGGACGATGGACGAGGACGATTGCCTGGGATGAGCGCGCGTCCGTCGCTACTCGGTGCCTGCCGCCAGAGGTCCGGCCCGAAGGCGGGCGACGCGGCGGGTGTTGGTGGTGAGCTTGGCGCGGTCGTCGAGGCGGAGGCCGACGACCCAGGCGATCTGGCCGCGGCTTGTCACGAGGAGGAGGCGCTCGCGCTCCGCGCGCGGGACGCGCTGGTTGATGAGGAACCTCTTCAGGCTGGTCGGTGGTCCGCCCAGGGGCACGAAACAGTCGCCAGGGCGCCGGGAGCGGACCTCCAGCTCCTCTCCCACGGCGTCGAGGTCAGCAAGCTCCTCCCATCGGTCGGCTGACGGTTTCTCCGTGGCGTCGGCGCCCAGGCTGGCTTCGAGCCAGAGGCCAGCGGCAGCCACCTCGACGCGGCCTGGAATCGTGAGGGGCACGGAGAAGGCAGGGTCGAGTGGAGGGCGGCGCGGCGGGCGGAGGAGGAGCCATTCGTAGCTGCGTTCGGCCCGGAGGCCGCCGGCAAGGGCCAGCTCGCGTCCAGAGCCGCCCTCGAGGAGGCGCTCGACGGCATCGAGGGCGCGCGAAGAGATGGCAGCGCGGCCGCCGGCGCGGGCGTAGGCGAGGCGCAGTGCGGCGCGGCGAACGAGGCCGGGGAACTCCCCCAGGCGGGGAGCGTCGAGCCGCGCGCTCCCCTGCCCTGCTGCCACGAGCTGGGCGGCTTGCGCGGCCACGATGCCGCCAAGTTTCCCCGCGGCCTCCACGGCACTCAGAATGGCGTGCCGAGCGCCGGGGCATCGGGCCTCGAGTGCGGGGAGCAGCTCGTGGCGAAGCCAGTTGCGGAGGAACGTCCTGTCGGTATTCGTGGCATCGGTCCGCCACCCGATTCCCCGGGCCGTGAGGTGCTCGATGGCCTCGGCTCTGGTGACGTGGAGAAGGGGCCTGACGACCCTGGCGGCTGAGGTGGGCGAAAGCGGCCGTGAGACTGGCATCCCGCGGAGGGCATCGAGCTCGCCGCCGCGCATAAGCCGGAGAAGGACTGTCTCCACCTGGTCGTCGGCGGTGTGGCCGAGAGCGGCCTTCTGGGCATCGGCCGTGGCAGCCACAAGCTCGAGGAACTCATAGCGCTCCCTGCGTGCGGCAGCTTCGAGGGAGCCGCCGCGGTCGCGCCGCTCGAGGGCGACGTCGGCCGTGCCGTAGGTGTACGGCAAGCCGAAGGCCTGGGCGTGGCCGCACACGAAGTCGGCGTCCTCGGCCGCCGCCTTCCCGCGCAGCATGTGGTTCAGGTGTGCCACCCAGAGCGACAGGCCAAGGTGCTCCCGCAACTCGACGAGCGCATCGAGGAGAGCCATGGAGTCCGGTCCGCCCGACACGGCCACGACCACCCTGTCGCCCCTGCTGAACAGGCGGTGGCGCTCGATGGTTGCTAGCACCCGCTCGGGGAAGGCAGGGGTGGTCATGCCGGCGTGCTCAGAAGGCAAGTGTCCCCTTGGAGCGCAGGTCAAGGGCGAGTTTGAGGAGGTCGAGCATGGCGGCGGAGAAGCGGCAGCCTAGCTCGCCGCGGTCAGAGGCGGCATTGCGGCCCGGACTGTTGGGGCGCAGGCGGTAGTCGAACGAGCGCGCGTCGGTGAACTGTGGGTTGCCGTACGAGGAAGTCCTGTCGAGCCGGGGCCAGGCGCCCAGCGTCGCCGCGCTGAAGAGGAGAGAGTGGGCCATTTGCGTGTTCGGCTTGGCCGAGTCAACGTTGGACAGGATGCAATCGAGAAGCGTGTTCGGCCCGTCGCGTAGGGCCAGGGGCGCGAGAACCGTGCACAGGCGCAGGTCGGCCGGGCTGTTGAGGTCCGCTCCGTCCACGAGCAGGAGGTTCTCGGCGCGGAACTTCCCGGGCTCGGCCCTCAGCCGGCCGGCGAGGAAGAGGGATTCGCGGAGCTCGGCGTTGCCGCGGAACGTGGCGGCGCCAACGAAAAGGCAGCCCTGGACGTCGCAGTGCGCGGCCGCGTCGTTCTCGAAGGAGAGCGCTTTGCCGGCCCCGCCCGGCGCCCTCGACAGTGCGACGATGGTCCGCCTGAGCTGGAGGGGGCCCGCCCAGGCCATGAGCGCCTTGCCCTCGCGGACGAATGCCTTGGCGCTGCCGTGCGCGAGGACGAAGCCCTCGATGATGGTGCGCTCGGCGGCGACGTCGAGCAGGGTGCCCGCCGGGCCGGGGAGCGTCTCCGAGGCAATCACCGGCCAGCAGCCGGCCTTGCTCCGAAGGTGCAGGCCGGCCTTGGCGGCGGGGATGAGGATGCGCTCGGGATACGTCTCGCTGTCCTGGACCTCGATGAGGCTCTTGGGGGGAGCGGCGTTGATGGCTTCCTGGAGCGACTTGGCGTCGCCCTTGCCGTCCTTGCGGACGACGAGGAAGCGGCCCAGGTTCAGCTTGGCGACCGCCTCCATCAGCACCGCGAAGGAGGGTTGGCGGGTCGCGTCGGTCACGGCCTTGCTGTCGGGGTGGCTCTTCTGGAGTGATTCGAGGAGGCGCTTGGCCTCGTAGTTCTCCTGCTTTCTGAGGCACTCGGCGGCCTGGGCAAGGAGGGCGTCGGCGGCGCTCTCGGCGAGGCCCAGCTTCACGCGGGCGCGGGCGGCGGCCAGGTCGTCCTGGTGGAGCTTGAGCCACGTGGTGTCGGAGTACGTGGCCTGGAGCGCATCGAGTGCGGCGGTGGCGGTCCGGAAGTCGCGCCTGGCCGCAAGGCCGTTCACGTTCTCGAGCGCGGCCTTGGCGAGCGGGTCGACGTGCCGTGTGACGTCGGCCTTGAGGGACCGCGCCTTGGCGAAGTCCTCCTCGGCGGCAGCGGCGTTCCCCAGGAGGATCTCCAGGAGGCCGAGGGCCAACCAGTCGTCGGCGCGGTCGCGGCCGATGGCGGCGAGTGCCAGGGCTCGCGCGCTCTTCCCGCCAAGCGCCTCCCAGCGGTAGTGCTCCGGTTTCTTCTTCTTCAGAAGGGGGTGGCTCACTGTGATGCCGGCCTGGTCCGCGTCGGTGATTGGCCCGTTGAGGCCGGGGATGAAGATCGAGCTCTTCGTCAGTTTCGGCTCAGCGGTGACGACGTGGTTGATGATTCGGGATTTCAGTTGGGCGAGGCGGTTGAGCTCTTCGGTGCGGAGGATGACGCGAGCCGCGGCCTCTGGGTCGGCGAGCCGGAGCTTGCCGGCCTCAGCCGCGGCCCCTGCGAAGTCCCATCTCTTGGCGAGCGCCTCGGCTGGGTCAAGGGCTTTTGCGGCGCTGGCCTCGGCCTCGCGGGACCGGGCGAGGGCGGCGGCGCGCTCCGCCGCCTCGCGCGAGGGTGCGTCCTGGGCTTGTGCCGCCTTCTGTTGCGCCTCGATTGCCGCGAGGAGCTTTCTCGCTTCCGCAACCACCGCCGCGACGCCCGCGCGCTCCACGATGGCCTGGAGCTCGGCGCGCGCGGCGTCGAACTGCTTCTGCGCGGCGAGCTGCTCTGCCCGCGCCGCGGCGTTGCGGAAGGCGTCGTCCGCGGCCTTGGCCAGGGCGGCCTTGGCGGTCCCCACGCGGTCGCGGAGGGCCGGCTCGTCACGCCCCTCCATCGCCCCCTCGTAGCAGGCGATGGCCTCGCCGAAGCGGCCGACGTCGGCCAGTGCCTTCGCCTTCGCATCCGCTTCGTCCCACGCCTTCTGCCACGGGGGGGCTGGCGGCTGGGGCTCCACTTTAGGCTCCACCTTCGTCTCCGTCGTCGGCTTATCGGGCGGCGGCTTGGCGGGCGTCTCCGTCTTCACCTTGGCCTCGGGCTTCGGTGGCGGCGGAGGCGCTTCCGTGGCCACGCGCGCGGCGGCGCCCGGCTTGCGTCCACGGGGTCCGAGGACGATGACCGCCAGAATGAGAAGGGCAATGACGGCGACGCCCCCAGCGATTGCCGCTGCCCTGAGGCCTGGGCGCCCGGCGAGCTCTCCGCCTGGAGCGGGCTCGGCGCCGGGCAATGGCGGGGCGGGGCGCCGCTCGGCCTCAAGTTCCGACTCAATGCGCTCGATGGCGGCCAGGAGGTCATCGGCCTTCTGGAAGCGTTCGTCGGGGTTCCTGCGCAGCAGGTGCTGGGTGAGGTGGCAGAGAGCGAGAGGCGTTTTGGGGGCAGCGACGTTGAGGGGCGTCGGGTCCTCGCGGATGTGTTTGAGCGCCAGGGCCTCCGCAGTCTCGGCCTCGAAGGGGGGCCGCCCCGCGAGCGCGTGATAGAAGGTGGCGCCGAGGAGGTAGAGGTCCGAGCGGGCATCGAGGCGGCGGCCTCGGGCCGCTTCTGGGGGGAAGTAGAGCGGCTTGCTCGGAGGCGTGGAGGCCGCGGCCGGCCCAGAGCCCGATGCCGAGGTGCGGGCGAGGCTGAAATCAGCGACCTTCAACTGCCCGGCCGCGGTGACGAGGAGGTTGGACGGCTGGATGTCGCCGTGGAGGACGCCTGCGGCGTGCGCCGCGGCGAGCGCGGCGGCGGCCTGCTTCATGAGGGGCAGTGCGCGCTCGGCGCTCATCCGGCCCTCCCGCTGAAGAACCCGCGCCAGGCTCTCGCCGTGGACGAGCTCCATCACGACGTAGTGATGGCCCCTGTCCTCCGCGGCCTGGAAGACCTGGACGATGTTCGGGTGCTCCACCGCGGCGGCGGCGAGTGCCGCCTGGGTGAAGCGTTCGACCAGCCTTCGGTCCCGCCCTTCCTCCGCCGAGAGCACCTTCACGGCCACCTGGCGGTTCAGGGCGGGCTGCCGCGCGCGGTAGACCGCGGTCGTCGCGCCCTCCGCCAGCAGCTCGATGACCTCCAGGTCGCCGAGCCTCTGGCCGACCAGTGAGTTGAACGGCTGGGAGGGAACCGCGTGCTTGGGCATGGCTCGGGGACCCCGCTGGGCGAGGCACAAACGCATCCCACACCATCGGTATCCTACCGCGCACACGCCATACTGTCAAGCTCCTCAATCGTCCTCGTCCTCGTCCCTCGTCCGTCGTCCTCGATTCCTCTCCCCCTCGGGCTTTGGAGAGGCGATTACGAGGACGAGGAGGAGGACGAGGACGATTGAGGAGCCGGCGCGGGACGCGTCGGGAACAGTGCGAGCGCGGCGGCCCCCACGCCCCGGCACAGCAGGAAGATGAACATGCCCTGGCCGACGGCTGGAACAAGCGCCGCGGCAGCGATGGCAAGCGCTCCCGCGCCCACCGAACGCCAGTGGGACTGCGTGCCGTCCTCATCCCCGAGCAGCCGCTGCCCGACGACTTTGGCGGAGGCCGAAAGCCCAATGGAGCCGAGCCAGAGGAGAAACGCCAGAACGGCCACGCCCACGACCCCCAGCACGCGCGCACCGGCCTCGCTCGCCTTGAACAGGACTGCCGCCACGAGGAACAGAATGAGCACGCTGGCGATGCCGAGAAAGACCATCTTCCACGGCCCGCGCCGCAACGCCAGCTCCGCATGCGAGACCAGTCCCGGCACCATGCCCGCCGCGAGCAGCATCACGCCCACGGAGCCGACGGCGGTGGCGACGACCGCGGTGATGATCAGCCCCCAACGGCGCGTGTCGCGGCTGGCCTGGACCTCCTCGCCTTGCCCCGCATCTCTTGGGGGGCTAGCCGCCACGGCGCGCGGCGCGGGCGTGTCCCACCAGCTCAGGCCGGCCGATGGCACCGAAGCCACGAGCAATCCACACAGGAGCGCTAGATGAGTAACCTTCATTGCGTCACCCTCGCTTGGTCGCCCCCATCGAGGCTGGCGGGTGCCCGCCAGCGGTACACAAGGAACCCCTGGGCGGCGAGAGCCGCCACGAGGAGCGCGAGCATCGCCGCCCCGCCGGGCACCACCCGGAGCCACTCGCTGCTCTCCGCGGCAGCAGCCTCGGCAAGCCCAACGACGGAACCCCACGCAGCCGTCCAGGCGTCGAGCGAGGGGGCGGAGTCGGCCGCGGCAGACAGCTCCTGCGGGATGCCGCCCCAGGTGAGCAGGGCCGCCGCGGCCCCGACGACGAAGAGCGCGGCCGCGAGGGCAACTGCCTGCCAGACACTCCTTCGCCGCTGCGCCGCCTCCACCCGCGCAAGAACCCCGGCGGCCAATCGCGGTCGGACGGGCGGGATCGCCGGCTCGGCGAGCGCCGCGAAGAGCCGGCGATACGTGGCCACCATCTGCCGGCAGGCGGGGCAGGCATGGAGATGATGCTCGAGGCGCTCGCGCTCCGCTGCCGATGCTTCCCCCTCAAGGCAGGCCTGCGCGAGCTCCCGGACCCCTTCGCAGCCAATCATCGCTCGTCTCCCAGAATCGGGCTCAGCATCCGACGCAGCCGCTCGCGTGCCCGGAAGAGCTGTACCTTCACCGTGCCGAGCGGCCGCTTGAGGATGCCCGCGATCTCTTCGTAGGACAGCTCCTCGACGTGCCGCAGCGTGATGATGAGGCGATAGTCGTCGGGCAACTGGGCAATCGCCTGCTCCAACAGCTCCGCCGTCTCGCCCTTCGCCGCCAGCTCCGAGGCGTCGGGGCCCTCCGACGCTGGCTCGCGGGCGTCGCCCTCGCCATCGCCAACCATCGCCACGGCCACGGGGCGGCGCTTCTTCAGCGCGTTGATGCACACGTTGGTCGCCAGGCGCAGGAGCCAGGGCTTCAGCGGCTCGCCGGGGCGGAAGGTGTCGAGCTTCCGCCAGGCCCTCAGGAACACCTCCTGGGTGAGGTCCTCGGCGGCCGCAGCGTCGTAGGTCATCCTGTAGGCGATGGCGAAGACCGCCCGCTCGTAGGCCGCAACGATGCGGGCGAACGCCCGCTCGTCGCCGCCGAGTGCCGCCGCAACGTCGGCCGCGGCATCCTGGCCCCGAGCCTCATCTCGCCTCTGCACCATCATACACACCCCGTCGGCACCAGGTTTCGCCTCATTCTAGCCGAAACCACCGCCCAGGGAAAGCGCCCTCCCCAATTGTCCTCGTCGCCGCGTGCGAGAGGTACGAAAGAGACCGCGAATCCCGCGAATCTGCGCGAATCAGAACCCGAGAACCAAGAACCGAAAACCGAAAACCGCTTGGGCTACGAGCACTAGACGAGAGAGGAAGCGCTTGACCCGCGGCCGGCCCGCTGCTATAAGGGGGCTTGGAGGCGCAGATGATGAGGGTTATTGCCGGCAGTGCGCGTGGCGTCCCATTGCGGGTGCCGCCGGGGCAGCGCGTGCGGCCGACCAGCGGGCGGGTGCGCACGTCGCTCTTCAGCATCCTGGGCGATGCGGTGGTGGGCGCGCGCGTGGCCGACCTCTTCGCTGGCAGCGGGGCGCTGGGCATCGAGGCCCTCAGCCGCGGCGCCGCCTTCTGTTGCTTCGTGGAGAACGCCCGACCCGCCCTCGCCGCCCTGGCCGACAACCTGGCCCGGACCCGCCTGGCCGACCGCGCCGAGGTCCTCCGCCTCGACGCCTTCGACGCCATCCCCTCCCTGGCGGCACACGGGCCGTTCGACCTCGTCCTGCTCGATCCCCCCTACCGCCTCATCGGCGCCGGCTTCGCTTCCTTCCTCAATGCGCTTGGCGCAGTCCTAGCGCCCGAAGGCACCCTGGTCGTCCAGCACGACACGCACACAGCCCTCCCCCAGGCAATCGGCCCCTTCTGCATTGCCGACGAACGGCTCTACGGCACAGCCACCGTAACCACCATGAAGCGGGCGGCCGCCGCCAGCGCGTAGGCCGCCCGCTGATGATCGGACCGATCGGACGGATCCGACGGATCGGACCGATCGAACAACACCCGCGCCATCTCATGTCGTGGGCGGATAGAAGCACATCACCTCGAGCGCCTTCTCGCCCTCGGAGACCAGGCGGTAGGGCTGCGAGAGACTTCTGGGCATGAAGTAGAACTTGCCGCGCTTCAGCGGCGCCTCGCCCCACGGGCCCTTCATCGTGCCTTTGCCGCTGATGCCGCACACGCAGTAGAAGCCCTGGTCGCCGGGCATGGAGAGCTTGCCCTTGACGATAAAGCGCTTGACGTCGAAGTACTGCTTCGCCTCGTCAGGGACGAGCTTCTCCTCGACGCTCTTGCCCTCCTTGCGGACCACCTCGGGCGTGCGGCGCACGTAGCCGTTGAGGTAGTCCAGCGGCATCTTCTCGAACTTCACGGCTCCAAGCGCCGTGTCCCAGTCGAGCCCGCAGGCGGCGTCCTTCTTGCCGAACGGGAAGCCTTCCCACTCGGCAAGGATATTCCAGTCGGTCGGCTCCTGCGGCTCCATGATGCACACCCCGGAGCCGAGGCTGTGGGCATAGCTGTCGCGCAGGAAGATGATGTCGCGCGGCTTGGGCACGAACTCGTGCATGTGGGCGATCATCGCGTCGCGGTCCTGGGCGTCCAACCACTTGCGGAAGTCCTTCGGATCAATGTCCTCTTTCCAGCCGATCCAGGTCTTCACGCCGGGGCGGGTGTCGAGGACGACCCAGGCCTCGTTCTTGCCATAGGGGTCGTTGAGGTACTTTTGTGAGAATGCGGGCGAGGGGTGCCAATGGACGGGGATGTGAGCATCGTCGCCGACGTCGAAGATTTTCACGAGGATGCCGAGCTTGGTGCCGAAGCGGGCGACGTGCCGCTCGCCCAGGCACTCGTTGGGGAGGGCCTTCAGCAGGTCGTGGAGGAGGACGACCTCTTTGTTCGGCAGATAGATGCGGCTGAAGCCCTTGTCGGGCGGGTTCTCGCGCCCGGGCGTCACCGCGCGGTTCGTCGAGAAGAACCACTCCTCCGACCTGAAGTCGTCCTTGGGGTTCTTCTCGCCCATGAACTTGGCCCGCAGCTTGCCGCCGTTGTAGAAGTGCAGATACGTGTGTGGCGCAATCGGCACGGGCTTCTCAATCGCACGCTTGAACTGGTCCATGTCCGCCATCGCTGTGTCTCTCCTTTCCCCCACTGGTTGCGGAACAGCCGCCACTAACGGCCGGCGCGTATCCAATCTAAGCGCGCGGCGGGCGCGTGTCAAGTCCCACTCCCCTCGAGTTCGGGCAGGCCCTCAGGCGGGCAGTGCCAACACGGACAAACACGGACACCCACGGACAATGGAACGAAGAGCGTCCGTGTGCGTCCGTGACAGTCCGTGTCCCGCCCAAGGCAGTCCACCCACGCCCCCACTTGCCCTCTTCGGCGTCAAGGCTTATACTCTCCCTCATACCTGGCCCGGCAGGCAACTGCGAAAGGAGAGAGCGATGAGCGTCCTGGGGTTAGACATCGGGACGACGGGCACCAAGGCGGTGGTTTTTGCGGAGGACGGCAGGATTCTCTCCTCAGCCTACGAGGAGTACCCGCTGATCTTCCCGCGGCCAGGGTGGGCGGAGGTGGACAGCCAGGGGGTCTGGGCCGCGGTGCAGCGGGTCGTCGCCAAGGCCGCGGGCGCCTCGCGCGACAAGGTGAAGGCCATCAGCGTCACCTGCTTCGGCGAGTCGTTCATGCCCGTTGGCAAGAGGGGCGAGCCGCTCTACAACACAATCCTCAGCTTCGACGCCCGCGCCGAGCCGCAGGCGCAACAGCTCACCGAGAAGCTCGGCCGGCGCGAAATCTTCCAGCTCACAGGCATGCCTCAGCACTCAAGCTACACCGTCAACAAGATCATGTGGCTGCGCGACAACCAGCCCGAGGTCTTCAAGAAGGCCTGGAAGTTCCTGCTCTGGGAGGACTTCTTCTTCCTCAAGCTGGGCCTGGAGCCGAAGATAGACCACTCGCTCATCGGCCGCACCCTCGCCCTCAACGTGCGGACGAAGACCTGGGCGCAACCGGTCCTGCACGCGGCGGGCATCGAGCCCTCGGCATTCGCCACGCCGTGCCCCTCCGGTGAGGTCGTCGGCGAGGTGAGCCGCAAGGCAGCCAAGGCCCTCGGCCTGCCCGCGGGGGCGAAGGTCGTCGCCGGCGCGCACGACCAGCCCGCCTGCGCCCTGGGAGCCGGCGTCGTGGACCCAGGCGTGAGCACGGACACCACGGGCACCGTCGAGTGCATGACCATCGCCATGGCCGAGCCGGTCCTCACCGACGCGATGCTTGCCGCGAACCACTGCGTCTACCCGCACTGCGCGCCGGGCCGCTACGTCTCCCTAGCCTTCCTCTACACCGCGGGGAGCATTCTCCGCTGGTTTCGCGACAAGTTCGGCGCCGAGGCCCTCCGCGAGGCCAAGCGGCGGAAGCGGGACGTCTACGACCTCCTCATCTCCAAAGCGCCCGAGGGGCCGATTGACCTCTTCCTCCTCCCCCACTTCGCCGGCACGGGCACGCCCTATCTCGACTCCAACTCGCGCGGCATCCTGGCGGGAATGACGCTCAACACCACCCCCGCCGACATCACGCGGGCCATCCTCGACGGCGTGGCCTACGAGATGCGCATCAATCTGGAGTCCGTGCGCAGCGGCGGGCTGAGGGTCGAGAAGTTCAACGCCATTGGCGGCGGCTCGCGCTCCGACAACTGGTGCCAGGCCAAGGCCGACATCACCGGCCTGCCCGTAGACGCCCTCGACGTTTCCGAGGCCGGCTGCCTGGGCGTGGCGATGCTCGCGGGTGTCGCCATCGGCCTCTGGCCATCTCTGCCTGACGCCATCGAGCAACTCGTCCGCGTCCGCAAATCCTTCGCCCCGAACCCCGCGAGCCAGAAGCTCTACGACCGCGCCTTCGGCGTCTACCGCCGCATCTACCCGAGCTGCTCCGACCTCAACCATGCCATCGCCTCCTTTGCCTCCGAGCTTCACGAGATTCGCAAGGCGTAGGACAGATCGCATTGCGGAGCAGCCCTGTCTGCGCTAAGATTATTGGGGAAAGGAGTTCAACATGAGCGCGGCAATAAAGGAACGGCCCAAGGCGAAGAGACTCGACCCTACGGTGGGCCGCGGAGATCCGTCCAAGCCGATGATGACCGCCAGAGACCTCCTCAATTCCGGCCTTGTTGGCATCTGGAAAGACCGTACCGATATCGGCGATAGCCTCGAATTTGCCGCCGAGCTGCGCAAGAGGGTGCAAAGACGAAACAGGGAGTAGGCTCTCGTGGTCCTGGTGGATGCGGACATCATGATCGACGTCCTGCGCGGTCTGCCGGCGGCCATGGGCTGGCTGGCATCCTTGGGGAGCGAGGAGGTAGCCCTGCCCGGATATGTCCTGCTGGAGTTGCTCGATGGCGAATCCGACAGAATGTCGATGGCCAGAACCCGAAGAAGACTCCAGCGCTATAGGGTGCTGTGGCCCAAGATCTCGGACTACGACCGCGCCGTCGCGCTGTTTGCAGAGGCCAAGCTGACGCACGGCCTCGACGCCTTCGATGCCCTCATAGCAGAGATGGCCAAGGGGATGCGGGTGCCGCTCCATACTTTCAACACCAGGCACTTCTCGGCGGTCCCAGGGCTGCGAACGGTTCAGCCGTACCGTAGACCTCAGTAGCACCGCTTTCTGGCACCGGCCATGCGGCAACCAAAGACACCAGAAGCTGTGCGACCGCGCCTTTGGCCTCTACCGCCGCATCTACCAAAGTTGCTGCGACCTCAACCACGCCATCGCCGCCTTCGCCTCAGAGCTTCACGAGATTCGCAGGTCGTAGGGACACGCGGCCCGCGTGTGCGAGATGGTGCCGCTTGACAAGCGTTCAGCCGGCCTGTAGCATGGGCCTCGTGGCGGGAGGAAAGAGGACAGATCAGACATGATCGCGAAGACCGTGAAATCAGAGCTGAGAGACATCGCCAAGCGCATGCCTGCATCGGCCACTTACAGCGATGCGATGTACGAGCTCTACGTCCGCATGAAGATCGCGAAGGGGCGGCAGGCAGCGGACGAAGGGCGTGTCGTCTCCCATGAGGAAGCGCGACGCAGGCTGAAGGTATGAGCCGCATCGTCTGGACCGACCCCGCCCTGGAGGCCCTGGAGGGCATTCGCGCCTACATCGCGCGGGATTCCGAGTTCTACGCCAGCGCGCTGGTGCTGGACATCATCGCGGCAGTCGAACGCCTCGCCCGGTTTCCCCGCCTGGGCCGGTTCGTCCCCGAACTCCACGATGGGCACACACGCGAGATCCTGGCGGGCAACTACCGCGTAGCATACGACGTCGTCGGGGACGCAGTTTGCATCCTCACCGTCCTCCACGGCGCGCGCCAGTTCCCTGTGTCGTGAGCAGAGCAGCCTTGCGGTGGAACACTGAACAGATCGCCACAGGTCGTGTTGGATTGGCGGTGTGCCTGTAAGACAGGTTCAGGACAAGGCGCCTTGCGCCGCAGGCCGATGTGCGCAATGATAGCGGCGTTCAGTGTGGGCGGGCGCTTACCACGGAAAGGACCCTCACCATCGGCGCGCCAACGAAGTCGCGACAGGAAGTGATCGAGCGGCTGCGCGCGAAGGGGGAGGTCGCGGTGCTGGTAGTGGGGGCGGGGATCAACGGGGCCGCGGTGTTCCGCGAGTTGGCGCTGAATGGCTTCGACGCGCTGCTGATTGACAAGGGCGACTTCGGGTGCGGGGCCACGGCTGCGCCGTCACGCATGATCCACGCCGGGCTGCGCTACCTGGAACAGGGCGACTACGCCCTCGTGCGCGAGGGAGTCCACGAGCGGAACCTGCTCCTCCAGAACTGCCCGCACTGCGTCTTTCCGCTGCCGACGACGATCCCGCTCCAGTCGCGGCTCGATGGCCTGTGGGGCGTCATCCGCAAGGCGCTCCACCTCGGCGCGGGGAAGCGGGCCAGGCGGCGCGGGGCGTGGATGGTCAAGCTCGGCCTCATGCTCTACGACCGCTACGCCCGTCACAACCGCCAGATGCCCAAGCACCACTTCTCGTCGCGGGCAGAGGCATTCAGACGCAGGCCGGGGCTGCACCCCAGCACGATCATGACGGCCACCTACTACGACGCCTGGATTTCCTACCCCGAGCGCCTGTGCCTGGAGGTGATCCTGGACGCCGAGGCCGCCTGCGAGGGCGCACGGGCGCTGAACTACGTCTCGCTACAAGACGCATCGGGCGGTTCGGTCACGCTGCGCGACGAGCTGACGGGCCAGGACTTCTCTGTCCGGCCCAAGGCCGTCGTGAACGCGGCCGGCGCGTGGATTGACGCCGCGAACCATCGCCTGGGCCGCGAATCGAAGCTGATCGCGGGCACCAAGGGGGGCCACCTGGTCGTCGAGAACCCCGGGCTGTTCCGCGCGCTCGATGGCGAGATGCTCTTCTACGAGACCCCGGAGGGCCGCGCGGTGCTGGCCATGCCCTGGCTGGGCAAGACGCTGCTCGGCTCGACCGATATCCGGATTGATGACCCTGACACAGCCGTTTGCGACGAGGGCGAGATTGACTACATGCTCGGCTGCCTCGCCCACCTCTTCCCCGGCATCCGCGTTGACCGCTCGCAGATAGCCAGCACCTTCTCGGGCGTGCGCCCGCTGCGCGCGAGCGACGCCGCCACGACCGGCCAGATGAGCCGCACCCACCACTGCCACGTCGCCCCGTCCACCGACGCCGTCCCGTTCCCCATCTTCTCGATGGTCGGCGGCAAGTGGACCCCCTTCCGCGCCTTCGGCGAGCAGGCGATGGACAAGCTGCTGGGCTATTTCGGCATGCCCCGCAAGGTGAGCACTGAGGCGATGCCCATTGGCGGCGGCAAGGATTTTCCCCGAACGCCCGAAGCCGGCCAGAGCTGGCTCCGCCGCCTCGCCGAGGCCACTGGCCTG
>VGYW01000135.1 GCA_016872875.1 Planctomycetota bacterium | reverse complement strand
CGTCTCAAAAAAGGCTGCCGTCGGCCCCCCGTTTACCCCTCGTCACTGCTTCCCGGCATCCTCCTCAACTCTCCACATCGCAACCGCCTCCCGTCACCTTCACGTTCGCCTTTTCGCCGGGCTTGTACTGCGGCTTGTCGGCGGCCACGGCGACCTTGATGATGCCGCCTTCGGGCGGGACGCAGAGGCGGCGCGACTGCTGGTGGACCCGCGTGCCTGCCACGGTGAGGGCCTCGATGTAGAAGTCCGGCTGATGCTCCCGCGTGACCGGGATGTCCACCACCGTGTGCTTGTTCGGCAGGTGGAGGAGCTTCCACGAGAGGAGATGGTTGCTGTCCACGTCGTCGCTATAGAGGACGTAGCTGTTGCGGTGTGCGGTGTTGATCATCACGTGAGCGGTCTCGCCGGGCTGATAGCTCCGCTTGTCGGTGATGAGTTCCAGGTTGTTGAAGCGGTAAAGCTTGCCATCGAAGTCGCGGCCGCAGACCCACACGAGGCCGAAGCCCTCGACCACGCCGCCCCAGGCGTCGGGCGCCTCGAACTTGATCTTGAGCTGGCCGCTCTTCTCGTGGCGCAGGCGGAAGTCGAGCATGCCGCGCTCATCGGTCGAGGCTGTCCAGCGCTTCAGCTCGGTCTCCTCGATGCGCGCATTGTCGGGGCCGCCGAAGACGACGTTGGACACAGTGACCAGTCCCTCGGTCTTGACGGGCTGGTTGTCGGGCGTGAGGCATCGGATGCGGATGACCATCTCCTGCCCCGGCGTGTAGTAGCCGCCGTCGGGCTGGACGAAGGCGTAGAAGGCCTGGCGGGTTACTTTGACCGCCCCCTCGCCCGTGATGACGCGGCGGGAGGCGTCCCGGACCTCGGCCTGGACGACGTAGCGGTGGTCGCGGTCGGGGTGGTCGCGCTTGGCCGCGGCGGTGTCAATCTCCACCTTCAGCGTGCCATCCTTGCCGATGGCCGACTCGCCTTGCATGACCAGCTCGCGGACGGGGTTGGGCGGCTGGATGCCGTAGCCGCTCCACCACCAGTGGGGCGGCGACCAACAGGTCCAGCGGCACCGGCCCCACCAGGGGAACCAGGGCGATTCATACCACACCCAGCCGTAGCCGTAGCCGTAAAGCCAGTCCCACTCACCCGGGAAGTAGTAGCTGTGGGTGTACTCCTCGCGGAAGACCTTGTACTTCACCGTAGCGTCGGTGACGGGTCCGCCGAAGAAGTAGGTGGCCTTGATGAGGGCGGGCACCTTGTCGCCGAGCTTGGTGTGGGTCTTGCCGGGCTCGACCGTGACCTCGAACTCGGGCTTCTTGTACTCCTCGACTCGGAAGCTCTGGCGGTTGGTGTGGCCGAGGGCGTGGATGTCAATACGGTAGACGCCCAGGGGCGGCTCGGAGGCGAGGGCGAAATCGCCGTCGAGGCCGCCGAACTGATCGGTCTGCTTCGTGACCTCGTGGACCTTGTTGCCGCGGGGATCGTAGACGATGATGCTGGCTTGCTGGCCGGGCCGGTTCTCGTAGACGCCATTGTTCATGCGGCGGACCCAGACCTTGTAGCGGACGGTCTGCTCGGGGCGGTAGACGGGGCGGTCGGTGATGCAGTAGGCGAAGAGGCCGTCGCGCATGCGAGAGGGGTGGTACTGGCTCCAATAGGTCATGCCGCTCCACGCCAGGCGGTCCTGGCCCGCCTTCACGAAGACGTGGAGTTGGCCGCGGCCCGAGGTCTGGCTGAGCACGGCCACGCCCTGGGCGTCGGTGGTCAGGTTGTGGACGGCCTTGTGGTGGGTGCTCTTGCGGCCCCGGTCGTCCCAGGTTGTCCAGGTTTCGACGATGTTGATCTTCGCCTCGGGCACTGGGGCGCCCGAGCGGGCGTCGGCGATGAAGTAGAGGCTGCCCTGCTTGACCTTCTTCTCGACAAAGGCGAGGTCGGTGAGGACGTAGACGGCTCGGCTGGCGCCGAGGGCGAGGGCGTCGCGGCCCGTCTTCTTCGCGTCGTCGGCCGGCGGCTCGCCGAGGCAGGCATAGACGAGATATGCCCCGCGGTCCTTCAGCGGCGTGGTGAGGGTGGCCTGGGCGAAGCGGTGGGTGCCGTCGTCCTTCACCTCATCGCTCCAGCGGGCCACCTCGCCGCCGATGCGCTTCGCCGCGCACTGCATGGCGTAGCTATCGTGGTTGTAGCCGTGGACGAAGTACTGGTGCCAGTACTGGAGCGAGTAGAAGTCCTTCATCCCCTTGTCGGGGTCGCAGGCCTGGTCGCGGATGTCGCTGAGGAAGCCGGCGAGGTCTATCTGCCGGGCGACGAACCAGACCTTTTTCGTGTTGCGGTAGCTGAGCTGAAGGCCGGCCGGCTCGCCGGGCAGTTGCACACCCGTCTGGCTGATGTGCACCTGGCCCGCCCGGATGCGGGCGATCTGGCTATCGGCGTGGCCCGCGCGGTCGCTCTTGGGCATCTCGCCCTTGAGCTTCTCGTACTCCGCGATGGCGGTGAGATACTGCTGGCGGCTCTGGTGGTAGGCGGCGAGGGCGTATTGCGCCTCGTCGGCGAGACCGCAGTCCTTGTAGTCGCCCTTCACGACCCGCAGAAGGGCGAGGACGTCGAACTGGTTCGGGAGCACGACTTTGCGGATGGTGCCGCCGGCGAGGACGAGGGCCTCGTTGTCCTTCAGCTCCCACGGGTTGAATGCCTTGAGCTCTTCCTGGAGCGGGTAGCGGCCGCTCCAGTAGTAGATGCCGGCATAGTTGTTCAAGCGGTCCATGCCGAACTGCGTGCGGGCGAGCATGGCCTGGCGGTAGTAGCTCAGGCCGGTGTACTTCTTCTCCTTCGTCGTGTCCAGCTCGCGGGCCTCGGCGAGGAGGGTGAGGATCTTCTGGTCGTCGGAGAGGTCCTTGGCGTAGGCTTTGGCTGCGGCGGGGAAAATGGGCGAGCCGTCGGGGCCGATGCGCAGGCCGATGGGCCGCTTGCGCTCGCGCTGCCAGAAGCTGTGGTACTCCTCGAAGTCCTGCTCGCCGGCCGTCTCGGCGATGAAGTCGTCCCTCTCGCCCCAGAAGGAGTACCAGAAGAAATACTGGTTTTCGTAGATTCCGAAGCGGGAGCAGAGGCTGGCGAGGTCGAAGAGGCACTCGACTCGCTCGTTGTGCCAGGCGGCGCGCTCCTTTTCGGGGAGGGCGGCCAGGGCGGGGGCATCGGCGTCGTACTTGGCATAGAGTTCGCGGGCGCGTTCCATGTGGGCGACGGCCAGCTTCTTGTCGTGCTGGAAGGAGCGCACCTGGATGCCCTGCTTCCACTGGCCGCGGTGGAACTTGCCCCCCGCCCGCGTGCCCCAGTGGGGGATGAGCATGTAGAGGTTGCCTGCGAGGCGTTCGGCGCGGGCCTCATAGGGGCTTGCGGCGCAGCGCTTCACGTGGGCCTCGGCGGCATCCAGGGCCTCGTCGAAAAGCTGCAAGCGCAGCTTGCACAAGATGATGCGTTCGCTGGCGTGGCGCCACTTCTCGTGCCTGGGGGCCGCCTTGAGCAAGCCCTCGTAGGCATCGGCGGCGTCCTTGTAGTTCTTCTTCTCGAACTGATCGTCCGCCTGCTTCAGCAACGCCGCAGGGTCGGGCTCCGCTGCCTGGACCAGGACTGCCAGTGCAACGGCGATGACGCCCGCTGCCGTGAGCCCGCACAGCACAAGTCCCTTAGCCTTCATAGCTTCGCCTCCGTTGGGAGCCGCCTCGGGTCGCCAAGATCGCCAGGGAGCGGCGCGCTCGCGCCCCTCTCTCTTGGACGCGCGCAGCCGCCGAGGGTTCCACCTCGCCCGGCGGCGCAAGACGGCCCAACGCGATGCGATAGGGACAGCAGGGGAAACGAGCGCAAGTCGTCAGTGGCGGGGACGTTAGGCGAGAACATGCAAGAGGCCGCTGCTCAGCGCAACAGCCTCGGTTTGGTAGCGGGGGCTGGATTCGAACCAGCGGTCTTCAGGTTATGAGCCTGACGAGATACCACTTCTCCACCCCGCGGCGCATTGTTAATTATAGCCTCCGCGGACGGCTTGTCAAGCGCGAGATGCGTTTCAGCCTCTTCAATCGTCCTCGTCCCTCGTCCTCGTCCTTCGTCCTCGATTCCCTTCGCTTAGGGGGAGAAGAGTCGAGGACGAGGGACGAGGACGAGGACGACTGGCCAAGAATCAAGGTGGGGGGCTCACAGGTACGCCTTCCCACGCGAGACGGTAGAGGATGATGGCGGGCGCGGCGTTGGAGGTGGCGGCGTGGTGCAGGGGGTAGCGCTCGGGCGGCAGACGCCAGGCGCGCAGAGGGACCAGGCGCGGGCGGCCAGGCACCCAGGGGGCGAGCCCGAGTCGCTCGGCGAGCCGCAGGTCGCTATCGGTGTGCTGGACCATGGCGAGGTGGGTGGCACCCTTGCTCCGCAGGTAAGGCACGCAATCCCCGGCGAAGAGGCAGCGGGCGGCCTCGGGGTCGGCCAGCCCGCCAAGGTCCAGGACGCGCCGCTCGGCCAGGTAGCTGATCCCCCCCAGGTCGTAGGTGGCGACCACCGCGTCGCGCGGCAGGTTCCCCGCGAGCCAGCGGCCGCAGGCGGCGTGGACGCCGTTGATGTGGTCAACGCAGTCGCGGTAGATGTTGCGCCAGAGTGCGCCGCTGCCGGCGGCGAGTGCGAGCCAGAGGGCGAGGAGGGGCAGTGCGAGCCGCCGCGCTGCGCCGCGCGTCCGCCCAAGCCGCGCGGCGCACGCGGGGACCAGGAGCGCGAGGAGGAGGAAGTTCACCGCCTGGTAGCGCCCCGCGTGGCCGTGGACGGGAAGGAGGACGGCGTATGCGGCGTTGTGTGCGGCGGCCCACCAGAGGAGGAGGCGCGGGGCCGGGGACGCGGGGCGCAGAGGCCCCGCCCACAGAGCGGCGAGGACCAACGCTGCGCCGATCACGATGGCCGCGGCGTCGGCGCCAGGCACGCCCAGCCACTTGAGGAGCACGCCGCCGAAGACCCAGCGGTGCAGGTAGTGCGCCCACGAGGCCAGCAGGCCGCCGAGCTGGCTGAGGAGCGCGAGCGGGCCGAGCTGGAGCCGCTCGGGCTGGCCCGCGAGCCAGCGGCGCCCGGCGAAGGTGGACGTGAGCAGTTGGCCAGTGATCGCGAGGTTGAGGGCGAGGTAGACGCCTGCGGCTGCGGCGACGGGTCCGAAGAGTGCGAGCCAGCGCCGCCACCCACGCGGGGCACAGAGGCCCCGCCCACGCAAAGCCTCGCGCACGGCGAGGATAAGCGGGAGGGCCAGGCCCTCGGGCCGCGTGAGGACGAGGAAGCCGGCGAAGGCGCCAGCCCAGAGAGGGCGCTGGCGCTGATATGCTAGGAGGGCCGCCAGGCCGAGAGTGAGGAACAGTGTGGTCTCCATGCCTGAGAGGCTGGTCCACACCAGGTTGCCCAGGACTGCGGCCGAGGCTGCTGCGGCCAGGGCGTAGCGAGGGTTCCCAATGGCGTCGCGCGCGAGCAGGCAGAAGCAGGCGAGGAGGCAGGCCTGGAGCGCGACACCGAGGATGATCGGCGGAAGGGTCGGGCTGCGGAGGGCGAGGTGGCCCGCCGCGAGGAGGGCGGTCCAGAGGAAGCTGGTCGTGCCCGTGCTCGGCTCGCCGGGGTTCAGGCAGAGCTGGCCGTGGCGGGCCAGGTTGCGGGCGTAGGTGGCGTGAATCCAGCCGTCGTCGAGCGGCAGGCCCCGCTCGGCCGGGCCTGCCAGGTAGATGCCCTGCACGGCAACGGAGAGCAGGACGAGGAGGCCGATGGGGAGGAGGAGGAGCGTCCGCATCGGAAGCCCAATATCCAATACTCAATACTCAATACTCAATCACCAAGCAAGAGAACCCTTTTGGCGCCGTCCGGCCTCACTTGGACATTGAGTATTGGGTGTTGGGTATTGAGGATTGGATCGTTCGTCTGCTCCTGGTCGCGGTCTGCGCCGCGTTGGGTCAGTCGTCTCCGAAGCTCAGGGTTCGGTCGCAGGGGAGGCGCTGGAGGTCGGGCCTGCGGAGGATTTCGGAGAGGACGATGCCGCGGCGCAGGTCGGCGAGGGTTGGGCGCGCCGCAAGGGCGGCGAAGGCGGGGGCCGGCGCCTCGGCCGGCGGAGGGGCCGGGGCGACGCGCGCCTCCTGGACCGCGAGCGGTTGCTCGAACGCCGGCTCTGCGGCGGGCGGCTCGACGGACGGCGGCGGGGGAGGCTCCTCCTCGGCCACGATGAGACGCACCTGGACCGGCTCGGGCCTGGCGGGCGGGCGGTAGCGCTCCGGCTCCACGGGCCGGAGCACGGGCGGCTCCGGCTGGCGCGGAGGTGGCGGCGGGGGCGGGGCGGGGCGGCGCTCGATCTTCACCCCGATGCTCTCGAGGTAGCGCTCGATGTCGCTGGGTTCCGCGGCGTAGGCCTGGTCCTCCTCGGCTGGCTCCTCGCCCTCCTCGGGGCGCTCGGCGCGCTGGGCCTGCTGGGCGCGCTTCTTGGCCAGCGCTTGGAGGATGCTGGGCAGGACGAAGAAGAAAAAGAGCAGGACGAGCCAGATGAGGACCTTTTCCACGGGAAGCTCCAAATCCGAAACACGAAATCGGAAGGAAACCCGGAATCCCAAGACCCAAATGCCTGAGACAGGAGCAAGCCGTTGTGTCAGGTTCCCTGGTTCGCCGTCTGCGGAGACCCTCGTCCCCACGCTCCTGCGTGGGGACGCGCTGTCTCGGACGCTCCGGCGTCCATCTTGCATGGTCGCCCGCGCCAAGAAGCCAGAGACGAGGACGCGGAGCGTCCAAAACCGTCCGTCCCGACGGAGGACCGTCGGGACGAGAACTGGTTTCTCTGGTTCGGGGTTTGGGAGAGTGGTGCTTTGTGCTTTGGTATTCCTTCGGATTTCGGATTTGGGATTTCGGATTTTCGTGTCTTACATTTGTCCGCCCGGTCCGCCTTGTGTGCCGGCCTCAGGCGTGCCGCCGATGGCCTGGCGCATGGTGGTGTCGGCCTGGATGTTGCGCAGGCGGTAGTAGTCCATGATGCCGAGGTTGCCGCTGCGGAACGATTCGGCGATGGCGAGTGGGATTTCGGCTTCGGCCTTGACGACCTCGGCGCGCATCTCCTGGGTGCGGGCCTTCATCTCCTGCTCCAGGGCCAGGGCCAGGGCCTTGCGCTCCTCGGCCTTGGCCTGGGCAACCTTCTTGTCGGCCTCGGCCTGGTCGGTCTGAAGGCGGGCGCCGATGTTCTGGCCGATGTCCACGTCCGCGATGTCTATCGAGAGGATCTCGAAGGCGGTTCCCGCGTCGAGGCCCTTCTCGAGGACGACTTTGGAGATGCGGTCTGGGTTTTCGAGGACCTCCTTGTGTGAGCCTGAGGAGCCGATGGTTGTGACGATGCCCTCGCCCACGCGCGCGATGATGGTCTCCTCGGTGGCGCCGCCTATGAGGCGGTCTATGCAGGCGCGGACGGTGACGCGGGCCTTGGCCTTGACCTCGATGCCGTCCTTGGCGACGCCGGCCACGGTGTCCTTGCCGGGGACGGGCCTGGGGCAGTCAATGACCTTGGGGTTGACGGACGTCGCCACGGCCTCCTCGACGTCGCGCCCCGCGAGGTCGATGGCCGCGGCGCGCTGGAAGTCGAGCGGGATGCCGGCACGCTTGGCCGCGATGAGGGCGTTGACGACCTTCTCGACCCGGCCCCTGGCCAGGTAGTGGGCCTGGAGCTGGCCGAGGGTCACCTCCAGGCCCGCCTTGTGTGCGGCGACGAGGGCGTTGACGACCACCGCGACGTCGCCGTTGGCGAGCTGGAAGGCCTCGAGGTCGCGCGACTCGATCCTCAGCCCCGCCTTGTGCGCGGTGATGAGGGAGCGGACGACGATGGGGACGTATTTCTCACCGATGCCGCGGCCGCCGAGGGCCAGGTAGTGGGCCTCGAGGGCGCGGACGGGGATGTCAATGCCGGCCTGCATCGCGGTGATGCGCTGCTCGACGACGAGCGCCGAGTTCACGCGCCGGAACTTCATGCCGATCAGCTCGATGAAGCTCACGCGCGCGTTGGCCGCGAACGCCTGTATCCAGAGGTTGAAGAAGCTGATGATCACGGCGAGGAGGACGAGGAGGACCAGGATGCCGATGCCGATGGGGATCCAGAGCAGCCCCAGCCCCTCGGCCTGCTCGATGAGGTCGGGCCGGTCCGTCCGCATGGCGCCCGCCGCAAGCTGCACGAGATTGGGTAGCCACATCATCGCGTTCACTCCTCCTTCTTCTCAAGGCGGCCGCTGGCCGCAACCAGAGGGGATGATTGGATGAATGGATGATTGGATGAATGAGAGAATCCTGACCGGGCTCTTCTTTCATTCATCCATACATCCGCCCATCCATTCATCCTCTGCCCCACGCGCGAGGAACGCGAGTGTGGGCTGAAGAGTTCAGACCTGGACCTTTCGGACGACGACGCGGTTTCCTTCGACGGCGACGACGCGGACGCGCGTGCCCGGGGGAATGAGCGCGCCATCCGCCACAACGTCCACACGCTTCCCCCCGATGAGCGCCACGCCCGCGGGCCGCAGCTCGCTCTGGGCCACCCCCTCCTTGCCCACCAGGGGCGCCAGCTCGCGCTCCGCGGTCCCACCCTCGGGGCTGAGCGCGGCCGTCTCGCTCACCGTCGGCCTCTCCTGCGTCCCCTCCTCCTGCGGGGGGCGGAGCACCAGGCCGCGTCCCCACGAGGTGCGCGGCACGACCTTCAGCCCGAAGCAGATAATCGCGATGGCCACGGCGGGCGCCAGGATGCCCATCGCTATCGCCGCGGCCGGCCGCTCCGGGTCGTACACCCCCCAGATGCTCACCGCGAAGCACACGATGGCTCCCACCGACAACGTCCCGAACGACGGGACGAAGAGCTCCATGACCGCCAGGAGCACGCCGAGGACGAACAGGAGGATCGCGTATTCCCAGGACATCGGCCGTCTCCACCTCGGAGCGCGCCGCGCCACGCATCAGAGCGGGCAGCGAACAACCACGGACATACACGGACGATCACAGACGCGCGCATATGGGCGTCGCCCAAGCGTCTGTGCCTGTCCGTGTCCGTCCGTGTGGTCCCTTCACAACCCCCTCTCAACGTACCCGACGCACGACGATGCGGTTGCCGTGGACCTCGGCAACCTCGACCTGCTCGCCGGGCTCGATGAGGTCGCCCTCTGTAACCACGTCGAGCGGCTCGCCATCGAACTCCGCGCGGCCCGCGGGCCGCAGGGTGCTGACGGCCTTGCCGCGGCGGCCCACAAGCTCCTGCCGCCCCTCCGCCTCCGAAGGCGGGGGCAGCACAGCCTCCGACGTCACCGTGGGCGCGGTCGAGGGCGGCGGGGCCGCGAGTATCATCTTACCCAGGTACGGGGCACGTTGCAAGTAGCGGCCCAGCAACAGCGCGGCAACGAAGACGGCGACGGCCACCATGCCCACCTGGGCGATGCTCCAGCGGAAGTCCACCATCTCGCCCGGCGTGCTCGGCAGGGTGAAGCTCTGGAGCGACAGCACGATGCTCACGAGCATCATCAGCAGCCCAGGGATGCCCAGCATGCCGAACCCAGGCGTCACGAAGATGTCCACCGCCAGGAGCGTCAGCCCCACGAGGAAGAGGAGTATCTCCCACACCTCGGCGAGGCCGGCGGCGTACTTGCCGAGGAAGAAGACCGCGATGAGCGCGAGGCCGATGAGCGCGAAGACGCCCGAGCCGCCCATCTTGAACTCCAGCATGATCGCCAGCAGCCCGAGGGTGAGCAGGAACGGCCCCGCCAAGTCGAGCCACCGCACCAGCCGCTCCGACCAGGTCCAATGGAGCGTCACTGTCTCGCGGCCGCCCAGGCCGTAGAAGTCGAGCAATTCTTGCGGCGACTTGACCGTCTCGCTCGAAAACCCGAAGTGCTTCGCCTGGCCCTCGTCCATCGTCAGGAGCTTGCCCTTCGGGACCACCTTCTGGGGCGTCCTGGGGTTCTTGTAGCGCTCCAGCTTCTCCGGCGAGTGCAGGAGGTTCTGGTAGTCGTTGTCGGTGAAATACTCGCGCTTGCCGTCGAGGGTTTCCAGCTCGTAGACCTCGGTGCCCACCGTGATCATGGCCTCGATGAGCGCGCCAGGGTACTTGTCCTTGCAGAAGTTCTTGAAGCGCGGGCGGAGGTAGGAGTCGATCTTCTCGGACTCAAACATCTTGCCGGTGCTGCCGTCAACGACCGCGGCGTCGCCCAGGAGGGAGCTTTCCTGCATGACGATTTCGGAGCAGGCGATGGCGATGAGGGTGCCGGCCGAGATCGCCTCGCGGTTCACCCAGGCCACGGTGGGCAGCTCGTTCCTGAGCTCCCAGATGAAGTCCGCGATGTCGAGCCCTGGGAAGAGCGCGCCGCCCTTGGTGTTCATCTCGAAGACCACGAGCGCGGCGTCCAGCCCCCGCGCCGTGGCCACCCGCCGCCGCACCGAGTAGAGCATGCCGTCGCCCACCATGCCGTCGAGGGGGATGAAGACCACCCTGCGCCCCTTCCCGGGCTTGGCGCGGGCCTCCGGGCGCGGCTCCGCGCCCTTGGCGGCGGGCTTGGCCTCACTCGGCGCGGCCTTCGGTTTCAGGGTCACAAGCTCAGGGAGCGCCACGCCCAGGCTCACGGCGGCCCCTTCGACGCCCTTCACGGTGCCGCCGGAGAGCCCGAGGCGCTTGAGATCATCCGCCCCGAGCTTGGGCGGGAGATTGGGCGCGGCCACCCGCTCGCTGCGGATGAACGAGCCTGGCTGTAGCTTGCGGTAGGCGTCCCCCTGGTAGAAGGCCGGCTGGTCCTCGCGGCTCTCGAAGAGCACCATGTAGACCTCCAGCGCGGGGTCCACCATCGCCTGGTACAAGGCGCGCAGCCGGAGGCGCTGCGCGGTGAATGCCGCCATCGCGTCGGCGAGCTTCTTCTGCTCGTCGTCGGTCGCGGGCGGCTTGAAGGCCGTGGGCGCGAGCGGCACCAGCCGCGCCTTGTCCGTGGCGAAGAGCTTGCCGCACGCGAGGGCCACCAGGGTGTCCGAGGCCGAGCCGGGCTCGCGAATCAGCGCCGCAGTCTCGATCCCGCGCTCGTGGAGCCGCGCGAGGGCGTTCGCCACCTCCAGCGCGGTGGCCGCCCCCGCCGCCTCGGTCTGGAGCTCCACCACCACGAAGTCGGGCGGACCGCCCCGCAGCCCCTCCGAGAGCTTCTTGTGGAACGACTCCACCGCGAACATGTCCAGGCGGCCCTGGAGCGGGATGTGAACCGCCCGGCGCGCCGGGGCGGCCGGGGCAGCCGTCTCTCCCGCGCCCACGGCGACCGCGAGCCAAGCCATCAGCATGACGACCCGAAGCATCAGCTACTCCTCGCTTTCTGCACCCTCATGTATACCATTCGGGTCCGGGCGAGTCAAGAATGGCAAAGGTTCCTATCGTCCTCGTCCTCGTCCTCGTCCTCGATCCCCCCTGTCGTGGGGGAAGAAGAGTCGAGGACGAGGGACGAGGGACGAGGACGATTGAAGAAGAGCAGACTTGCGCGGAGGGCCTGCGCCGGGCATGCATGATGGCGTGAAGATTCCTTTCTCTCCTTCCGTCTACGAGCACGCGGCGCGGCTGATTGGCCGCACGCCGTGGGAGGTCTCGCGCGACGCGGGGCTGCTCTTCGCCGCCCACAGGGCCGCCTGGCGCGAATACCGCCACTCGCCCGTCGTCGTGGGCATTGACATCTACAACCTCGAAGCCGAGTCTTACGGCGGACGCGTCGTGGCGCCGGGCGGCGATGGCATCCCCGCCATCCCCGAGCCGCTCGTGGGGTCGCTCGACGAGGCCCGCCGCCTGAGGCCCTTCGACCCGCGGCGCCATGGGCGCATCCCGATGGTCATCGGGGTCGGGCGGCGGCTCAAGGGCGAGCTGCCCGGGGCCGACGTGCGCATCCCGGTCAGCGGCCCCTTCTCCATCGCCGTCAGCCTGCGCGGGATCACGGGGCTGCTCGAAGACGTGGCGCTCCGCCCCGATGCCACGCGCGCATTCCTCCTCTGGCTCGCCGAGAACCAGAGCGCCTTCTGCCAGGCCGTGGCCGCGGCGGGCCTCGATGTCGCTTTCTTCGAATCCGCCGCCGCGCCCCCACTCCTCTCCCCGAGGCAGTTCCATGAGGTCGAGCTTCCCGCCCTCAAGCGCGCGATGGCCGCCGCCGCGTCCGTCCTCGGCCACCCGGTCCCCTGCGTCATCGGCGGCGACACCGAGCCGATCCTGGGCGACATCCTGGCCACCGGCACCGGCTACGTCATCTGCCCCGCCGAGACCGACCAGGCCGCCTTCGTCGCCCGCTCGGCCGCCCACCCGCACGTGAAGGTCCGCATCAACCTCGACCCCCACACGGTGGCCCACGGCGCCCGCGCCACGATCCTCCGCGAGGTAGACCGCATCCTCGCGCTGGCCGCCACGCGCCCCAACTGCCTCCTCGGCACCGGCGCCCTGCCGTACGAGACGCCCCCCGAAAACGTCAAGCTCATCCGAGACTACGTGGCGTGACAAAGGTGGGCTTTGCCAGGAGCGCGGAGCGGCGGGCGGCGCGGGCCGCCAGGGATGCGTCGCGCGCCAGGTCGCGGACGTAGGCGTTCAGGCCCCGCTCGAACTGGGCATGGAAAGGGATCACGTTGAGGCGGGCCGAGCCGTCGGCCTCGAAGCTCAACATCCAGCGCCCCTCGTCGTCCACGCAGCGGATGCCGCTCGCCCGCTCGCCATCGTGGAACAGCCCGCCGCGAAAGGCGGCGTAGAGGGCCTCGGCGCATGAGGTGGGACGAGGGGCGAGGGACGAGGGGCGAGGGGCAGAGAGGGTGAGGGCGCCGGTATCGGTGCGGCCGAGGTCGGGCAGGTATCGGCGGCAGAAGGCCAGGAAGCTGGCCTTCGGGGGCGTGCGGCCGCCGCTCCCCGCGTAGTAGCCGGCAAGCGTCTCGATGGCCAGGCAGATCGCCTCGGCGGCGGACGCGAAGGAGTGCACCGCGATCAAGGTGCATGCCGCCTGGTCGTGGCGAGTGGCGAGGGCCTTGATCTCGGCAACCAGTTCTTCGCGGGGCAAGGGGTGGTCCTCAAGCGGTGTTGGGGGTCAGACAGCGGCCTCGCGACGCGTGACGCGTAACGCGTGACAAGAGAAGAAAGGGCGGGCCGCCAGCGTAGTTTTCGCTTTTCACGCGTCACGCATCACGGGTCACCGGCTTAGCTCCTTCTCGAGCTGCGCGATGCTTGGGAGGCTTGACCGCAGCTCGGCGGGGATGGAGCGGGTGAGCTTGTATTGGCTGACGCCGATGGGTGTGACGGTGTTGCGGAGCGCGTATTCCGCGATGAGCTTCTTGCGGGTCTTGCACAGGATCAACCCGATGCTCGGGTTGTCATCCTCGTGCCTGAGTTGAGCGTCAACCGCGGAGAGATAGAAGTTCATCTTGCCGGCGAACTCGGGCTTGAATGCCTCGGTCTTGAGGTCAACGACGACGAAGCAGCGCAGCCCGAGATGGTAGAAGAGGAGGTCGAGGTAGAAGTCGTCGCCCTCGACTTCGAGGTGGTGCTGGCTGCCGACGAAGGCGAAGCCGACCCCGAGCTCCAGAAGGAACTTGCGAAGATCCTCAACTAGCGAACGGTGCAGGTCGCGTTCGGCGGCGTCCTCCGAGAGCGCCAGGAAGTCGAAAACGTAGGGGTCCTTGAGCGCCTGCTGCGCCAGGTCCGACTGCGGCGGGGGCAGTGTCCGGCGGAAGTTGGTGACCGCTTTTCCCTGCCGCTCGTGGAGCCCTGTCTCGATCTGGTGCACGAGCACCGCGCGGCTCCAGCCGTGCTCCCGGGCCTTCTGGGCGTACCACAAGCGGAGCCCTGGATCATTGAGCTTGTCCAGCAGTTGGACACTGTGCCCCCAGGGAAGGCCCGCCACCGCATCGGGCAGGCTCTCACCGTCCAATTCTGCCACAGGTTGTGGCAGAATTCGGACCCCCTCGGTCCATGCAAGATAGAAGGAGCGCATCCGCCAGATGTTCCGCGGCGAGAACCCGGCGATGCCGGGGAAGGCGGCCTGGATGTCTGCCGCCAGCCGCTCGACCACTGCCTTGCCCCAACCCGCGGTTCGCTGGCGCTCGACGATGGCTTTGCCCACGTCCCAGTAGAGACGGATCAACTCCTCGTTCGCGGCGAGCGCGGCCTTGACCTGAGCGGAGCGAATCCGCGCCTTCAGACTCTCGACGAACTGACGGTAGCCGGGGGGCAATTGTCCAACAGCCTGTTGGACAGTTGCCAGAGCGCCCCGGCGCTTGGCTGGTAGGAGTGCTCTCCGCCTCCGGTCTGGCATGCCTTCAGCCTCCTCTCCACACTCGCCCCAATCTCCGCGCAGCCCGCGCGGAAATTGCCCTGCGAGCGGCCTCACGAATTATGTTACAAGCTGTAACAGAATTGCCATCGCTCACACGCACTGCCCGGGAGCGAGACAAACCGCTTCCTCTCTTCTCAGGCGTCACGTATCACGCATCATCTGGGCGCATCGCGGACGACGCCGGGGCGATAGACGTAGCGGCAGGCGGGGTCGCTGAGGGGCGGACGCTCGGGGAGCATGTCGACGCGGGGGTTGGCCGCAATGTCGGCGTAGACGGCCAGGAGCTTCTGGTAGTCGGGGTCGGCCTTGGAGGCGAAGACGGGGAGGGGCTGGCCGGTGAGTTCGTCGGCCTTGGCGGCCCCCTTCGCGGCTCCGCGTGCAGAGCCTGGCCCGAGGCCCCCGAGGGCTGTGCCCGCCCTACAGGTGTCGTCGCCGCCGGCGGCCTTGGCCAGGGGGGCGAGGAGGGCGCGGGTGGACTCGGCGGGCAGGCGCATGCGGAGGACGGTCGCAGTCGCGGCGGTGCCGTGGCAGGAGGCGCAGCGGCGCTTGTGGACGTCGTCGAGGACGCCTTTGCCCTTGGCGAAGATGTCGCGACCGCCCGTGGTGCCAGGCCGGTCATACACGTAGGTGCCGTAGTAGGGGGCGTTGCTGTCTATCCACGTGGCAAGGCGCTCGAGGTCCTCCTGCGAAAGGCTCACGCGGTCCTTGTGGGTGGTGAGGACGGCTTTCATCATCTTGCTGGCGTGCGAGCCGTAGTACTTCGGCGGGCGGGTGATGAGGGTGGAGACGTGGTGGAGGTCAACGTAGCTGACGAGGCGCTTGGAGCAGAGGGTTTCGTAGGCGACGTTGAAGATGGGGGTGAAGTCGGGCGAGAGGTCAACTCCGCCCTTTGGCTGCGGGCCGCTGTGGCACTTGACGCAATGCTTGTCGAGTACGGGCTGGGCGGTCTTGTAGAAGTCTGGCCCGTGGATGCCTGCCCACTTTGGGGGGGCGATTTCGGAGGGCGGGCGATGAAGGGCGGTCGGGAAGGCGGTGGGCGGGGAATTGGTCTTGCGCTCGTGGCAGCCGATGCAGCCATAGGTCTCGCCTGGGGCCACGGTGGTGAAGGTCCTCATTCGCTGGACCTCCATCATGTTCGCGTCGAGGGCGGAGAAGTAGAGCATGCGGTTGGCGGGGGCCTTGAAGTGGATCGAGCCATCGGCCTCGACGGGCACGACGCCCCAGAGCCGCTTGAGGGCGAACTGGCCGCTGAAACTGATGGCCGGGTTCTGGAGGCCGTAGCCCTGCGTGTGCGAGGAGACAGGCTTGGGCACCTCTTCGAGGACGCGGAGCCACTTGACCTCGCCTGGCTGGACGCCCGTGAGGCCCTCGTAGACGTTGAGGCAGAAGAAGGTGCCCCATTCGCTCTTGGCGGGGTCGTTGTGGCTAGGGACGGCTGCGACGCCCTGCTCGCGGGGCGCGACGAGGCCGGGCCGCGGCCGCGGCTTGAGCGGGAAAGCCTCGAACGTCGAAAGCTCGGGGTCGCGGTAGATGAGATCGCGGTTGTTCCACTTGTCCAGCAGGTAGATGCCATAGCCGGTCGGGTGTTGCTGGTCGGGGCCGTAGCAGTAGGAGACGAGGAAGTAGCTCTCGGAGAGTGGGAAGACATCGGCGTAGAAGCCCGCTTCCTTCCGCTGGTAGGTCGCGTGGCTGGGGGGCGGGACTTCGGGCGTGAGGTTGGTGAAGACGGCGGGGCTGGAGTGGGTGTAGGCGGGGTCAACGATGGCGACCGGGCCGACGGCGTAGGGCATGTGCGGCCCGAGGATGCAGGCGATGAGCTGCGAGCCCGGCACCGCTCGCGCGCCCCAGAACGTCACAGGGCCGAAATGCTCGCCCGACACGTGCACCGTCCGCGTGCCGTCGGGGTTGCAGCGCCAGAGGCTCTGGTTGTTGCCCACGTGGCGGTCCACGTAGCGCCACTGGCTCACGGCGAGCTGGCCGTCGTGGAGCACGCTCGGCGTGAAGTCGTGGATGGTGTTGGTCGAGATGCAGCGGATGTCGCTCCCGTCGGCGTTCATCGTGTGGAGGTTTGAGACGGTGAAGGCGTTGTGGCAGAGGGTCACGCGCTCGGTGCGTGTGGAGATGAAGGCGATGCGGCCGTCGGGCAGGTAGCAGGGGTCAACGTCGTCGTAGAGGCCCTTGGTGAGCTGTCGGAGGCCCGTGCCGTCGGTGCCGACCTCGTAGATGAGCGTGGCGGTCGGCCGGTCGGCCTTGTAGGAGAAGAGCACACGCGAGCCGTCCCACGAAACGTCGGGGTCGCGGTAGATGCCGTCGGGCTTCAGCTCGCCCGTCAGGCAGGTGAGCCTGCCGTCGGGCCTGACGGGGCTGAGGACGAAGATGCCGCTCCCCGCCTTGTAGCGGTCGCTTCCGTCGTAGTAGATGGTGTAGATGTGCGAGGTGTTGGTCGTGAGGCGCTTGGCCACGACGAGCTTGTCGAAGTCAATCAGCGGGTTGGAGAGCGCCACGCGATGCTTGAGCCTGAACGCCTGGAGGTAGAGAGCGTAGAAGCGCTCCCACTTCGCCTTCTCTCCCTCTCCCTCTGGGAGAGGGCGGGGTGAGGGTGCTGCTCCGCTCCCTCTCCCTTGGGGAGAGGGCTGGGGTGAGGGTGCTGCCTCGCTCCCTCTCCCTTGGGGAGAGGGCTGGGGTGAGGGTGCCGCTTCCGGCGCGGGCACCAGTTTGTCAAGCGCGGCGAGGAGCTTTGCGGCCTCGTCGCGCTCGGAGGCGAGGAAGTCGCCGGGCTTGGCCGGCATCGCGCGGAAGTCGCCAATCAGCCTCGCCGTGTGCTCCAGCATCTTGCGGAGGTACGGGGGCGAGAGGGGGAGTGTGTCACGCTCCTCACGCTTGGCGTCCACCGCCACCGTGAGGTTGGCCACCCAGTCGGTCGCCACGTCGGACGGGAGCGGGCTGGCCTGGAGGAGTTCGTTGCGGGCGGGGTCTTCGGCGCCGGGCCTGGCGGGACCGGCGCTCGGCGGGGCGTCCTTCCCGATGATCTCCGCCTTGACCTCTTTGCCGAGGAGCACGTATTCGAGGACGCGATGTGCGCGGGGGTTGGGCAGCGGGATGGGGTCGTAGGGCTGGAGGTAGTCGTAGGCGTCGGGCGGGTTGTAGGGGTAGAAGCCCAGGAAGCCCTCGCGGTCGGCCAGCGTGCCCTTCTGCGGCTGGGGCCGCGCGGCGGGGGACTTGGGCACGCGGCGGGCGAGGCGCCAGTCCTTCGGGAACGCGGCGTCGGTCTCGAAGCGCAGGGCGCAGATGTGGGGCATGCACTCGACGGCGCAGAGGAGCTTGAGCGTGTGCTTGCCCTGGGAGATGGTGGCGGAGCACTGCTTCTCCCATCTCGCGCCGCTGGTCATCCAGCCGCCTGTGACGCTCCTGAAGCCGCGTGCCAGCACCTTGCCGTCGAGCAAGATGTCCACGGGCCGCGAGGAGGCCGCGGCGTATAGCCCGGAGATCGTGTAGTCGCCCGCGGCGGGGAACTCGATGTCGTATTCCGCCTGGTTCGGCACCACGCCGCCGTTGACGATGCAGGGGTACTTGTCGGAATACGGCCTCGCCACCCGCTCCGTATCCACGTTCCCGCGGTCGAACCAGTCGCAGCGGATCGTGAAGCTGTCGGCGAGAGCGGCCGACGCAAGGAGAAATGATAGCGCCACGGCGCGCATGACGGTCACCATCGTTGGCTCCTCAGTCTCTTGCTCCCAAAGGGAGCACAGTAGGTTGCCGGCGGCTTCAGCCGCCGGACTGGGGCGCTGGAACTAGAGAAGTCCCGAAGAGACGGCAGAAGGGGGCGGACCGCCTTGTCGCGGGGCGCTGCCGTGCCTTCGGGACTTGGCCCTTGGTGCGCCCCGATCCGGCGGCTGAAGCCGCCGGCAACCCACTGCTGTCCCTTCGGGACCGCGGTTCTGGGCCTCTATCTGCGGGGCGGTGCACTTAGACACACCGCGTTTGCATGTCCATCAGGATAGCAAGTATAGGCCGCGACAGGGAGCCAAGTCAAATGGCACCGGCGCGGTGATGCCTCAGTTACGGGTGGCGGCGGGAGGGCTTCTTCGTTCGTAGTGCGGCCTTTAGCCCGCATTTCTCACGAAATGCGGGAAATCCCAAGAGCCAAACGCCAAGCACCAAACAATCTCCAAGCCCGGAATGCTCAATGACCAAAGCAAGCCCCCAGGGTCGCGGGCAACACCACGTAGTCTCCGCTTGGACCATTGAGGATTGGAGTTTGGGGCTTGTTTGGCGCTTGGTGCTTGTGGTTTGGTGGTTCCCGCATTTCTCACCAGCCGCTGGTGAGAAATGCGGGTTAGGCCGTCGCA
>VGYW01000134.1 GCA_016872875.1 Planctomycetota bacterium | reverse complement strand
ACGTCGGCGACGTACTCACCAGGCTTCGGCACGGCGACGTTCCTCCAGAGGAACTCTCCCCTCTGGCATCATCGCCGATTGCCAGGCGAAAGTCAAGAAGAAAACTCTGTAATGTTGCTACAGTCTCCTCTTTTCGGACCTTTGTGGCGAGCTTCTCCGGCTCCTTAGGCGGCGGCTCGGCGCCCCACCCCAAAGCCACGGTCAGCGCGGCGACCGCCCACCGCGCATGGCGCAAACCCTCGCTCAACCCCATGGTGCTCTCCAGCATTGTGGCGCGAACGCACGATTCCTGGGGATGAATCCTACGCGCTTCGCCCCGGCCCGTCAAGCACGGCAGCAACACAGTGCGCGGCGGCGTGGGTCACACGCCCCTTTCGCCACGGCAGGAGGAACGGTATAATGTAGATGGCAGGAGATAAGGCCATAGGAGAAGTCCCGATGAGTGTTACCGAATTGCATGCGATGGCAGGGATGGGCGTGTGCGCGGCGCTGACCTGTCTGTTGGCGGCTGCCGTGAGTTGCGCGGCAGCGGCCGAGCGAACCGCGGCGGGGGACGCTTCGGGCGGGCGCCGGGTGCCGGCGATTGACGCCGAGGCGCCGGCCGCCACCCAGACCGCCACGTTCGCAACGGGGTGATTCTGGACGCCTGACTCCCAGTTCGGGAGTCTGAAGGGCGTCGTGCGGACCCGCGTGGGCTACGCGGGCGGGAGAAAGGCCAACCCCACGTATCAGAGCCTCGGCGACCACACGGAGTCCATCGAGGTCGTCTTCGACCCCAAACGGATTCCCTACGAGAGGCTCCTCGATGCGTTCTGGGCGAGCCACAGTCCGGAGCGGCGTGCGCCGAGCCGCCAGTACGCCTCGCTGGTCTTCTATCACGACGAGGAGCAGAAGCGGCTGGCCGTGGCCTCGAAGGCGCGCGAGGAGGAGCGGCGGAAGGCGAAGCTCCACACCGAGATCGTGCCGGCGGGCACCTTCTGGCCCGCCGAGGACTACCACCAGAAGTACCACCTGCGGGGCCAGCGCGAGCTGCTGCGGGAGTTCAGGGCCATCTACCCGCGTGAGGTGGACTTCGTGGCCTCCACCGCCGTGGCGCGGGTGAACGCCTACGTGAGCGGGAGCGGCAGCGCGGCGCAGCTCGCGGCGGAGCTGGCGAGCCTGGGCCTCTCGCCCGAGGGGCAGAAGCGGCTGCTCGAGATCGCCAGGCGACTGCCGTCGCCCACGTGCAAGTGAGGAGGCGATCGCGGGAGCTACCCGTCCAGGGCCAACCCGCGCTACCGTAGGGGTCGGAAGCAGCGGAGCTCGTCAATGGCGGACACGGCCTCGCCGCGGCCGCCGAAGAGGAACTTGCCGGCCTCGGTGAGGGCGACGCCCGTGCCGCCGCCGATGTTGAGGCCCTGGATGTCGAGGGCGCCGACGCGCTTGCCGTCCACCGAGAGCGTCGCCTTGCCGCCCTTCCAGGCGAGGCCGAAGAGGTGCCAGCCTTCGCCCGGGGCCGGGGCGGTCATGCGCTGGCCGTCCTTGGCGCCCTGTCTGGATTCAAGGCGCTCGAAGGCGAGGCCATCCTTGTCGAGGGAGATGGCGAGGGCGGAATCGCGGGGCACGGAGGCCCCGCCCACAGGGCTGCGCCCTTGTCTGGGCGTGGTGGAGAGGATGAGGCCCGGCTTGCCCGTGAGGCGGGCCTGGAAGGCGATGCGGCCCTCGGCGTCGGTGAGGTGGAGCCGCGGCCACAGGCGGACCCCATCGCGCCCCACGCTCAAGGCCTGGCCCTTGATGCCCTGGGTGAGCGGGGCATCGGTCGGCTCGAACATCGAGCAGCCGAGCGCCTCGTCCGCCTCCAGGATACGGCCTGAAGGCCGCACTACGAACTCGCGGTCGAAGGAAGCGTAGAAGCTCTCGTCGCCCTTGAGCAGTTGCCGCTCGATGAGGTGAACAGCCACGAAGTCGCGCCGGAGGACGGGCACGCTGAAGCCCCGGCGGGTCAGCTCAATCGCTTCGCCCGTCTCGGCGTTCAGCGCCACGGTGCTGCGGTGGGAGAGGCCCAGGCCGCCGAAGTCCACCGACACGTCCACCGTCTGATCCTTGCGCGCGGTGTTGACGACCCACACGATGGCCCGCTTGCGGGCCTTGTGGGCGGATGCGATACAGTCGGGCGTCTTCGCGGCAACCGGGCAGCCCTTCTTCCAGTAGCCGAAGAACTCGACATTGTCCTCGTAGAGCAGGGCCTCCTGGGCGAGGACGCTGTAGAAGGGCACCTGCTCGGGGAGCACGTCGTGGGCCATCACCCAGCCGACGAACTGGTGGGTGTGCTTGGGCTCGTGGACCGTGGCGTGGCGGGACGATTGGCACATCATCGTCATCACGCCGCCGGCGCACTTGGCCGAGCCGATGGCCCGCAGGCGGCCCGCGGGCAGCACCTCAAAGTAATCGGCGTTGAGGTCGGTCGGCTCGACGTTTTCGCCCTCGAAGAAGATGTCGCCAAGCCAGGCGTGGTAGGCGGCGCCCGACGAGATGTGCTGCCACAGGTTGGGGGCGGGCACCCCGTTCTCGTGGAACATGACCTTCAGGCGCTTGAAGTACTCGCGCTCGCCGAGATACGAGTAGCCGGGCTGGAGCCGTGCCGGCCCATCGTGGGCGGGGCGTCCCTGCCCCGCGTCCTTGAAGTATGCGCCGCCCGTGAGGAAGTTCTTGTCAACCCCCAGGTAATTCTCGTCCACGTAGAGGCCGCGGAAGCCGGCGTCGCGCACCCACTTCTGGTAGTGCCACACGCGGAAGTCGTTCGGCCCCTTGCCTTGCGTGGTGTTGCCGTTCGAGAAGTCGCCCGGCGTCTCGCCCCAGTCCACCACGTAGCCGGGGAACTCGTGTCCCGCGTAGTCGCGGTAGCGTGCGATGGCGTGGGCGATGGAGCCGACCATCGGCCGGTGGTCGGTGCGGACGGGGATTTGGTCGTATGCCTTCTTCGACTTCTCGAGGCTCCAGGGATAGGGGGAGGAGTAATAGGGCCAGAGCACCGCCCAGTCGGCCTGGCTGTCGAACCAGAAGTAGGTGTTGCGTGCGCCGAGCAGGTCGCCTTTGCGGTTCGCGCAGATGATCGAGCGCCAGCCGGGGGGCAGGGGGCGCGAGGGGAAAGTCTGGTAGGCCCACTTGATGGTCGTCGGCTGCTTGAAGTCGGTCGGCACCTCGACGAAGTGGATGCGGAGGGTCACAGTGCCATCCTTGCGGATGATCTCCTGGGTGGGGTGCGAGCGGTCGGTCTCCGTGCCCCAGCCCTTGTCGTTGTCGGCGACCCAGATGAAGGCGCGGTCGGAGTTGGTGAGCCAGATGTAGGGCACGAAGTCGCCCAGCAGCATGCCCGAGCCGGTCTGCTGGCTCGACCAGTAGGCAGGCGTGACGTCGTGGGTCGCCGCCCAGCCGCCCGCCGTGGTGCAGAAGTGCGTGGCCTCCTCTTCTGGGAAAACGATTTCGAGCGTGAGCTTCTCCGCCTTGCCGCTGAGGGTCCATTCGTTGATCGTGAAGCCGTCGAACTCCACGCGGGTCTTCGCCTCGACCTTGATGCCGCCCCCTTCGCCCGTGCCTGTGGTGTCCACCTGGGCATCCACGTGGCGGACAAGGCTCGGCGCCGAAGGCATGACTTCCACTGCCTTGCCGCCGCTGACCGCCACGAGCCGCATATTCCGGAGTTGGCCAACTCCGGGACCGCCACCCCGCTCGAGTGGCCGGGCGGCGCTCGGTCCATTCCGGAGTTGGCCAACTCCGGAATGAACAGCCTGCTTCAGCAGACCCAGGCCGTTCATGTGCAGCGAGCGGTTCCAGACGCCCACGGCGCCGTCCTTCCAGGTCATCGGCGTCCAGGGCGGGATCACCTTGTCGGTGATGCCCACCGAGTTGTCGGACCACTCGAACTTGTGGCGGAGGAGGCCCACCTCCTTCGTCTCGGCCTTGAGCGGCTTGCCCTCGGCATCCTTCACCGTCAGCTCGACGAGCAGCTTGAGCGGCTCGGGCGTGGGCAGGGGCTTGAGTTCGGCCGGCTTCTTCCCCTCTTTCTCCAGCTTGCGGTTCTGCTCCTCGATGCGGGCGTTCTCGGCCTTCACTTGGTCAATGCGGGGCCAGTCGGCCACGGGGATGCGGAGCTTGTCGAGTGCGAAGTGGGTCGAGGAGTAGCAGTGGCGGAAGGGCTGCATGGGGAAGGCCATCAGCTCCTTGTTGTTCTGCGCGGGATCGAGGAGGCGAATGCCTCCCCCCGCAACCTTGGCCCGGCCGGGCAGGTCAATGATGTCGGCGCGAACGATCATCACATTGGATTCCGGGCCGTACATGGCGCGGAAGTCGAGTTCCTTTACCTCCGCCTTCTCGGGCCGCACGGGCTTGGGGCTGGGCGCCCAGCCATCCACGACGAAGGGGAAGCTCTGGCGGAAGATGACGGTGTCCTTCTTTGTGGGCGGGACGTCCCCGTCCCGCGGCTGTGGGCGGGATGTCTCATCCCGCGTATCGCGGCGTGGGGACACGCCACCCACAATCTGCGTTGCTGTGATGGTGAAGTGGCCCGCCTTCTTGGCGTTCATCGCCTCGGGCGGGACAGCGCCGGCGAACTCGAATGCCTTGCGCTCGCCGGCGTTGAGGGTGAATGTCTGCTTCTCGACCTTGTCGCCGTCGGCAAAGGTTGGCTCCTTGTGCCAGCGCAGCTCGACGGCGACCTCGGCCTTTGCTTTGTCGGGCGCCACGATCGTGATCGGGAATCGGTAGTTCCCTGTGAACACGCTCGTGACGTTGAAGAGCTGCACCACGGCCGAGTCGTCCACGAGGTGGACCCGCGGGTGCTGGGGGATTTCGCTGAACGCCTGGGTGACTGACCACGATGCCTGCGCCCGCGGCTTGGCGCCATGCGCCGTGCGGCACATGAGGAACCGCCAGGCTGTGGGCGGAGTTGTGGGCGGGACGTCCCCGTCCCGCGATTGTGGGCGGGATGTCTCATCCCGCGTACCGCGGCGTGGGGACACGCCGCCCGCATCCACGCCCTCGAAGCCAAAGTCCTTGATCGGGATGCTGGCCTCGAGGACGTAGTGCGTCTCGCTCTCGGCCACGGCGGTGGTCCAATTGCCCTTCCAGCCCTGGGCCACGTAGCCGCGGGTGGGGATCATCTTCTGGTCGAGGACCGCGGGGAAGGTGTTGATGATGTTCTGATAGGTTTCGGGCACGAGGGTTGGCGGCGTGACCCATATCTCGACCGACGGGTCGCCGTAGTCGTAGTCGTCATTCTCCCGCACTGCCTTCCTCAGATACCATTCGGCATCGGTCCGGCGGCAGTTGAACAGGAAGTAGAAGCACCGCTCGTCGTAGCCGAGGGCCATCGTGGTCTCGGCGGTCTGAAGCTCGTGCTCGAAGGGGGCGATCATGCCGGAGGTCGTGAACGCCTTGTCCCATTCGCCCGGCTCGATCTTCCCGTCAATCTTCGGTGGCGGGGCGAGCTTGCGTGCCGTGAACTCGCCGATGGCCAGCCTGGGCTTCTGGGCGGCGAGCGCCCAGGAGCCTGTCGCAAGGAAACCGAGCGCGACCGACACGAGGCGAAGCGGTCTCATCTGGCAGCCCCTCTCAAACGGTGAAGTGGGTCGCTGTGTAATATAGCAGAGAGGCGTGGAACTTCAAGGAGCGGTTGATGCGCTGCGCCGGGTAACGGCTCCCGCCCCTTCGGGACTGCGGGTCTGCCGCCATCTTTGGGGTGGCCGGCTCAGGCGTTGAGGCGGGCCCTGAGCTCGGGGAGGAGGCGCTCGAGGTCGGCGATGATGCGGGGGAGGCCGACCGGCTCGTTGCGGGCGCGGGGGATGCGGATGGTGTACTTGGTGGGGTAGATGCCGATGCGGACGCCGTGGTCGAAGGCCATGATGCTCCGCGACACGCCAGGGGCCTGGGTGGGCGGGCGCAGGAGGGCGTCCACGCGCGTCCGCAGCTCGCGGGTGGACATGCCGCGCTCGACGGCGGCAAGGTAGAGGGCGTGCTGGGCGTCCCCAGGCTGGAGCCGGGCGAGCTCCTCGAGGTGGGTGAGCGACACGGCGGAGGGGGGCTGGGTGCGGACGTGCTCCTGGACCCGCGGGTCGAGGTTGAGGAGGCGGAGCTTGTGGTTGACGCGGGTGCGGTGGACGCCGACGAGGGCGGCGATCTCGCCCTGGTTGGCGGCGTAGCCGTCGTCGAGGATGCGGCGGTAGGCGGCCGCTTCATCGAGTGGATTGAGGTCCTCGCGGGCGACGTTTTCGGCCACGGAGAGGAGGAAGGCCTCGCGGTCGTCGAGCTTGCGGATGATGCAGGGGAGGGTCTGAAGCCCAGCGCGGCCCGCCGCGGAGTAGCGCCGCTCGCCGACGACGACCTCGAAGGCCTCCGGCTCGTCGGGCACTGGGCGGACGAGGAGGGGCTGTATGACGCCACGCGCGCGGATGGACTCGACGAGTTCGGCGAGGGCCTCCTCGTCGAGCGCCTTGCGCGGCTGGAGGGGGTTTGGGCGGAGTTGGGCGAGGGCGAGCTGCCGGACCTCGGCCTCGGCCAGGCGCGGCGGCAGGCCGGGCGCGCGGCGGTTCAGGCTCAGCAGGCGCTCCATTGCGGTCAGCTCGCGGTCGGAGGCGGCGACGGCGGACTTGGCTTGCATGGGGTTCTCCTGTGGGCCAATCGAATCGAGCGAATCGAGCGAATCGAGCGGGCAACCGCGGCCTCACGCGGGCACCGCGGCAAACACGGCCTCGCGCTCGACGCAGTGGTCCACGACCTCGCGGTCCACGATGTCGCGCTCGTTGAGGACGATGTGTTCGAGGGCGTTGTGGCAGAGCATGGTGATGGGCCTCGGGAGGCCGCCCGTGGCCTCGTAGATGGCGTGGATGGCGTCCTCGGTGAACAACTGCTTCTCGCCCTGGTAGCCGGCGACCGTGAGGCGGTAGTTGATCATGTCCGCCACCTCGTGCTCCTGGAGCGGGTTGAGGATGTAGCGGAGGGCGATGCGGTCGAGGAAGTTCCGCCGCGCCCGCAGGCGTTCGAGGAGCTCGATCTGCGCGAAGATGACGAGCTGGAGGAGCTTGAACTTGTCGGTCTCGAAGTTCAGGAACATGCGGATCATTTCCAGGATGGGCGGCGGGAGGATCTGCCCCTCGTCAATGAGGAGGATGGGGGTCTGGCCCTTCTCGACCAGCTCGAGGAGGAAGTTGCGGAAGCACTCCTTGAAGTCGTAGCCGGACCGCCCCTGGCGCGGCACCCCGAAGGCGTGGAGGAGGTAGGCCATGAACTGGAACTCAGAGCGGAAGGAAGGGTCGTCCACGACGCGGATGACGTAGCCCTCCTCGCGGGCGATTTCGTCGTAGAGCTTTCGGCAGAGGGTGGTCTTGCCGACGCCGATGTCGCCGATGATGACGTTGAGGCCGCGGCGCTGCCGCAGCGAGAGCTGGAGGCGGAGGAGCGCCTCGCGGTGCTCCTGCGAGGCATACATGAAAGCGGGGTCAGCCGTCGTGGAGAACGGCTCCTGCGCGAGCCCGAGCGCGCTGTAGAGGTCCACGGCTGCACGTGTCCTTTGACGGGGAGAAAGCCTCTGCGGGGATGTCCCTAGTATAGCAGCCCGGAGCGAACTGTCAAGCGAAATTCGCCAGTTTCCTTGCGGGTGTTCATCTGCGCCGTCGTTCGTCCTCGTCCTCGTCCTCGTCCTCGTCCTCGAATCGTCTTCTCTCCCGCAGCCGCCCACGCCATGTGCGTCGCCATAAGCCATTGGGCCTAAAGCACTTACGCCATTGGTCTCTATGCTCGCAAAAAAAACGCCCGGAACCGCAAAAAAGCTATTGACAACTCGCCCGTTGTGCGCTTCATTGTCTTGCCGCACGGCGAGTAGGCCGGGCCGAAGTGATTCCCTAGCCTGATTGCGCGGCGCGCAGCGCGCGGCACGTCCAGAAGGAGGCGGCTCTATGACGAAGTGGCGTTGCACCCTCTGCGGCTACATCTACGACCCCGACGACGGCGACCCGGAGAACGACGTGCCCCGCGGCACCCCCTTCGAGGACCTCCCCGAGGAATGGGTCTGCCCCGACTGCGGCGCGAGCAAAGAGGACTTCGAAGAGCTGGATGTTGACGAGGAGGAATGAGCGCTCGTCTCCGCCCTCCCACAGGCTGGAGGCCTGTGCCACCGCCATCCTCAGGAGGAACCCCTTCACGACCTCTCCCCTTGTTCCTGTCGACGCGCAGTGCGCCGCCGGTAGAGCCGCTCCGTGAAGCCGCCGTGCCGCTCGAAGGCGTCGGCCTGCGCCCCCAACTGGCGGCCCAGGTGATGAATGCAGAGGTTCAGGAGAGAAAGCGCCCCGTTAGCCACGAGCATCGCGGGGAGATCGCGCAGCGACACGGACAAACACGGACTGACACGGACACCCTCCGGGGCAGCATCTTGCGTCCGTGTCTGTCCGTGTGCGTCCGTGTTCTTCCTCGCCAGCCGCACCTCTTCGGCCACCCAAGCGCGGAACTCATCGAGTGTAGCGCATCGCCGCGCCTTGAAGCGCTGGAGCACCGGGTGGTTCGGCCCCAACTCAGGCAAGCTGCGCTGCCGCAGAAAGGCCCGGTAGTCGAGGCGGAGCTCCTCCAGGCTGCCTCTGGCCACGCCTGTGAGCTTCATCTCCATCTTCTTCGATGTGGCTGAATCCATGCTCCCCTCGGAGATGTTCCGGCTCCCGCTCCGCGCTGCCTGCACCATCTGATCGAACGTGCGGCTCCTGGGATTGATGAACATCTCGCAGAACCGAACCGTCACATCATAGATCAGCTCTGCAAGCCGAAACGTCATGAGATTGCGGAACCCGCCATGCCGCGGGATCAGCCCCTCGTCTTCCGTCCGTGTCTGTCCGTGTCCGTCCGTGTTCTTCATGTAACAACCACTATCGCCTCCGTGAACTGTGGCAGGTCCCACGTGCCATAGCGCACATCCACAGGCACAATGTAACGCCCAGGCTTCGCTGTGGCAGGCACGCGTAGCGAGAGCTTCACCTCGCCATCCGCCTTGGGCTTGATTGTGGCCTTCGACCAGTCGGTGGTCCCCCCGCCCCACGCCGAGGGCAACACGGCGCGGCACGACGCCTCCCGCGCCTCCGCTGAGTGATTGGTGAAGACGACGCGGAAAAAGACGCCGCGGTGGATTCCCGGCCCGCCCCCGAACTTCTGCTCGTAGGGGAAGCAGCGGCACCATTGCTCGTCCATCCCGTAGTTCGCGTGGTCCCAGGGCACGAGCTCGCCGAAGAGCTTCTCGCGCTCGGCCAGATTCGCCCTCATGAAGGCGATCTCTTCGCCCGTGAAATCGAAGGCGGGGTCCACGTGCTCGTTGAAGATGTGGGTGGGCTTGAGCTTGCGGGTGAGCTCGAGGCAATAGTCGAAGCCGAGGCCCTTCCCCAGCCAGTTGCGGTTGTGGGCGCAGTAGTCGTCTATGCCCGACATCGTGTAGGAGTCGCCGACGAAGAGCATCCGCAGGTCGCCCTGCTCGACGAGCAGCCCGCTGTGGTAGAGGGTCTGGCCAGGGAAATGGTAGGCGGTCATCTTGAACTCGTGCCATTGCCACGTCTCGCCGTCCTTCGTCGGGTGATCAACCTTCACCTGGACTGGCGATAGGCACGTGAGCCGCCAGCCGAGCGGGTTCGACACCACGTCGGCCACGTGGCTGTCGGTCATCACCGGGCAGTTGTAGACCTTCACCAGGTCGGGGATGCCCTCCATGTGGTCGTAGTGGTAGTGGGTGATCCAGATGGCCTCGACCCATCTGATGTCGCCCTTCTCGACCATCTTCTGGATGTTCTTCGCCGTGTTGGGGCTGCAAACGTCAATCACGAACGCCGCCTTGTCCTTCGAGACGATCATCCAGGTGGTGTCGAGGTGTCGGAGGCAGGCGGGCACCTCCTTGCCCTTGCGGATGGGCATGTGGCCCGGGCGGCCGTCGTAGGCCTCGAACATCTTGGGGAAGTAGTAGCGGAGGGCCGAGATGGCGACGTATTTGTCGTAGCACCGGTCGAGCCGCTCCGCCAGCAGGCCAATCGCCTTCGCCGGGTCGCGCATCAGGTTGCCGTGCGACGGAACAAGGATGCTCGGCTTCGCCTCCTTCACGCGATTCAGCCCCGCGATGAGCGCCTCGCGCGTGCCCAGGAAGCCGTGGTAGTCGCCCACGAACTTGCCCCCCTTCTGCATGCTGTGGATGTCGTAGACCTGTCCCTCGTCGTAGATGGCATCGCCCACGAACGCGGCGCGGAGGCCGTCAACCTCCACGATATAGCTCGCCGAGCCGTCCGTGTGGCCTGGCGTCGCGAGCATCGCGATCTTCGCCGGCCCCCACGCGAACGATTCGCCATCCCTATACGCCTTGTCCACCCGAATCGGCTCCGCCAGCACATGTCTGAATGGATGGAAATCGGTCAGCCCCCAGCGGCTCTTCCTATCAGCCCAATAGGCATCCACCTTCGCCAGATTCGGCACCTCCGCCTCCGGCGCCCCGATTCGCACGCCCTTGTCGAGCAGCGCAAACCCGCACACCTGGTCCCGGTGATGGTGCGACAGCACCACCGTATCAACCGCCTTGATGCCCATCTCCTTCAGCGCCGCCAGCACCGAGCCATCCCCCAGTTCCACCAGCAGCGCCTTCTCCCCATCCCGGATGATCCCCACATTGATATGCCCGCGCCAGACCGACAGATGCTGGCTGAGCTTCACGATGCTCTCGGCCATGTCGTGCTTCCTTCTCTCAAAGGGGATGAATGGAGGAATGGGCGATTGCATGATTGCCCGACACCCAACCATTCATCCATCCATGCACCCATGCAACTCATTGTTCCCCATCCTAGCCGAGTCCCCTGCCCGCTGCAAGTGCGCCGCCCTTGACAATGCCGGGGTGAACCGCTAGCATGGCTGTGCGCGGTGAGCGCTGTTCCTTGCTGTCTGGCAGCGGAGGAACCGCATCACCCCAAGGGACGCCAGGCAGAGGTCGGAGGCGGCGTGGTGCGCTTCGAGTGGGACGCGAACAAGGCTGCCTCGAATCTCGCAAAGCATCGCGTCTCGTTCGATGAGGCCGTCACCGTCTTCTACGATCCATTTTCTGCCACCTTTGGCGACCCCGACCACTCGCAGGACGAAGAACGCTTCGTAACCGTGGGGCATTCGGCACAAGGTAGGCTGCTTGTTGTATGCCACACCGAACGAGGCGGAGCCGTCCGGGTGATCAGCGCGCGACGTGCGACGCCTCGTGAAAGGAAACGTCATGAAGGCTAGGAACCGAAGGATAGCGGACGACATGCGGCCCGAGTACGAATTTGACTACTCGACTGCCGTCCGGGGCAAATACTGCCGCCGCCTCCTGAAGGAAGGTGCCAACGTCGTGGTCCTCGACCCCGACGTAGCGAGAGCATTTCGCAACTCGGTCGCAGTCAACGAAGCGCTCCGTTCCCTCCTCCGGATGTCCGAGGAGACGCGACGCCTCACCTCGCGTTCCGGTGCCCTCGCCACGAGCGTCCGCGATTGACGCCGGCATCGCGAATTGAGTAAGGTGTGACCGGAAATACAAGTACGGAAAGGAGGATGCCTTAATGGGTGGCCTCGAGAGTGAACAGTTGCCGGATGTCATCACGAACTCCATAGGGATGAGACTCAAACTCATCCCCGCCGGCAGGTTTCTGATGGGTTCTAACATGGGCTACGAGTGGGAAAGGCCGGTCCACGAGGTGACCATCGCCAAGCCCTTCTATATCGGTGTCTACCCCGTCACCCAGGCTGAGGCCAAGCGGGTCTTCAAGCCCTTTGACAGCGCTGGTCATGTGGGCACCGTGGACAAGGACGGCGTGGTGATTGAGATGGGAAAAGGCATCGACTTCGAAACTGCGAGAAAGCCGGTCGTGGGTATCGCCTGGTGCTATGCTGTGGAGCAGTTCTGCGGTAGGCTCTCTGAAATGGAGCAACGCACTTATAGACTGCCCACCGAGGCAGAGTGGGAGTATGCATGCCGTGCTGGTACGACCACCGAGTACTGCTTCGGGGATGGCGATATCAAGTGGAGCGACGGCTTCATGCAAGACGTCACCTTCGCCGATCGCGATGCCGAGCTTGGCGAGTACGCCTGGATCGGCATCGACGCCTACGAGACGCACGATGTTGGCAAGAAGAACCCCAACGCGTGGGGTCTCCACGACATGCACGGCAACGTCTGGGAATGGTGCGAGGACCTCTGGCACGACAACTACACAGGAGCTCCGACAGATGGCTCGGCCTGGGTCACAGGGACCATAAGGGGCGTTGCCGAGACGGGCTTCCGCGTGATACGCGGCGGCCCCCTTGGCATGTTGTACTTACCTGGGGCCTCGTGCCGTTCGGCCTGCCGTAACACGCATCCCGCATGGATGGGCGATAGAGCCGTCGGTTTTCGTGTTGTCAGGTCACTGGGGCCAGGTCTTCATTAGAGGCCGGTGGTCTCCGGGGTCAGATCTACATTCTACACGATAGGCTCAGGGGGGCACCTTAGGGGCGGCGCGGCAGGGTCAGGGCCGGGCGGCGGGGCGCTTTCTGCGGGCCTGTTTGCGGATGAGGTCGGCGAGGGGGCGAAGGGCGTGGTTGACGAAATGGAGGACTGGCGCTGCATGCTCTCTTGATTCCCTTGCCCCCATTCCTTTGCCCATCGTGCGTCCGCCAGGTGGGCAAGAACCTGGCAAGGGAATGGGGGCAGGGGAATGGGAAGCCGAATGTGGAACGGGCCGCTCAGGCGCGTGGGCATTGGTGTCAGGTCGTCATTCTACATTCTTGCCGTCAGTGATTCCGGGGGGCGGCTGGCTGCTCAGGGCCGGGCGGCGGGGCGCTTTCTGCGGGCCTGTTTGCGGATGAGGTCGGCGAGGGGGCGGAGGGCATGGTTGACGGAGTGGAGGACAGGCGCTGCATCCGCTCTTGATTCCCCTGCCCCCATTCCTTTGCCCATCGTCCGGCCGCGAGGTGGGCAAGAACCTGGCAAGGGAATGGGGGCAGGGGAATGGGAAGCCGAATAAGGAGGCGTTGGATGCCGGAAGAAGACGTGAGGGCGCTTATTGAAGGGCTGGGGCCGGGGGTGCGGGAGCGGGTGCTGGCGTTGCGGCGGGTGGTGCGGGCGGTGGCGCCAGAGGCGGAGGAGTCGGTGCTGTGGGGTGGGCTGTCGTACCATCGCCCGCAAGTGGGTGGACGTGTGAAGGGGGCGGTGTGCCAGATCGTGGCGAAGCATGGCAAGCTGCGGTTGGAGTTCATCCACGGGGTGCGGCTGGCCGACCCACGCGGGCTGCTGCGGGGCAAGAGGGTGTCGAAGCGGTTCGTGCCGATTGGGTGCCGTGCGGATGCCGAGTGGCCGGAGGTGGCGGCGCTGATCCGCGCCGCGGCGGCACTCGACCCGAGGGAGTGGGCCTGCGAGCGCTAGCCAAGCCGTTCGAGCGCCGCCGCAGCGTCGGCGTCGCCGCGGCCGCGGGCGATACGATACCAGTGCTCCGCCTTCCCGACGTCCTTGGGCACGCCCTGGCCGTGCTCGTGGGCGTAGGCGAGCCAGTAGGCGCCGGTGGGGCAGCCCTGGTTCGCGGCCTGCTGGTAGTAGGGGATGGCCGCCGCGTAGTCTCGCTCCACCCCGTGGCCGTTGCGGTAGCAGTAGCCGACGTCGCACAGGCCGCTGTTGTGGCCCTGGGCGGCGGCCTTGCGGTACCACTTGAGGGCTTCGGGGTAGTCGCGCGCGACGCCGCGTCCCTCGTAGTAGCAGCAGCCGAGCTCATACTGCGCGCTCGCCTCCCCGGCCTCGGCCCGCCGCCGCAGGGCGGCGAGCGCCGACGATTCGCGTCCACTCATGCCTTGTCTCCTGACGGCGTGTCCTCGCGGAAGAATGTGGCGACGAAGAGCGTGGCGAGCAGCCCGATGGCGGCCAGGCTGTACCAGAATGGGGAGAACTGGAGGACACCCGCCCTGGTGAAGCCCTTGGCTAGCTGAGCGGACAGCGTGCCGCCCAGGAGCGGGGCGAGGCCGAAGACGATGCTGATGAGGCTCTGGGCCGAGGCCCGGATGTCCGCGTCCGCAAGGCGGTCAATGTAGATGAACGTGGCGGTGTAGAAGCAGGCGAAGCAGACGCCGTGGAGGCCCTGGCTGGCGATGATGACGCCTACGGGGAGCCACGTGGTCCCGAAGATTGCGAACCGCAAGGCGTAGGCGAAGACGCCGAGCGCGATGACCCAGCGGAACCCCAGCCGCCTTAGGAGCCAGGGCAGCACCACCATGAAGAGGATCTCGGCGATCTGTCCCGTGCTCATCGCCGGCTGGATGTCCGAGTCCCGAAGGCCCAGCGTGGACAGGAACTGCGAGGTGTACCAGAAGTAGATGCCGTGTATGGCGCCGATGACCGGCCCGGCGATGGCGAGGACGAGGAAGGAGCGGTGGCGGAAGAGCTTGAACGCCTTGCGGAAGGCCAGGGGGTCCACCCCCTGGCGCTTCGGGGGCGTGTGCGGCAGGGTGAAGGTGTAGAGCCCGAAGAGGACGGAGAGGCAGGCCCCCACGCGCACCGCGTCGAGGAGGCGGGCGGTCACGTTGGGAACCTCCGTGCCCACTATGAACGGGGGCAGCCACCGCAGGTGGAGGTCCGTTTGGAGCCAGAGCATGGGGAAGCCCCAGTTGGCCACGATCCAGCCGATGGTGCCGCCGAGCCGCGCCCAGGCGAACTGCTTCTTCGGGTCGCGCAGGTGGGCGAAGGCCAGGGCGTTGGCCAGCGACACGGTGGGGCCGTAGGCCAGGCTGATCACCACGAGGAGCGCGAGCCAGACAGCGAAGCGCTTCTGCGACGGCAGCACCCACAGCAGCGCCCCGAGCACGAGCTGAAGCGTCCCGAGGAACCGCTGGGTCGGGAAGTAGCGGTCGGAGAGCTGGCCCCCGATCAGCGGCGACACCAGGGCCGCCAGGGTGCCCGGAAGGCCAAACAGCAGGCCGACCTCGTTGGGCGTGAACCCCAGCCCCCCGACCTCCACCGGCGCCAGCAAGCAGCGCCCGAGCAGCGTCCCGTACACCCCCTGCGTGGCCCACTGTAGGAAGAACATCACCCACAGGCGCGTCGTGACCCACCTGTGCTCGCACGGCCCGTCGGCCTCGGACACGCCATTCTCCTCACAAGTGAAGTGCCCATACCCTAGCCACCCCCCGATACGCTGTCAAGCCCCAATCCCGCTTGACTGTGCGCAACCGGGCCGATTAGAATTGAGTGATGGGGGAATTCATGTTCGTAGTGCGGGCTTCAGCCCGTCCCTCCGGGGCGATGCCCGCGCCGGGAGACGGCCTGAAGGCCGCACTACGAGCCGGAAGGCAAGAAGCAGGTGGAACCAGATTGGAGTGCCAGGAATGCCCGATTCGCGTGAGAAGGGGCTCGGCCGCAGGGCCGCGCTCGCTGGGATCATCGGCGCGCCGCTCGCAGGCGCGTGCGTCCCGAAGCAGCCAAAGGTGGATGCGGTGACCTCTGCCACGATCAAGAGCTTCAACTTCCGCACGCTCAAGGACCTCAAGGGCCAGGTGCCCCACACCAAGCTGGGCAAGCTGGAGCTCAGCCGCCTCATCCTCGGCGGAAACCACATCGCCGGCTGGGCACACGCACGCGACCTGCTCTATGTGGACGCCCTGGTGAAGCAGTACCACCACAAGTGGAAAATCTTCGAGACCTTCGCCCTCGCGGAGAAGTGCGGCATCAACGCCTTCCTCACCAATCCCTGCCTCTGCGAGGTCATCAAGGAATACTGGTGGCGCAAGCTCGGCAAGATACAGTTCATCTCCGACTGCGGCGGGAGCAGCATCGAGGAGGGGATCAAGGCCTCGATTGACGGCGGCGCCGCCGCCTGCTACATCCACGGCGGCATGGCCGACGGCATGGTCCTCCGCAAGCAGTTCGACCAGCTCGCCAAGGGCCTCGAGCTCATCCGCTCCAACGGCCTGCCCGCGGGCATCGGCGGGCACAAGCTCGCAACCGTCCAGGGCTGCGTCGAGGCCGGCCTCAAGCCCGACTTCTGGATGAAGACCCTCCACCACCACCGCTACTGGTCCGCCCGCGACGGCAAGGACGAATGCGACAACCTCTGGTGCGACAAGCCCGACGAGACGATTGCCTACATGAAGGAGCGCCCCGAGCCCTGGATCGCCTTCAAGGTCCTCGCCGCCGGCGCCATCCGCCCCGCCGACGCCTTCCGCTACGCCCTCAAGGGGGGCGCCGACTTCCTCTGCGTGGGCATGTACGACTTCCAGCTCGTCGAGGACACCAACATCGCCCTTGAAGCCCTCGCCGAGAACCAGCAGCGCGAGCGGCCGTGGAGGGTGTGAGCCGTGTAGCACAGCCGCCCCGTCGGCTTCGCTCAGGGCAGGCTCTCGGCTGTGGAGGCGGTAACCCCCACCCTCGTCCCGACGGTCCCCCGCTGGGATGCTATGTCCTTGGCGCTCCCGCGTCTCTCTTCTCTGTCCCGCGTGACCAGCGAAGGGGCCGCCGGAGCGCCCAAGACGCCCCGTCCCCACGGAGGACCGTGGGGACGAGAAAGGACTGCGTCCTTCCTGTCCGCCCGAGCTGAGGGACGCCGGAGCGTCCGGGACGCTGCGTCCCCACGCGGGAGCGAGGGGACGAGAAAAGACCTTACTCCCGAAGGGCCCCCGAGTCCCTCTGGTCTTTCGGCTCGGGGGCGGCATCAGGGACTCTGGCAAGTGCGCGGCGGAAGCGGGCGCGGGTGGCCCGGGCGGCGCGGGACTCGAGGTAGTCGGCGGCATCGAGCGCGGCGATCTTCTCCCCCACCGCCGACGCCACGAGCTGGTTGATGGAAACCCGCTCCCTCCGCGCCAACTCGCGGGCGCGATGGTGCAGCGAATCGGGCAGTCGGATGCTGAGCGCGCTCATTGCAGCTCTCCTAGGTCATCCAGAAACTCCCTCGGGCTGAGGACGCGCAGGCCGAACTGCTCCACGCCCGGGAAGTCCCTCTTGTTGTGGGTGACGATGGCGTCGGAACCTGCCGCCACCGCCAATTCCAGGACCATGTCGTCCTTCGCGTGCCTGAGGAACGGGCGCCACAGGTAGAAGACCTTCCACCGGCGCGCCACGGCACACAGGTAGTCGAGCACCGCGTCAATGTCGGCAAGAGTCAGAGGCGTCGTTCCCTCCAAGCTCCTGGCTTCTTGCTCATACTCGAGCATCAGGGGCACCGAGACGTCGATCCCGAACCTTCCTTCGTCCAGCAGTTCGAGAAGGCGGAACGAAGCCCCGCGGCGCGAACGGAGCGCAGACACGAGCACGTTGGTGTCGAGGACCACGTGAGGCATTGCCATGTTGGTGTTATACACGATACCATCGCCCGCGTCAAGCCAGAGCGGTCTCGAGCCCGAGCGCACTCCGGCGGGCCGCCGCACGTGATGGGGAAGCGTCGCGTTCCCGAGTGCGCGCGGGGGCTATGCGGATCAGGGAGTGGAGGGCGCCGCCTTCGGCGCGTCGGTGGCGTCCTCCCGAGGGGGTGCGGGCTCGGGGTTGGAGGGGATGCGGATCTTGCGGCCGACCCGCAGGCTGCGCTCCGTGAGGCCAGGGTTGGCCTCCAGGATGCGCCGCCAGTGGCGCGCGGTGCCGTAGAACTGGGCGGAGATGCCACCCAGTGTGTCGCCCGGTTGGATGACGTAGTCGCAGGGGGTCGCGGGCCGTCCGCCGGCGGGCGCGGGGGGCTGGGTGGTGCCTCCCTCAACGGCCTTGGTCGGCGGAGCACCCTTGCCGCCCTCCGCGGCGTGAGGGGGTCCGACCCGCTTGAGCGGGCCTTCGAGTTCGCTGGGGACCCGCGTGAAGGACTGAAGCTGCCAGAGGCCGTCTATGCGTGCGAAGTGGTATTCGGCCTTGGCGGCGCCGTTGGGATATTGCACGCGGAACCGCGCGACGGGGTGCTCAGGCCCCGTGGCATCGGTCACGCTCGCCTGGCGGATTTCGGGGAGCTGGCCGTTCGCGTCGGGGTCGGCCATCCTGTGGAACATGGCCGCGAAGTCCGCCAGCGGCACCCGCTCGCGGAAGCTGCCCCCCAAGCCGTTGTATGCCTTCTCGACCGCATCCCCAACCGTGGCGGGGATGCTGGCTGGCGGGGGCGGCTGGGTGCGGCGGTAGAGGGCGCCGCGCGCCAGCCAGAGTAGGCCGAACACGGCCAGTGCGAAGACCACATAGCCCCACCGCGAACGCCTCCTGCCCGTCATCATGATGTCCACGCGGCCCATGAGGGACCTCCTGGAATGGTATTGAGCTCGCCTGACGCGGATTCTATCCGGGCAGGGGGCGGATGTCAATACCAAATGTTGTGGACGGGGAGGGATTTCGCGCAGCGGGTGGGGGATAAGGTGCCCGCAACAGTGGGCGGGGAGCCGTTCGGGCCCCTGGGGGAGCAGGCGGCCCGAACGGCCTCCGCGTCCATACATGAGAAAAGCCGGGCGCTCGCCCGACTTTTCTCCCGGCCACCGACCCGATGACCGTCGCCCTTCGAGGGCCTTTTCCAACCATCTATATTATACCCGGCCAACCTTAACCTGCGATTAACGTAACATTAAACATTGTTAACCCGCATTTCTCACCACTCCCCTGGGTGCCAGGTCGCCTTTCTGGTATAATCCGTGTGGCAACAACGGCTTATAGCCAAGAGAAAGGACGACCTGGCAATGACACAGTGTAGCGCAGAGCAGTTGTA
>VGYW01000133.1 GCA_016872875.1 Planctomycetota bacterium | reverse complement strand
AACAGTCCCCCCGGAGTACTTAATCGGGGAAATCCTCGAAAACTTTAGGCCTTTTTTAGCGTTGTAGTGTTAGTTCCTGTTGCGGAAAGCCGCGCAACGGTCGTAACGAGAGGGCGAGGCTCCTGCCGAGCCGCGCGCCGGGGCAAAGCGCGGCTCCGCGGGAGCGTCGCCCTCCCGCTCCGGGACTTTCCGCAACAGAGACTATTTAGCTCAGGGCGGCGGGGGCAGGTCGGGGGCCGGCTGAGGGGGCCGGGGCGGAGGGGCGGCGAGGCGGGGACGCCAGATGATCTCGCCGAGGGTCTGCTCGTCCGCCTTGTCGAAGATCAGCTCGGCCATCTTCGCGTCGTCGGCGTCGCCGAAGTAGTTGTCCTTCGCCTGGATGGCGCTGCTGCTTCCGTTGCTGATGGCTTTCCCCTGGCCGAGGATGGCGTTCCGGGTGATGACTGGGGTGCTGGCCTCGCCGCAGAGGATGCCGCAGCCGCCGTTGCCCTCGATCCAGTTGTCCTCGATCTGGGGGGAGGCGCTCTGCTTGCAGTTGAGGCCGTAGGGGCCATTGCGCACGATGGTGTTCCCCTTGATCGTGCCGTCGCTCTTCTCCAGGATGATGGGGTGGTCGCGGTTGCCTTCGATGAGGTTCCCGGCGATTGTGGAGGCGGAGTCGAGGGAGCATCGGATGCCTGTGGCGCGGTTGTCGCGGATGATGTTGCCCTGGATGTCGGGCTGTGAGAAGCGGTTGAGGCGGATGCCGCAGCCCTGGTTGCGGGCGAGCTCGTTGCCTTGAATGGTTGGGGAGGCGAAGTTGTCGAGTGCGATGCCGTGGCCGGCGTTGCCGACGATGCGGTTGGCCTCGATGGTGCCCTTTGTCTTGTCGGCGAGGCGGATGCCGTCGGAGCCGTTGTTGAGGACGAGGCAGCGGCGGATGTCGAGGGTGGACGCTTCGGCCCGGATGCCGAGGGCGTCGTTGGCCTCGAAGCGGCAGAGGTCTTCGATGCGCGGCTCGGCGCCGTCGGTGGCGTGGAGGGCGGCGTTGCCGTTGCGGGCGAGGGTGCAGCGGCGCAGGGTGGGCGAGGATGCGGCGCAGGCCACCCCCACGCGCTGGTACTCGATGGTGCAGTGCTCGAGGAGGCAGCGGTCGTCGGCGCTGGAGTCGGCGAAGAAGATGCCTTCGCCGTCGAAGGGGCTGGGGGACTTCTCGACGGCGCTGGTGAAGCGGATCGGGGCGTCCTGGGTCCCTTTGGCAATGAGTGCGCCCTGAACCACGAGGCGCGCGCCGAGGAGGAACTGGACGACGCAGGCTGGCTCGATGGTGAGGGTGACGCCAGGCTTCACAGTGACTTTGCCTGCGAGGACGATGGGGCTCTGGGCCTTCGTCCAGGCGGCGTCGGCAGCGATGTCGCCGTCAAGGTGGGTGCGGGACTCTTTGCCTTCGGCCTTAGCCTTGAGGAAGGCGGCGGGTTCACGGAGGATGCCCGCAGCGGCCTCGGCCTCGTTGATGAGCTTGAGTTCGGCGAGGCAGGCGGCGTCGAGGGCGGGGTCGTCGCGGCGGAGGCGCTCGGCGAGGAGGCGCGCGTCGGCCAGGCTCCCCATCTGGCGGAGCGCGGCCGCCTGGTGGAAGCGCAGGGAGCTTCGCATGACGTCGAGCTCGGGGAACTTGTCAATCATGTCTTTGGCCCAGGCAATGAGGGCGGCGGGGTCGCCGGCCTTGACGAGGTTGGCGGCGTGGCCTGCGACGGCTTGGCGGATGGCATCGAGGGCGGCGGCCCGTTCGGGGTAGTTGCGCTGGGTGAGCGGGGTGAGGGTCTTGATGGCCTGGAGGAAATCGCCGGCCGCGGTGTCGAGGAGGCCGAGTTCGAGGCGGGCCTGGTTCTGGAGCTGGGGCTGGCAGTCGTCGTTGGCAAGGATGGCCTGGAGGTCTCTGCGCGCGGCGGCGGGGTCGGCCCTGGCCTGGAGCTTGGCGCGCTCGATGCGGGCGCGGGTGGCCCGCGGCCCGCCGTCGGGCTCGGCGGCGACGGCGTCGAGGAGCTTGAGTGCGCCGGCCGGGTCGCCGCCCCTGGCGAGGACTGCGGCGAGGATGAGGCGTGCCTCGAAGGCCTCGGGGCTGTCGGGCGCCTTCTCGATGTAGGCGCGGAGGCGGCCGGCCGCCTCGTCGGGCGAGTCCTTCGCCAGCTCGCGGAGCTCGCCGAGCACCCGCAGGGCGCCCACGACGTCGCCCTTCGGCAGGCCCTTCTTGGCGAAGAGGTCGGGCGCCGCCTGCCGCTGGACCTCCAGGGCCTTGGCTATCGTGTCGTCGGACGCAGGGTCCTCCCGGGCCGGCCGGAGCCAGTGCACGCCGAAGCCGGCGGCGACGCCGATGGCCGTGAGGACGGCGAGCAGGATGAGGCGCTTTGCGAGCTTGCCCACGGGGGTCTCCTTTGGTTCACTTGCGTTTGAACTGACGCTCCATGTCGGGGAGTGAGAAGACGAGCGAGGTGGGGCGGCCGTGGGGGCAGGTTTCGGCCTTCGTGCCGAGGGCGGCGCGGCGGGCCAGGAGTGCCTCGATCTCGCTCTCGCGGAGGCGGTCGCCGGCCTTCACGGCGGCCTTGCACGCCAGGGCGCGCGCGAGGCGTTGGCGCTGGCCCTCGATGCCAGGCGGCCCTTCGGCATCGCCCCGGTCGGCCAGCTCGGCGAGGAGGCCGTGGACCAGGCCTGCGGCGTCCGCGTCGCGCGCGAGGCGCGGGATGGCGTGGACGGCCAGGGCGTTCGCTCCGAACTCCTCGGCTTCGAGGCCGAGCGCGCGGAGCGGCTCGACGGCGGCGGCGGCGAGCGCGGCCTCGGCGGGGTTGAGGGGCACGACCTCGGGCATGAGCAGGCGCTGCGACTCCACCCCCGCCCCCGCCGCCCGCGAGAGCAGCTCTTCGTAGAGCACGCGCTCGTGGAGCGCGTGCTGGTCGGTCACGCGGAAGCCCTCTGGCGTCTCCTCCACGATGTAGGTGTCGTGAATCTGGAAGAAGGACGGGCGCGCGCCGGCCGCGGCGAACGGGTCGGCCTGGGCGGGGAGGGTGCGGGGCTGGGTGCGGGCGTCTTCGAGATGTTCCGGGGGTTCGGAGAAGGAGAGAGGCGTGATGCGTGATGCGTGATGCGTGAGAGGAGAAGAGCGGCGGGCGTCGTCCCAGGAGGTGGGGACTGGTTCGGATGGGCGGAGGGCGGGGGCGAGGTCGGCCTTGGCGAGGGCGGAACGCAGGGCGCCGAGGACTGCGGCGAAGACGCGCCGCCCCTGGCGGAACCGCACCTCGATCTTGGTCGGGTGGACGTTGAAGTCGGCCTCGCGCGGGTCCATCTGGAGGAAGAGGAAGAGCGCGGGGAAGCGGCCGCGGGCGAGGAGCCCCTCGTAGGCCTGGCGTATGGCGCTGGAGAGCGCCTTGTCGCGCACGTAGCGGCGGTTGAGGAAGATGAATTGCATGGCGGTGGAGCTGCGGGCGAGGTCTGGGGGAGCGATGAGGCCCTCGACCGCCAGCGGCCCGTCGCCGCCGGTGACCGGCAGGAGCGCGCCCGCGAGCTCGGCGCCCACGAAGGCCGCGATGCGCGCGCGGCGCCCCGCAAGCCCCGCGCCCGGCGCGGGCGGCGCGTTCAGCAGCGTCTTTCCGTCATTCGAAACCACAAAGTGGATGCTCTCGTGCGGGAGCGCGATGCGTGTGACCATGTCCATCACGTGGCCGAGCTCTGTGCGTGGCGAGCGGAGGAACTTCTGGCGCGCGGGGGTGTTGAAGAAGAGGTTGCGGACCTCCACCGTGGTGCCCTGGGGCGCGCCGGCGGCCTTGGGCTCGCCCATCTTGCCGCCGATGACCTCCACCTCGGTGCCCGACGGGGCGCCGGGCTGGCGCGTGGCCATTCGGACCCTTGCCACTGCGCCGATGCTGGGGAGTGCCTCGCCGCGGAAGCCCAGCGTCGTGATGAAGAACAGGTCGCGCGAGGTCTTCAGCTTGCTCGTCGCGTGGCGGCGGAAGCACATCACTGCGTCGGCTGCGTCCATCCCCGCCCCGTCGTCGGTCGCGCGCACCAGCTTCTTGCCGCCCTCTTCGAGCTGGATTTCCACGCGGGTCGCCCCGGCGTCGATGGAGTTCTCGACCAGCTCCTTGACCACGGAGGCCGGGCGCTCGATCACCTCGCCCGCGGCGATCTTGTTCGCCACCAGCTCGGGCAGCTCATGGATTATGCCCACGCCGGCACCTCTTGTCCACTGATCCGGGGCTTGCGCGCGTGTTGGGCGGGGATGAATGGATGAATGGATGGGTGGATGGGTGTCAGACTATCATCCATTCATCCACCCATCCAATCATCCCCCTCGGTTCGGGCTCAAGGCCACATAAGACGTTTCGCTTGCGGGGGCCGCGGTGTGACGCTACTCAATGGCGCGGAGGACGGCCAGGAACGCCTTGAGGAGGTCAATCTCGGAGACGATGCCTACGAGCCTGCCGCCGTCCACGACGGGCAGGGCGCCGATCTTGTTCTCCACCATCAGCTCCGCCGCCTCCGCGAGGCTCGCCTCTGGGCCGACCGTGATGGGCGCGCAGCGCATGATGCGGCTCACGGGCGTGTCGCGGAACACCCGGCGGTACTCCGCCTGGCTCCCCTCGAGCAGCGGCGAGGGTGTCGCGTGGCGGATGTCCTTGGTGCTCAAGATGCCCACCAGCCGCTCGCCGTCGAGCACCGGCAGATGGCGGATATGCTCGGACGTGGTAAGCTCCGCCGCACGAACCAGCGGGTCGCTGGCCTGGACCGTGATGACCTCCGTGCGCATTATCTTGCGAACCTGCATCAGCCTTGGCTCCCCAATCGTCCTCGTCCCTCGTCCTCGTCCTCGACTCTTCTCCACCCAAGCCAAGGGAATCGAGGACGAAGGACGAGGACGAGGGACGAGGACGATACCAGTAGTTGCTCACACGAACTCGGCCGCTGGGCCGTTGCCGCTGGCGATCTGGCCGATGACGGCCGCGCGGTCGCCGGCGCGGCGCACGCGCCGGATGGCCGCGTCAGCATAGAAGGGCGCGACCACGGCGGCCATCCCCACGCCCATGTTGAACGCGCGCGGCATCTCGTCGTCCGACAGGCCAGCCAACCGCTGAACAAGGTCGAGCACGGCCAGCCGCGGCAGGCTGGCCCGCTCCACCCGCGCCACGCACCTGCGCCCGGCCAGGCGCGCGAGCGCGCCGGCCAGCCCGCCCTCGGCCACGTGCGCAAGCCCGTGCACCACGCCCTTCACGCGGTAGCGCTCGAGCACCGCGCGGACCGAGCGGACGTGGACCCGCGTGGGCCTCGCCAGCTCCTCGCCCAGGGTGCAGCCGAGCCCTGGCGGCTCGGCGTCGAGCCGCAGGCCGCCAGCCTCCACGAGGAGGCGGTGCGCCTGGGCCACGCCGCTGCCGCCGAGGCCCGACGCGGCGATGCCTAGCACGAGGTCGCCCGCGCGCACCTTCTCGGCGCCGTCGAGCACGCGGGCGCGTTCCACCATGCCCACGGCGAAGCCTGCGAGGTCGTACTCGCCCGGCCGGAAGGCGTCAGGGCGGGAGTCCCGCGCGTTGCCCAGCAGCGCGCAGTCGGCCTGGCGGCACGCCTTTGCGATGCCCTTGACCAGTTGGAGGGGCACCGCGGGGTCGAGCTCCCCGGCCGCCAGGTGGCCGAGGAAGAACAGCGGCAGCGCCCCCCGTGCGAGGACCTCGTTCACGCAGCCCGCCACGAGGTCGCTGCCCGCCGCGTCGTGGCGGCCGATGGCCTGGGCGAGGGCGAGCTTCGGGCCGCCGCCCCGCGCCGCGGCCACCAGCACCGGGTTGCGGCAGCGGCGCTCCAGGAGGCCCACCTGGCCCATCAGGGCGTAGAGGCCGGCCGAGCCGTTCTCCGGCTCGATCACCGCCGGCCCATAGGTCGAGCGGAGCTGCCGCAGGAGCTCGGCGCGGAACGGCTCGCCCGCGTCGCCGCCCGTTTGCCCAGAGACCATCGTCGTCGCGTCCTCAGGTGAAGCAAGCCCTGGCCACAGGTGGGGAGTGTAGCCGAAGGCACGCCTGTTGTCAACACTGTGCGCGTCCCCCGTCTCCCGCATCCCGCCCCTCCGTTCCCTTCTTCTCGTCGTCGTCCTCGTCGTCGTAGTCGAACCTCTGGCTTCATCGCGTGAGGAATTCGACGACGAGGACGACGACGACAACGACGACGAGTGAGGAAGACCGCGCGAGTCCAGATTGACACGCCCGCGCCCCACTGTTAGAATGCCGCCTGGAGGCGTCCTCGCGGGGAACGGACAGCGGCATGGCCAACCTCAGCGTCGTGATCCCGGTCTACAACGAGGAGCAGGCAATCGCGGGCGTGGTCGCGCAGGCCCACGCCGCGCTCGCCGCGGCGGGCGACATCGAGGCATTCGAGATTCTGGTGGTTGACGACGGCTCGACGGATGGCACGGCCGCGGCGGCCCGCGCGGCGGCGGAGGGCAAGCCGGCCGTGCGCATCCTCGCACGCGACCGCAACCGCGGCTACGGCTCCGCCATCAAGCACGGCATCCGCCACGCCGCACACGGCCTGATCGCGATCCTGGACGGCGACGGGTCGTATCCCGCCGAGAAGCTCCCCGAGCTGCTCCGCGCGCTGGGCGACGCCGCGATGGTGGTGGGCGCGCGAGGCCGCTCAGGCGCCATCCCGCTCCTGCGCCGCCCCGCGAAGTGGCTCCTCACCAGGCTCGCCAGCTACCTGGCCGACGAGCGGATTCCCGACCTGAACTCCGGCATGCGCATCTTCCGCAGGGAGGCCTACCGCCGCTTCGAGAACCTCCTGCCCCGCCGCTTCTCCTTCACCACCACCCTCACGCTGGCCGTGCTCTGCGACGACTTGCCCGTGGCCTTCGTGCCCATCGAGTACCGGGCGCGGGCCGGCCGCTCCAAGATTCGCCCCGTGCGCGACACCCTGAACTTCCTCCTCCTCATCGCCAGAACCGTCACCCACTTCCGCCCGCTCAAGACCCTTGGGCCGCTCGCCGCCGCAGTGTTCCTCGCCGGCGCGCTCAAGGGCGCCTGGAACCTCCTGGCGCCCGATGACCCACGCCTCGGGCCAAACCTGAAGACCTCCGACCTCCTCCTCCTTGTCGCAGGGATTCAGCTATTCGCCCTCGCCATGCTGGCCGACCTCGTGGCCAAGCGGCGCTAGGGGGAAGGCATGCCCAGCTTGAGGTTCATCCTGGCCTGCAACTCGTTGCGAATCTTGATCCAGCCCTGCTCGGCGATATGCCATTCGCTCTCGATCTTCTCCGCGGCAACGCCACTGAAATCGTAGACCTCCGTGGTGCCAACGTTCTCCAGGCGGTAGTGGCGGACGGTGCCGTGCCGCTCGTCCACCCGGTTCACGGTGAACTCGTCGGCCTTCTCGGGCTTCCGCTCGCGGAAGTAGTGGAACGTCGTCGTCGGGAAGCCCTGCTCATTGAGCTGATTGAACCGGATGTCCCCTCTATGGAGAGCGGCCACCGTCTCGTTGCTGATAGGGACGTCCACGGGGCGGGAATCGGGGAGCCGATCCTCCGGCCTCCCTCTGATACGCCCCCAGAGCGACGTGATCCACCCGCGCTGCTGGGCCACGGCGTAGAGCGCGACCGAGCCGATGAGCAGGAGCGGCACCACCGCGCACAACGCAAGGGCAACCCACCTGCGCCGGTGCTCGCGGCGCTCCAGCCGCTCGCTGAGGTCAACGTACCAGTCCACGTCCTCGCGCTGCCGCGCCATCCGTGATGTCTCCGCCCAGGGCGCCCCTGCGCCGGGCCTGCCGCGCTCTCCCGGCTCCGGGGCTCTCGGCCCCGGCCCTCCTGTATTGTATTCCCAGCGCCACGGAAAGTCAAACCTCTCCCCCACAAGTCCGGCACTTGACTCTTGCCAGGCACTTTGCACAATGGGGACGCGTCGCTGGACCGGGTCTCCCGATAGGAGAGCGAGCTTGGGCAATGAAGTGAAGGTGGTGCTGGGCGAGCGCGAGCTGCCGACGGCGTGGTACAACATAATGCCGGACCTCCCAGAGCCACCGGCGCCGCCGCTGAATCCGGGGACGAAGCAGCCGATAGACCCCGCGGCCCTGGCGCGCATCTTCCCGGTGGGCATCATCGAGCAGGAGGCGAGCGCGCAACGCTGGATTGACATCCCAGGCGAGGTGCTCGACGTCCTCCGCCTCTGGCGCCCCACCCCGCTCCACAGGGCGCGCCGACTCGAAAAGACACTCGGAACCCCCGCCCGCATCTACTTCAAGAACGAGAGCGTCAGCCCGGCTGGCAGCCACAAGCCCAACACCGCCGTGGCCCAGGCCTACTACAACAAGAAGGCGGGCATCAGACGCCTCGCCACTGAGACCGGCGCCGGCCAGTGGGGCAGCGCGCTCTCCCTCGCCTGCAACATCTTCGGCATCGAGTGCCTCGTCTACATGGTCAAGGTCAGCTACCAGCAGAAGCCCTACCGCAAGCTGATGATGCAGACCTGGGGCGCCACCATCATCCCCAGCCCAAGCGACACGACGCACGCCGGCCGCGCCATCCTCGCAGGGGACCCCGATTGCCCGGGCAGCCTCGGCATCGCCATCAGCGAGGCCATCGAGGTCGCCGCCACGAACGACGACACGAACTACTCGCTGGGGAGCGTCCTCAACCACGTGCTCCTGCACCAGACCGTTGTTGGCCTCGAGGCCCGCGAGCAGCTCAATCGGCTCGGCGAGACGCCCGACGTCGTCATCGGCTGCGTGGGCGGCGGCAGCAACTTCGCCGGCCTCGCCTTCCCCTTCTACCCCGACAAGGCGGCCGGCAAGCCCATCCGCTTCGTAGCCGTCGAGCCGATGGCCTGCCCCACCCTCACCCGCGGCCCCTATCGCTACGACTTCGGCGACACCGCGAAGACCACCCCGCTCCTGAAGATGCACACGCTCGGCCACGGCTTCGTCCCGCCCAGAATCCACGCCGGCGGCCTCCGATACCACGGCATGGCCCCCCTCATCAGCCTCCTCATCAAGGCCGGCGCGATGGAAGCCGTCGCAGTCCACCAGAACCCCGTCTTCGACGCCGCCGTCCTCTTCGCCCGCACGGAGGGGATCATCCCGGCGCCCGAGACCGCGCACGCCATCCGCGTCGCCATTGACGAGGCGCTCCGCTGCCGCGAGACCGGCCAGACCAAGGCCATCCTCTTCAACCTCAGCGGCCACGGCCACTTCGACATGGCCGCCTACGAGCAATACTTCAGCAAGAAACTGGAAGACTACGAGTACCCCGAGGAGAACATCCGCGAGGCACTCAAGGACGTGCCGGTCGTGCCCTAACACTCACTGCTCGTCCCCACGCTCCGCGTGGGTGCGTGTTTGGCGTCGCGCCGGGAGGTTGCCCACCTCTCCCTTGGGGAGAGGTCGCCCGCCAGAGGCGGGCGGGTGAGGGTGCTTCCTGCCTCGTGCGCGGCAAGCCAAGCACCCTCACCCCAGCCCTCTCCCCGAGGGAGAGGGGGGTGGTCGCACCCTCGCTAAACAGGTACCCGCGCGGGAACGAGAGGAATGCTTAACACGGTCGGGGGGCCATTGTGAGAGGACCGCGAGATGCGGCGGAACAGGCTCGGTGTGGTCGTTTTGTACGCTCTCCTGGCGGGGGTGGTCGGCGGGGCGGCCATCGCGGGGGCGCCCGACGCCAGCCTGATCGGGCCAACGCGGGGCGCGCTCGACATCGTGCTCCCCTACTACCCCCAGTCGGCCCGAGCCGCCGCGCTCGGCAGGGGCACCGTGGCCCTGCCGGGCGCCGACTCGCACAACCCGGCGGCCCTCGGCTTCTTCAAGGAGGTCGCGAAGGCCGACCACGACCTCGCGATCAGCTACGGCCGCGCGAGCTTCGACCACGGCCCCGACCTCGACATCTACAACGCCAACCTCGTCTTCCCGATGCCCATGCTGGGCGGCTACAGCAAGCTCATGGCCTTCGGCATAGACACCCGGCAGGACGACCTCTCGCGCATGCTCGGCGCCAAGGCCGACGTGTCGGCCTATGAGTTCGGCATGGCCTACGGCAGCCTCGTCCCCCTGCCCGACCGCGTGCCTGGCAAGCTGGCCCTCGGCTTCGCCGGCTTCCCGCTCGACCCCTCGCACCTCAAGCTCGAGGTCCCAGGCGGCCCCACCATGGCCAGGGCCAAGGGCTGGTCCAAAGTCGGCAGCATCCGCCTCGGCGCCCTCTACCAGCCCGAGGAGCGGCTCAACCTCGGCGTCGTCTTCACCCACATCAAGGACTACGCCTGGGCCAAGTACCCCGGCCTCGCCATCCCAGGCCGCTTCTCCAGCATCTACCACGTCAATATCTGGGAGTTCGGCGCCTCCTTCCGCCCCCTGGCGCGCACCATCGTCCTCGTGCAGTTCCTCCACGGTCGCGCCAATGGGGAGGGCGTGCACACGACCTACGACGTCCTCAGCCTCGGCGTCGAGCACGAAATCCCGATCACCTCCGGCGTAGGCATCGCCCTGCGCGGCGGCTGGCTCGACAACGGCCCCACCTTCGGCCTCGGCGCCACGCTCCCCGCCCGCTGCCGCCTCGACTACGCCTTCATCCCCCACTACGGCGAGGGCGTCAAGGCCGCCTTCGGCCACACCCCGCTCCACGTGCTCACCTTCGGCAAGAGCTTCTGACGCCTGTTGGGGGTGCCCGGCCCATCGCGCCGGCCTCACTCGGAAGCCAGATTCGGCACCGTCCAGTAGCCGGCCTCCCACGACCAGCCGTTGGCGGCGTTCTCCAGCCGCAGGGTCACTTTCTGGCCAGCATAGGGGGTGAGGTCAACACTGATCGGCTGCCAGGCGGCCTTGCCGTCGGCCGAGCCAACGGTCTTCTTGAGCGCCTCCTTGTCGTTGATGAGGACGCGAAGCTCCCAGTCGGCCCCCGTAGCGTCGTGGTTAGCCACAGCGAACTCCAAGCGGTGCTTCTTCCCCGCGGCGAGCTCCACGGTGCGGGTGAGGTGACAGGCGTTCCCACGGTCGAGCGGATGGGTCATCAGCACGTTCGTCTTGCCCAGATACTCCGCTCGCACGCCTGGACCCATGTCGGGGCCGAGGTCCACCACCGTCCAGTCCTTGCACCACCTGTCGAACACCTGTTTGACCGAGAGGTCCGCGAAGCGGGCGGCGGCCTCGGGTGCGGCGCCCTTGCGCAGCTCGTTCAGCTCGCCGCGGAGGGCGGCGCGAAGCGAGGGCTCCATCTTGTCGGCCATATCGGCTACCTTCAGCAGGATGGGCGCAGGCGCGCCGCGAAGGGCCTTCAGGCACGCGCGCGCGGCCGCGCTCTTCCTGTCGGCCTCCTTCTCAAAGGCATCGAGGAGCACGCGGGCGTTGGCCTCCTCCTTCGCATAGCGGCCAAGGGCGGCGATGGCCTCGATGCGGTTGGGCGCGCCTGCCTCGCCGACCAGCCGCGCGAGGATGGGGACCGCACTGGGATCGCCTCTCTCACCCAGGATCAGCGCTGCTCTGAGGGCGCGTGGAGCAGTTGCGGAGTTCATGAACTCCGCAATCATCGTCACCGCCCCTTCGTCCAGCAGAGACTTGTCCAATTGAGCCACGCGCTGGACTCGTCGCAGGCCCTCGTCTTTGGCATCCTCGCTCGCCGCCTTGTCCCTCAAGCCTGTCAGGGCCTTTGCCAGCACTTCGCTACGGATGGCCTTGATCTCCTCGGGCGTCGCCTTGTCAACGACGGGCGGGGCCGACTCCTCGATAGGAATCTCGTAGAAGCTCTTGCCCCCCTCCTCGACGACCTTGCCGCCCGCGGCAAGGATGACCTTCTCGCCCACCGCCGCCATCTTCGCCGCAAGCTCGGAGATCGGCGTGGGGTTCTTGTAGAACTTCACCGTCGTGTTGCGATATGAGTCCCTCAGCGGCTCCTTCCACCTGTCGGGCGTGGCCTTGGCGCCAATCACGCAGCCCAGGATGCCCGCCGCCGTCGAGGGATTGCAGTCGCTGTCCCACCCCGCCAGGGTGGAAATCTGGAGGGTCTTCGTATAGTCCTTCTCGCCCCAGAGGAGTCCGAGGAGGACGCAGGCGGAGTTGGCGACGGCGTGGATGCCGTGGGCCTGGGGGTACTTCTTCGCGTAGGCCTGGCGGGCGTCGCGCCAGTCCATCTTCGCCGCGTGCCACTCCAGCATATCACGCACCATCGAGGCGTAGAGCGACTCGGCGGGCACCTTCTTGAGGGCCGTCTGGACGATGCTGCGGATGTCGTCGTCGAAGAACGCCGCGGAGTAGCATTGGGCGACGAAGACCGCCGCATAGGTGCCCTCGCCGAAGTTCGTGATGCCCGCCTGGAAGCGCGCCCACTTCTCGCACGTGTTCGGCATCCCCGGCGAGATCAGGCCCATCAGGTCAACCTCGATCTGGGCGTCAATATCGGTCGTGTTATTCGAGAAGGCGGGGTGGCCGCTGAGGGGCGGGGCAATGGCGAAGTTGTGGAAATTGTTGAACGCGGCGGCGTTGGCGCACCAGATGGCGGGCTTGTTGAGCTGCCACAGCTCGGCCACTTGCCGTTGCGTGAGGGCGAGGCCGAACTTCTCGAAGCCCTCGAGCGTGATCAGCTCGATGTAGCAATCGTCCTGGTCGTGCGCCCCGTTGGGCTTCACGAACCAGTCCGTCGTATCCTCCATCGTCAGCTCTCTGCCGCGCCAGGTGATCTTGTGCGGTTCCCCCGGCCTGGACCACTGTATCCCGAACTCCGTCGGCTCCCCGTACAGCACCCCGACATTCTGCCCCAGCCATCCCCCATGCACCCTATCGCGGTACACATCCACGCCCAGCCGCCGCGTCCCGGCGAGCGATGCGAAGGGCGGGAGCAGCGCAAGGACGCACGCCACACCTGCGAGCCTTCTCATTGGGCCTCTCCTCGATGGCTTCCTCCCTGGGCACAGCATGCCACGTTGCGGGCCGCGCGTCAATCCCCGATGAGCAGATGGCCGGAGGACGAGCTACGAGAAAGGCAGGAAGGCAGGAACGGGACGGGCAGATCGCCGCTTGACAGGGGGCCGGCCGGCGCGGTATCCTTACTTGTGATAGCCGGCTCGCCCCTTCTCCGCGAGAGTGGCGGAACTGGTAGACGCGCAGGACTTAGGATCCTGTGGGTAGCCCCGTGGGGGTTCGAGTCCCCCCTCTCGCACCAACCCGACGCATGACGAGGCAGGGCAGGGAGTTACGACCTGACCTTCTGCCCTTTCTCCATTTGCGGTTGGCGCGGCGCCCGGCTCTGTCGCTGCCTGCTTCCCGCCACTGGACGCCATGAGGCGACCGGAGACGACCCGCAAACGGCCGGAGGCGCGCGCAGGACGCGCGCAGATTGCATCCACAAACGTCGCTTGACTCTGGCGTAGAGCCGTTCGCGGATCTCCTCGACCGGCCGCTTCCGCCCGATGTCGCCGGCCAGTTGGATCCCCATTTCGGGGGTGATACCAACTCCTGCGGACGCTTCGCATGCCCCAGCCGCACGGGATTCAGATGAATGTGGCGGCTGATCTCCCAATAGCGATACCCCGGCTCGACCAGAATCGCCCTGAACCGTCCCTGGAACAGCGGCCCGTGCCGCCCGTGGCGCCAGTTGAACGCCATCGTGTGGCCCGCATTCAGATCGTGCGTCCCCGCCGACATATCGCCCTCGGGAGTCTCCGCGAGCAGATGGAAGTGGCTCGGCATCACCACGAACGCCCCCACCCGCCAGCGCCGCCGCGTCGCCACCGCATCGAGCCGGGCCAGCCACCTCTCGCAGTCCTCCCCGTCGCGCACGATCCCCTGGCCCTCCAGCCCGCGGCTGGTCACGTAGTAAGCTGCATTCGGCAGATCGATCCGCAGCGGCCTTGCCATGCCGCCAGGATACCGGCCCGCTCCCCGACCGTCAAGCTCTGTCAGGCCAGAGAATGGACCATTGCGGCCTGCCCAGCTCCGAAGCAGCGTACCATGAAAGCCCAGGGCAACGCCCTGGGAAACGGTGTTCGGCGTCCATCTAGCCCTGAAGGGGCGTACTGCCGGCCCTGTCATAGGACGCCCCTTCAGGGCTACCGTTCCGGGGTTCCTCTTTCTCCCAGGGCGTTGCCCTGGGCTTCCATAGTACGCTCCGTAAGGGCTGTGGAGCGGTAGGCGAAGACTCGGTGCCATACGCCTCCGCCCGGCCCCTTGAAGTCCCCGCGCGAGCGTCATATGATCGCCCTGCCTTGCGGAAGGGGACATGCGGCCAAACCAGAGGCCGGCGGACGACTAGGATGGTAGCATGACGATGCGCCCCGAGTACGTCCTGACCAACAACCGCCAGGGTGTCATGAGCCTTTCCCACGGCCCCGCCGGACAGACGTGAAGAGAGGGCCGCCATAGGATGATTGGCATTTGAAGATGCGACACCCATCCCCCACTTGAGCCTTGCGCCACAGCGTCTTCATTTTCGGGGGCGTCGGGGAGCAACTTGCGCCCCCCTCAGGGGCGAATGGGGGCAAGTTGGCACATCCTGCCGAAGGGCTTCCAGCGCATCCGCTACTACGGGCTCCACCCGCGGTGAGTCGATCAGTAGAGCTTCTTGCCGTAGACGAGGATGCCGCGGAGGTGGAACGGCTCGCGGCGGCCCGGCACGGCGGGCCGCTCGATGCGGACGAACCTGGCCCGCACCGCCTTGCCCTGAACGCTCGCCTGGAACACGGGCTGGCTCTGGGCGAACGAGGCGGCCTCCGCCCACGCCTTGCCATCGGTGGACAGGGAGACCTTGAGCGGCGCCTGCCGTTCGGCGGCCGCCTCGAAGCGGTTGACGAGCACGACGCCGCTCAGCTCGCCCTCGCCCGCGAGCTGCACCTGGACCCACGGATTGTCCTCGGCCCCCGTGCGGAGGAAGCCGCCGAAGCCGGCGCCCCGCAACAGGGCGCGGTAGGAGAGCGGGCGGTCGGCCCCGCCGTCCACCGAGCTGAGGCGGAGCGTGGCGTCGGCCGAGAGCAGGTCGCCGGGGAATGCCTGGTGCTTGGGGAAGGCGGTCGCCTGCTGCGGGCTCAGGTGCACGTCGCCCGGCTGGAGGGCGGGGAGCATCTTCTCGGCCATGTCGGCCCACAGGCGCCAGCTCGCCAGGTCGCCGGCCTCGCCGGCGCGGCGGATGCCGCCCGCCATCTGGTTGCGCATGAGGTCCTGGCTCGCCCCGCCGCCCTGCGCGCGGAACCAGGCTTCCATCGCCCGGGCAAAGGCGGGCGCCGTCTTGGGGTTCGCGGCGAAGCGGTTCTGCCCCCAGCTCAGCACCTGGCCGAACAGCCAGTCGTGCGGGGGCTTGGCGGCGTGCGCCCGCAGCAGGCCGCCGAAGAAGTCCACGGCCAGCGTGGCCTCCCCGCCCAGGCGGTCCGCCTGCCAGTGGAGCATGCCCTCGTAGGGGGATGCCTCGAAGCGGTCGGCCTTCTCCTGCCTCAGCGTCTGGTGGCGTTCGAGGAGGAACGCCATGCGCTCCTCGGGCTTGAGCGCGCTCATGCCCCTCTCGAAGCAGCGGTTGGCCAGCGCCCAGCCGGCTTCCTGATAGGGTGCGAAGGCCGTGGCCGCCCGCCTCGCCAGGTCGAGCCAGGTCGCAGTCGGGACGTCGGGCACCCGCTCCAACGCCTTGACGTATTCGAGCCACACGCCGAAGTTGAGCGGCTGGGCGGCGAGGGCCTGCTCATAGGCAGCCGTCCAGTCGCCCAGGCGCGGGGCGCCCGCGAGCTCCACGTGCAGGTGGAGTGCCCCGATGCCCTGGCTGAACTCCACGCGGACCGCGTGCCGCCCAGGAGCGAGGGGGACATCCTTCTCCTGACGCGCGCAGTTGGCCTCCACCACGGGCTTGCCGTCCACGCACACGCGGCTGCCATCGTCCGAGCGGGTGGCGATGCGCACCGGGCCGGGGCCGCTCACCTCCATCTCCCCTTCCCACACCACGCCGAAGTTGGCGGCCCCGGGCGGCGTAGCCGCCGCGAGGTCGAACCCCTTGGCCGCGCCCGCGTCGGCGGGCTTGAGCTTGGCGAAGTCCGGCAGCGCGGCCCCCACGCCTTCGCGGTAGACGCTGTAGCGCAGCCCGGGGAGAACGCGCACCTGGGCCTGCCCCCGGTCGGCCCGGAGCCGGGCCACCCATGCCAGGCGGGTGGCCTTCATGAAGCGCTCGCGGTCCTGGCACACAGGTTCGTACAGGCGGTGCAGCGTCGGATAGCCCGTGCCCTCCCAGCCGGGTGCGCTGGCGTGGCTGGGCCAGTTCACGCTGTTGCCGACGGGCCACTCCTGGCCGATGCGGACGATGTAGGCGCAGTGCCCCGGCTGGCCGATGGCGACCGACGGGATGCCGTGGGCCTGCGCGGCGGCGGAACCGTAGGTGGAGACGGTGCCGCACACCCCGCCCACCCGCTTGTGCGCAGGGAACGGCCGGTTGCCGGTGCCCGTGCCATAGACGTGCGCCCAGGGGCCGATGTAGTTCCACTGGTCCTGGACGGTGAGGCCGTAGACGTTGAAGCTCACGTACCAGACGCCGCCGTGCGCGCCCAGGTAGTCCCCGAGCCGGGTCTGGCGGTCGGCGAGGAGGAACTGGTAGTCATAGGCGGTGCCGTAGGTGGGGACCGCCCAGCGGAGCCCCCGCACGTCCAGGCTCTCGAAGCTGGCGTGCAGCAGGCCGTCACGCAGGGCCTGCCGGATGTGCCGGAACCGGTCCACCAGGCGGTAGGGCAGCCCCTTGCCCCATTGGAGCGCCAGGGCGGTGGCCAGGTCCTTCTCCAGGCGCCCCTCCCAGGACGGCTCGTGCCGGCGCAGCACATAGAGGTTCTCGAGCGCCTGCGGCCACTCGGCCTTGCCGGACGCGAGGAACGACTCCAGCCAGTCCGGATCCCCGAGCAGTGATTCCAGGAGGTCCGCTCCGCCCTCGCGCGCGGCGAGGGCCGCCAGCGTCTCCTCCCCGCAGGCGCGGATGAGCTCGGCCCGGGCGAGGTCGGCGCGCAGCTCGGGCGATTCGGCGACGCGTAAGGCCCCGGCCTCGTCGCGCGTCGCGTCGGCCAGGGCGTCGCCGAGTTTCCGCCGGAGCGCCGCGATGTCGGGCGCGGGCTTGGCGGCGGCCTTCGGCGCCGGCGGCAGTTGCGGGTCTACCGCGAACTGCCCCCGGATGTCGGTGTGGCCTTCCGCCGCTTCGGCCTCCACTCGCAGCGTCAGCTTGCGGCCGGGGCGCCAGTCCTTCAGGTCCAGGTCCGCCTCCACGGCGGCGTTGGCGGGGCCGAGCACGGCGTCGGGCTTCGCTTCGCAGAGCACCGCCGCGCCGTCGAGCAGGGCGATGCGTCGGACCCTGAGCGTGTCCTTGCCGCCGGCGAAGGCCAGCCGGAACTTGTAGCGCCCGGCGTGGTCGAAGAAGTAGGCGGTGTCTGTCATGTCCCACGCGTTCGCCCCGGAGCGGACCTGGCTCGGTGCCCATCCGTAGGTGAGCATGGGGGTTTCCGAGCGGTGGCGCAGCCCGAGCTCGCCCCGTGCCCCAATGCCCCAGAAGGTGTCGGGGTCGAACGCCGCAATCTCGCGCTGCACGTCGAAGCGCCGTTCCTGCTGCTTGGGCCAGCGCAGGAACACGTGGTACTTGGCGATCATGATGCGCTGGATGCGCTCGTGGTCGAGCACCCGGTTGCGCGGGTCCTTCAGTTCCCTGTCAATCCGGGCCAGCGCCTCTTCGTAATCCGCGTCGGCCAGGTCTTTCTTCTCCAGAGCCTTGGCCCAGCTCGGCTCGGCCCAGGGCACGCCATGGCGCGGATCGCCGCCGAACCCGAGCCAGCGCACCGCCCCGCTCGCGTCCTCGGGATCGGCCTGGCGGATTCTGTCGTGGACGAACTTGTAGCAGTTTTCGTTGCCGGGCCAGTTGGCGAAGCCCAGGAGGTCCAGGCTCTGCCGGTATCGTTCGGCCCGCTCTGGCCCCTGGGCGGCTTCCGCCTGGGTCCACAGGGCGTCGCGCCGCTCGCGGACGGCACGCATCTCCCGCACGCGCGCGGCCAGCGTGGCTGGGGTCAGGCCCCGCCGCGGCTTGTTCTCGCAGGCCACGGCCCGCCCCTCGCGGTCCATGAGCGCCACCCGCGGGCAGTAGGTGGTGTCCCACCAGGAGAACCTTCCGTTCTTGGCCCGCAGCACTTGCGCGGCGGCCACCCGCGCGACGTCCTCCGCCAGGGCCGGGTCGTTCAGCACCGCCGCCCGCAGGCAGCCGGGGACGTGTTGTGCCCACTGGCTCCGGCAGACGAGCCGCACGGCCAGCTCGGCGCCCGCGGGGACCGGCTGCGCCAGGGTGAGGATGAGGGTGCGGCGCTGGTGCAGGTGGGCATGGGCGTTCCAGACGTTGTCGCCCCTGTCGCTGACGCCATCAACCGTCTGCCATGCCCTCTCTCCGGCACTGGCCCAGGCGGCTTCCAGCTTGAGCCGCGGTTCGCCGCGGAATGCCTCGGCCTCGGACACGGCGAAGTTGCCGTTGCTGGCTCGGCCCGGCCCGCTGCCCGGCAGGCTGGGATCGGTGGGGAAGTCCAGCCGGACCACGCGGCCCCCGCCGGCGGTCCGGAGTTTCACGGTCAGCGTCTCCGATGCCGGGTTGGCGCCCTCGGCCAGCCAGGCGCCGTCGGCGCGTGGCTTGAAGACGGAGCCTTCCTTCGCCTCCACCGCCGTCACTTCGCTGGCCGGCAGCGTGGCGGCGTCGCTCGCCCGTTCCGCGAGGCGCCGCGGGGGCGTGTCGCCGCCCCGCGCGTTGGGGCGGC
>VGYW01000132.1 GCA_016872875.1 Planctomycetota bacterium | reverse complement strand
GGGACGCCGCCGACGGAGAGGGTGTAGTCGCCCGTGGCTCCGTAGGTGGCAGTGCCCGCCCGCAGGAAGCTCACGGCGATCGGCCCGATCCGGCCGATCCGTCGGATGCGGAAGAGGCCGGTGTTGGGCGTGTCGCCGGGGAGGGTCTCAGCGGCGGAGGGGTCTGCGGCGAGGACGTGGACGGAGACGGGCGGGCTCTTGGATGCCTGCGCGGTGCTGCCGAATGCGCCGAGGTTGCGGCAGGCGCCGTTGGGCGCAGGCTCCGCGCCCACGCCGTCGCCGAGGTCGCCAACGTCAACGCACGGGCTGGTCAGGGGGTCGGCCACCCAGCCAGTTTCCGTCCAGTGGCCGGCCTCGGACTTCAGGTGGTAGTCGCCCTGGTCCCAGGCGTTCGCCACCCACTCGCCTGGGTCAACGAACAGGGGGTCTTCGGAGCGGTTCTCGCCGGCGTCCACCGCGGCAGAGGGCAAGGCGCCCTGGGTGTTGGAGTAGCTGACGGTTGGGGCGGCGCCGCCGACGCAGGCGATGCCCGGACTGGCCGCGGCCTGGTTGCCCCAGAGGATGAGGTGCTTGAGGGCGGGCGTGACGGCGTCCTGGCATAGGACGCCGCCGCCGCGGTTGTGGGCGATGGTGTCGTGGGTGAGCGTGGCGGAGCCGCTCGTGCGGACGGCGACGCCGCCGCCAGCGCCGGCAGACTCGTTGCCCGTGACCACGCAGTTGCGGACGGTGGTCGCGGCGGCGGAGAGGCACAGGCCGCCGCCCTGGGTGGCCTGGTTGCCGAAGATGGCGTTGTGGGCGAGGTCGCCCCCGCCGCCGTCGAGCGCCACGCCGCCCCCCACGCCGCCCGCAGTGTTGCCCCGGATGATGCTGTAGGAGAGGGTGGGCGTGGAGCTGAGGGCATAGAGGCCGCCGCCATCCCCTGTGGCCGCGTTGCCCTCGATGGTGCAGGCCTGGATGACAACCGAGGACGTGTCGCACGAGACGCCTGCACCGCTGGCACCGGTTGCGCCGTTGCGGATGATGATGCCCGACAGCTCGCCGCCGGGGCAGCCGGTGAGGAGGATGCACCGGCGAGCGCGCTCACCGTCAATCGCCGTGGCGTTCGTCACGCGGTCGAGGCTGCGGTTCGCGTCGCCGAAGTCGCCCGCCACGCTTGCGTAGTCGGCGCCGCCCACGTAGCCGCCGCGCAGGTAGAGGATCGTGTTGGCAAGGGTCACGGTCTCGCGGTAGGTTCCAGCGGCGACCCTGACGATTTCGCCGCCTGCGGACGCCTGGACTGCTTCGCCGACGGTGCTGAACGGCCAGCGGGCAGTGCCGTTCTCCGTCCCCGTGCCGTTCGCGGCGTCCACGCAGAGCTCCGTGGGCGCGGTGACGTTGAAGGCCACGGCATTCGATATGATGCCGCCCACAGTGACGGTGGCGTAGTTCACCCCCAGTGGTAGGCCCTCAGGCACGCGGCACGCAATCGCGGCGTCGGACCAGGCGAGGTATTCGGGCGATTCGGTCTGGCCGGCCCCGAAGGCCACCGTGCTCGTGCCGCGGGTGTCGCCGAAGAAGACGCCCGCAAGCTGAATCTGGCTCCATCCAGGCCCGCTGGAGACGCTGAGGGAGTCAATATTCGGCGGCCCCACGACGCGCACCGTGATGGTGATGGCGGCGTTGGGCGCGGCATGGGCCAGCCCCGCCACTGCTGCCACCACGAGGAATGCGTTGACTAACCGGCTACGCATCGTCGCTCACACACAACGGTTCGTAGTGCGGGCTTCAGCCCGTGGAAGACACGGCCTGAAGGCCGCACTACAAACCTGTCTTGACCCTCAGGCGCGCGAAGGCCACGCTCTTGTCGGCTCCCTTCACCAGCACGATGGCTTCCCACGCGCGGTCGTGGTGCTCCTTGCCGGCGGGCACCGCAACGTCGAGGGCGATCTCCGCTGCGCCATTTGCGCCGACTTCGATTCCAGCGGCCTTCGGCTTCACCCACGAGGCGTCAGGCAGCCAGGTCCAGCCGCCCGAGAGGTCGAGGCGCGCCTTCTTCGCCTCCTCGGCCCCCGTGACGATGCTGACCTCGCCGCGCCAGGGCTTGGGCGAGTTGTTCCACAGGTCGAGCGCCACCCGCTTCGGCGGGCCGGCGGGCGCCACCCCCGCCAGGGTCTCCAGGCTGGGCGTGACCACCAGGTCGCCTAGCGGCGGCTTGGGCCTGCTCAGCAGCCCGCCCCTGGGCCGGGCGGGCGAGGTCTCGATCTCAATGCGCGGGTATAGCCCAATGGCCAGCATGTGGCCCGGCGCGGCCTTCATCCGCACGGCCAGGGCGACCGACCAGTGCTGGTTGTGATACTGCTTGCCCTCTGGGATGCTGAGGGTCATCTTCACGGCGGCGCTGCCCTTCGCAGGCACCTCGACCTCGCTCTTGGAGAACGTGAGCCACGCGGGGTCGGGGATGTCGCTGTACCCTGGCGGCACCTTCATGTTCCCCTTGCGCGGCGCGAGGGTGGCGAAGGACACCGTCTTGGGCTCGGGGTCGTCGTTCATGACAGTGACTGGCACCGCCAGCTCTGCCTTCTGCCCTGGCTCGATGCCCTGGATGAGCGCGCCGCCGGGCGAGACGCGCAGGCCGACGGCGTGAGCGGACTGGAGGCCCAGCGCGATCGCAGCCAGCGCGCAGAGCGCTGCCGCAGATGGCTGTCTCATTTCGTTTCCTGCCTTCTGGTTCCTCAGATCAGTCCTTATAGACACTGAGCTGGACTGTGATGGAGTGCTGGAGGCCGGCGGTCCCTCCGCTCACGGAGGTGGGCGCGAGGAAGCCGAAGTAAAGGTCCCTCGCACCTGCGGCCGGAACAGGGGTGGCCACGGCAACGTTCGCCGTCGTTCGCGAGCCGGCCGCGGTGCCATCGCCACCCCAGTAGAGGACCCCCCCGCCGAGCATGTCGTCCGCGCCAACGTCACCGACCACTGGCGCGGCGCCGCCATCGTTCACGATGATGCCGCGGAGCGAGTACTGGTTCGCTCCAGCGCTAGAGCCCACGGTCCAGCCACCGGTGCTGTCAACCACGGTGATCGCCAGGCCGATGTTCTCGGCCACGTTCCCGTCGTTCGTGATGTCCACCTTCGAGCTGACCGTGGTCGTGCCGGCGGCCACAGTCCCCAGGTCCACGGTGGTGGGGCTTGCGGCAATGGACAGGTATTCCACGGTGACGGTGATGGTGATATCCGCCGTGGTGCCGGCGAGTGCCGGCCCGCAGATGGCCGCCAACGCAATGAGAGCCAACGCCGCAATCTTCCGCTTCATCAGTCGTCTCCTTTCGCACTCCTCCCTTCAGATGTTACGCTTCGCATCTCAGTTTCGGGTTCGGGCGCGCTCTCCTTTCATGGGGTCTCGCAGCTCACCTCTACGGTGATCTGATGCTGGAGCCCGTCGGTGACGAGCGACGGGAGGTCCAGGCGGAACCAGAGGTAGGCAAAGGCGCTCACGGCCATCGAGACGCCGTAGGTGCCGGCCGGGCGGTTGAAGCGCGTCGTCGTGGCCGCCTGCAACGAGGTGGTCACGGTGTCCTCGGCGCCGAAGTCGGCCGCCATCGGGCTATCCGGCTCGCCGACGAAGAGCGCGCGGAGCCAGTATTGCTCGGAGCCGATGGCGCTGCCGGCCTGCCACTTGCCCTGGCTGTCCTGGTTCGTGATCCGCAGGCGAAGGGTCTCTGTCACGTTGCCCGTGTTCTGCACGGTGAAGCGGGTCTCTGAGGTGGTGAGGCAGGTGGTGCTGGGCGGCTGGATGCCGGCGATGGCCCAGGAGGTCGGGCTGACCGAGATGCCCAGGGACGTGGCAGCGCCGTAGATCCAGATGATGCCGTCGCGGTCGGCCTGGGCCAGGTCGCGCCTGGGCACGCCCGCCGTGGTGTTGCCGTAGAGGATCTTGCCCTTGTCGTTCATGCCGTCCCCGATGTCGCCGTAGAGGTCGCCCAGCTTGAGCCAGTGGCCGAGCTCGTGGGTGGCGATGGTCTGGACGTCGTAGCCTGCGCCGCCGATGCTCCAGGTGTAGGAGTCGTCGAAGGTGATATCGGCCTCGGTGATGGTTCCGCCGGTGGACCAGGTGGTTGCCAGGCCCAGGGGCCCCCCGGTGCTGCCCCAGAAGATTTCGTTGACGCCGTTCTGGGTGGGAGCCGTGGCGGATGTGGCGCCGTCGTAGCGGAGGGCGAAGCGTGCGCCGGCAGCGGTCCACGTGGCGGCCCCGGCCTGCACCGCCGCGCCCTCGCCGGTGCAGTCCGCCGTGTTCTCGTTCACTCGGTAGCCCACTGTGGGGGAGGCGCCCGACCACTTGACCCCGCCGTAGCTGAAGGTGACGGCGAAGGTGTAGTTGTTGCTCTCGCCGCCGGCGTTGTTGATGACCGTGACCGGGCCGCTGGAGGCGTCGGCGGGGACGGTGCAGACGATGCTGGTGTCGGACCACGAGATGATGCTGGCGCTGATCTTGGGGTTTCCTGGTGCGAAGAAGAACTTGACGGCGCCCAGGCCCTGTGTTGCGCCGAAGCCGGTGCCGGCAATGGTCACCTGGCTGTTCGTGCCTGCGGACCCGCTCGATGGGGTGATCGAGCCTATCCAGGGAAGGTTCACGCCGTAGCGCTCGATGACGATGTCGTCAACGAACGGCCCCTTGACGTAGTCTTCCACGGCGTCGGCCTCGGATGAGAGGCGGAAGTAGACGTTCTGCTGTCCGCAGAGGTTGCCCAGGGTGGGCACGGCCTTGAGGTCGAAGGCCACGGCGGTCCAGTTCGGGAGGCTGCCGCCGCCGGTATAGCCGGTGCCGTAGAAGTTGACGCCGTCAGTGGAGGCGGCCCAGCGGATCTTGTCGTTGGTGCCGAGTTCATCGGAGAGGAAGAAGGTCACGCGGGCGTCCGTGGCGCCGGCGAGGCTGAAGGGGCCGTAGGTCATGCGTCCGATGCCGTTCGACTCGATGGTTCCGGGGTCGCTCGCGGGGTCCACGAGCGATGCCTGGCCTCCGCCCGCCTTCGTGTCGCTCGCCAGCCAGGTCTGCGGCGCCCACGTGCCGCGGTTCACGAAGTTCGAGGTCACTGACCATTCGTTTGGCCAGGCCCCCTCGAAGTCCTCCACCTTGAGCACCTGCCAGCCGGTCTGGGTGACGAAGTAGGAGATGGGGCCTCTCCTGTTGTTCGACTCGTCGTACTCGGTGAGGGCGTTCGAGCGGTCAATGGCAACGTAGGCGTGGTGGGTGCCAGCGGCGGCGGCCGGGCTGAGGACCCAGGTGAGGTCGGTGCTCGCGCCTGCGGCGAGGCCGCCCACGTTCCACGTGTAATCCCCGGCGTCCGCGCCGCCGGGCTCCGAGGTCCGGCTGCGGTAGAAGTCCACGGCGAATGCGCCCACGGCACTCGTCCCCGCGTTCCGCACCGTCACCGATGCGGTGAGAGTGGTCCCTTGGGTGGACTGCCTAGGCGTGACCGTGAAGGAGTCAACTGCCAAGTCGGGCGGGTTGTCCACCACGTATTTTTCAATCAGGATGTCGTCCACGAAGGGACCCTCCACCCAGGTGCCGCCGGCGGCGGAGTCGCACTGGAGCCTGAAGTAGACGCCGTCGCGGCCGCAGAGGTCGCCTATGGTGGGCACGCTCTTGAGGTCGAACGTCACCTGGTTCCAGGTGCCGAGGGTGTTGCCTGCCCCCTGGAAGTAGCCGTAGAAGGTCGTGCCGTCCTTCGATGCCTGCCAGCGGAGCTTGTCGTTGACGTCGAGCTCGTAGGTGGTCCAGAAGGTCACGCGGGCATCGCTGGTGCCGCGGAGGTCGAAGGGCCCGTAGGTCATGCGGCTGATGAGGGTGCCCGAGCCGGGCTTGAGCATGTAGCTCGTCTGGGCATCCGCCGCGGAGCCGGAGGGCCAGCCGCTGTTGGTGCCGCTGCGCTTGCGCCAGGAATCGGGCGCCCAGGTTACTGCGGGGTCCCCGATGTTCCCGTAGAGCGCCCAGCCGTTGGGCCACGCGCCATCGAAGTTCTCGGTCCTGACCGTGGTCCAGCCGGCCAGGGGGGCGGCGGGCGCGAGGGCGGTGAGGAGGGCCGAGCCAATGCCTGTGGCGCTGCGAGAGAGGCCGGCGGTTGGCTTCTGAGCAGGGGGGGACTTGGGCTGCTGTACCGGCTGCTGCACGGCGCTGGCGGGCGGTTCGTCAGGCGGCGCCATCCTCGGCGGCTCCACCCGCCCCACGAGGTCGCCCAGGGGCATGCGCCCGAGCGGCCCGTGGGCCGCGCCACGCTCCACGAGGAACTTGCCGGCGTGCCACCCCGCCAGGGTGAATGGCCGCGGGGGCGCGCCCTTGAGGAAGAAGACAACCTCTTCTCCCGGGCTCAGCCTCGCGCCAGGCGTCACCTGCTCGCGGACCTCGCCTACAAGGCCGCCGGGCACCTCCACCAGCGCCTCAGCGCCGCCCGCACCCTTGAGCCAGGAGTGGCAGCGGATGCTCGCGTAGGTGTAGATGTGCCGCCCGCGAGCGTCGTCCACCCACTTGGCTTTCGCGCTCAGCACCAGCCCGTGGACGATCGCGTCGCTCCCCGCGGCGAGGGATTCGACGCTGTTCGGGCGCTGCGCCCCCAGTCCTGCCGCTGCGCAGGCGATGAGCATGCCCAGCGCCAGCAGTGCCGACGCCACCGCGCGGCCCGCGTTTCGGACATGGGGCACTGCCATGCGCAAGCTAGCTCTTTGGCGGCCCATCCGGGTGGAGAGCATCTCAGGGCGGCTGCCGCTTCCTCTGAAACCCCCGCTGCTCACACTCTGATTATAGGCTGACGCCTCTCCATGTCAAGCCGGATCACTCCTTCTTCTCTTTCTTGCCGAAGAGGCCCTTGATCGTGCCGGTGACGCCTTTGCCGACCTCTCCAACGGCCTTGGTGGCTTCCCCGATGGCCTTGCCCGCGGTGTCGCCGACAGCTTTGCCTGCCTCGCCGAGGGCATTGAGCCCCCCGCCGACGAGTCGCGAGGCGCTTGCCACAGCGGTGCCAAGGCCCTCCAGGAGGTCGTCGGGAACCAGCCCCTTGGCGCCCTTGAAGGCCGACGCGCCCATGCCGACGAGCACCTGGCGGAACACGCTCCCAACCACGGGGAGGGTGCCGTCCGAGTTGCGCAGCTCCCGCAGCTCGATGTCGGGCAGCACAATGTCCACCGTCTTGCCCATGAGCAGGTGGAAGCGGACCTTGGTCCTGACGACGCGGAGGAGGTCGATGCGGAACTTCTTCCCTTCCTCCGGGGCGGGCCTGGGTTGCTCTTTTTCTGCGGGGGCCGCCTCTTCGGGGGACTTCAGCGAGCTGAGGAGGTCGCCCAGGTTGCTCCGTGGCGGGAGGCCGGGCTTGAGCTCGATCGTCAGCTCTGGCTCCTCGATGAGGAGCTCGCGGACCACCACCTCGTCGCCGAGGAGCGAGAGGATGCTGCACGTGACCTTGCCGTGGCCGAGGGCGATCATGCGGTCGGTCTGGTAGCCCGCGGGGTTGGCGATCTTGAGGCCCCTGATGCCCACGCTGCCGCTGAGCCAGCCGATCGAGGCCGAGTCGAGGGTCGTCTTGACCCCCAGGGCCTGCGTGCCGCCGATCTCCACCCCCTTGCGCGCCGCGGCGTCGCCCCAGAGCCACACGGCCACGGTCAGCAGCACGATGAAGACCGCCAGCCCGATCAACACCCGCTTCAGCCGCCTCCTCATGCGCGGCTCCTTTCCCTCATTCTCGTTCCTACGCTCCGCGTGGGAACGCACACGCGCGACGCTCTGCGTCGCAGACAACGACGCGGAGCGTCCAAGACACCGTTCCCACGCAGAGCGTGGGAACGAGAAATTCCCACGCGGAGCGTGGGAACGAGAAATGGATGAATGTCAGGCACCCATCCACCCATCCATTCATCCCCCCGAGCCGTGCGGTTCACGGCTTCTTCCAGACAAGCTCGATCTCGCGGATGGCGAAGAGGCACTGCTGCTGAGGCTCGGCGGCGGCGAAGACGCCCACGGTGGCCTCCTGAGGGGCCTCCTTGAGGGCATCGAACGGGGCCGGCTCGCCGACCGGCTTGCCGTTGACGTAGAGGTCAACTGCCTCCGCCGCGCGGGCGCTCGGCCCGAGGCCCAGGCGCAACTGCTCGAGGGCGATGGTCCCGGGCAGCTCGGTCCAGGAGCTCAGCGGTGTGCCGTCCTTGAGGATGCGCCAAGCGAGGCGGCGGCTGAGCTGCGGCTGCCGCGTGGTGCGGAGAGCGAACTGGAACGTGCCCTGGCCCGCGTCGAGGAGGACGCCCACCGTGGCGTCGTTCGTGAGCGGCACGTGGGCAATGGCCTCCAGGCGGGCAAGGCGGAAAGCTGGGCCGCCCTCCTTCTCGGCGGCGCGCGCGAGCCGCACGGAGCAGACGACGGCGCGCTCGCCGGCCTCCGTGGCGGCGCCCTCGAAACGCAGCTCGCCTTGGCGCACCTCGGGAGCCTGGCCCCCCTGCCCCGAGGCGCGCCAGCCCTCCGGCAACTGGGCGGCGCCGAACCGCACGCGAGTGACCTCTTCGCCGCGTACGGCGGCCAGGAGGTCGAGGGCCGTGACAGCGTACTTCGCCACCTCTGGAAAGTCCATGTTGCGCCTGGCCTGGCGGAGGCGCTCCTCGGCCAGGTCCGCAGCGCCCTCTCCATAGGCCACGTAGGCCGACGCCGCCAGCGCGTAGGAACTGGACGGCTCGCCAGGAGCGAGGCGCTTGTCGAAGAGCTCCGCCGCCTCCTTGCCGCGCCCGGCCAGGTGCAGGAGCGCCATGCCGTGCCGCAGGAAGTCGCCCGTCTCCGCGCCCTCACGTGCCCCCAGGGAGCGGAAGGCATCGGCAGCGGCGGCGAACCTGCCTGCCTTGTAGTGGCAGGTGCCCAGGCCGCGGAGCGGCTGCGGGTCGTTGGGGGCGAGAGCCCGGGCGTCCTCGAAGGCCGCAGCGGCGGCCGCAGCATCGCCCTGGGCGAGGAGCGCGCGGCCCAGCCCCGCGACGGCGTAGAGGCAGCCGCCGTCGAGCTTGCGCGCTTGCTGGTAGGCGGCCACCGCCGCGTCCTGGCGGCCCAGCCTTTCGTTGACGTAGCCCGCCGCCAGTTGGTAGCCGAGCGAGCCGGCGGGCGGCGGGTCAATGGCGGCGAGGAGCTTGGCGGCCTCCTCGGCCCTGCCGAGCGCGGCGCAGGCGATGGCTGCGTTCGCCCTGGCCTTGGTGTGGCGTGGGGCCGCCTTGCGGCACGCCTCGAAGAGCGCCAGCGCGGGCCCCCATTCGCCACTGTTGAAGAGGATGGCCCCAAGGTTGTTGCGGGCGCTCGCGGGCGGGTCGGGCGACTTGAGCAGTCTGTGGAGTGTCGCAAGGGCAGCGTTGGCGCGGCCGGCCAAGAGATCCGCCAGGGCCTGGACGTTGTTCGCCGCGTGGCCGTCGGGCGCGGTGTCAGCGAGGCGCTTGAGGAGCTCAGCCGCTTCAGCCCCGCGCCCGCCCAGGAGGCGTGCCTCGGCCTCCAGGCGGAGGAGGCGTTCGGCGAGCTTCGGATCGGGACCCTTCTCCGCGAGCTTGCGGCCCGCGGCGAAGTGCTCCGCCGCCAGGTGGAACAGCCCGAGCTCGAGGCAGCGGCGGCCGAGCCGCTCGCGTATCTCAGGGGCATCGGCGCCCGATGCCAGCGCTCCTTCGTGCAGCGCCACTTCGGCGTCGAGCTGGCCCTGGGACACATAGAGGTCGGCCAGCTTCAGCCGGGCCGCCAACTGGCGCGGCTCGAGCTCGATGGCGCGCTTCAGTTCACTTTCCGCCTCGGCCACAAGGTCGCCATCCAGGCAGTCCTGAGCCAGGGCCAGGTGCGCGTCGGGGTCCTTGCCACACTTCTCGGAGCGTTCGCGCACGATGAGCTGTGGCGTGGCCGCCCTGCGCTGGAAGACGGCCAGGCCCGCGATGGCCAGCGGGTTCTTCGGGTGGGCGATGCCCTTCAAGTCGCGGAACCAGACCTTGCCCTCCTGCTCTTCCGTGATGGTGCCTTCGATGGGCTTGGGGTCGCCTGGGGCCTGGACGACGTCGTTGGGCCTGGGCTTGATTGTGGTGGGCTTGCCGCTCTTGAGGGTGGGCGGCAGCGGCTCGGCCACGAGCGTCAGGAGGCAGCCGTCGGCCATCGCGCCCGGCGCGCGGTAGAGCAAGGGGTCCGGGTCGGCTGGCGGCGGGCCTGGCGGCGTAAGGGGCGGCATGGGCGGCAGCGGCAGCTCCACGCGCGCGGGCGGTCGCGGCGGTGGCGCCGGTTCCCCGCCCCACACTCCTACAGCCACGAGCCAGAGAAACAGAAGGATTGGGGATTGAAATCCGAAATCCGAAATCCGAAATCCGAAATTGGACATCGCGGTCCCCTAAATCCAGAAGAGCGAGTTGTGGGTCTTGCCGGTGAAGTAGTCAATGATGATCCAGATTCCGCTGACGGCGTACTGGCCGAGGATGAGGCCGAGGAAGAAGAGGCGGGTGCGCTTGTAGAAGTCGGCGCCGCCGTAGCGGAGGACGAGCGCCTTCGCGGCCCAGGCGATGAAGACGCTGAACCACACTTCGTCGGTCAGCCACAGGCTGGCGATGGGGAACCCCAACGGGTGGAGGGGCCACCAGACGAAGCGCTGGTTGAGGAACATCAGGGCGGCCATCGTCGCCGCCCCGATGCCGCCGAAGAGGTAGGCGTTGCTGCTCGGCCCCTCCGGGTTCTTCACCAGCCGCGTCACGTAGTCGAACGGCAGCGTCGGCCCCGCGCGCCAGAGCCAGTCGTTCGCGTTCGCCCCGCCGTGCTCGTAGGCGACGAGCATGGTGGACCAGATGCTCGCGAAGATGGTGACGACGATGGCGATGACCATTGCCCAGAAGATGGTGTGCTTGCGGCCCTTCATGTCGCTCACCATCTTCAGGCCGTTGGCGGCCGAGGCCATGATGAACGTGCGGATGTCCCCCATCCAGATGTAGGTCATCCCGAACGGCACCAGGTTGGAGGGGCCGAGGCGGCTTGAGCCGAAGGCCGAGATGAGCACCGTGGAGGCGGTCATGGGCGAGCGGGTCTCCGCCACCCCGCCCGCGGCCACGATGCGGGTGACGCCGAGGAACGTGGCCATCGAGACGACCACCAGCGCCGCGGCCACCCACAGGCTCATCCCGTTCCTCTGGAGCCAGAAGGCCATGTAGGCCATCCCCGCCAGCATCCCCCAGAATGCCTGCTTGTACGACAGGACCTCGCCCGAATCGTCAACATCCTTCCTCAAGCCGAACGCCTTGGCCACGACGAGCCGCAGGTGGCGGCGCGCCATCCAGAGGCCGAGGATGACCAGCACGAAGAGCGCGGCCTGGGACTGGTGGGTCAGCAGCGGCCCGCCGCCCGACTGGCTGTAGGGGTCGAGCTGCTCCGCCCCCTCGTAGCCGAAGTAGCGGAGCAGGCCCCGCTCCAGGGTCGTCAGGAGGTTGAACGACCAGAGGCTCAGCGCCAGGCTCGTGCTCAGGAGGTACGAGAAGCCCATCATCGGAAAGCTCAGCCGCAGCTTCAGCCACATCGTCCGACGGAAAAGGTCTATCCGCATCACCAGCAGGTCAACCTCGGGCATGCCGGGGTTGTAGTGGCTCAGCGCAATGTAGCAGCCGAGGAGGAACGGGATGGCGAACCCCGCCCACATCCACGGGTTGCGGATGAAGGGGTTGGTGAAGCCGGGGCGCGGCTCGGCACGCACCATCTCCATCGGCAGTTGCGTGATCGGGTAGAGCAGCCGCTCGTTCTCCACCCACTGCTTTCGCAGGAGCACCATCGCGCAGATCATCACGACGTAGAGCACCATGAGGAAGACGAACCAGTGGAGGAGGGGCAGCGCCCAGGCCGCCCACGGGATGCTCTCGCCGCGCGGCAGCCCTTCGTAGAGCCACGTGATCGCCATCCGGTCGTCGGGATAGAGCCACTTGCGGACGTAGGGCAGGACGATCTCGTTCCACTGGTTCTCCGGCGCCGCGTAGTAGAAGGGCGCGGCGATGGTCGAGAGCCAGTAGGCCGTCAGGCCCATCGTCGGGATCACCGTCCCGATCATCATCATCACGTAGACGACCACCAGCTCGCCCGACGTGAGGGCGAGGCGCTCGTAGACCGCGCGCAACGCCCCATTGACGAAGAAGACCAGCACGAAGAACAGGAATATCGCGGCCGGCGTGCTGAAATCGAGGTCCATGTAGCTCGCGTGCATCACGTTCGTAGAGTACGGCGTGCTCACCCCGATGATGGCGCAGGCGAGCGCGCCCACCACGATGGCCCGTAGCGTGGCCCCCTGGGCCATGCCCGCCGCGAGGCCCGCGAGGCCCTGGCGGCTCTCCAAGCCGTCCTCCATGCTCTTCTCCACCCTCACCTCCTGGCCGCAGAATCATAGCAGCCCCCCACCCACTGAGTCAAACCCCGTGGTGTGTCGTGCGGGTTACGCGAGCCGCTCTGGGGCGAGTTTGCAGGCAGTGGGGGGAGAGCGTATAATCACGAGCTAGCGGGCCGGCGGCAACCTTCGGGGCATTGGGTGATTGGGCCAGCGGATTCCGTGTGCTGGGGTATCCATATGCGCAGGCCGGAGCATCGACGGACGAGTCCGAAGCATCGTTGCGTCGGCCCAGCGCCGCCCGGCACGGATCTGGATGCCGTGGCAGGCAGGGTTCGCTATGTGGGGAGCGTGTATCACAAGGACATGCCGAGCTTCGCGGGGACTGTTCCCCCGCGGCGCCCGCACGCCAGCATCTGTCCAAGGGAACTGGCCAGGCAGCGGGACACGATTCAGGAGTGGCTTCGGCGCGCGATCCGGCAGGGCCACTTCAGCGCCCTGTGGGAGGGCGGCTTTGCACGCTATGTTTGGCATAGGGAGGGCAATGTGACTTTTGAGGCGCGGCTGGTGAATCGCCAGACCGGCGAGTACAAGGGGTTCCCGCTCGAGCGCGACGAGGAGGTGCATGGGCTCCCATGAGCGGACTCGAGATTACGCACGACTGGCTCGACTTCGATGGGCATGATGAGCCCGCGATCGAGCGCACATTTGCCACACTCCGAATCGTGGCGGACGGTCAGTGTGTCACCCGGGTGCTCGATAAGCGAGCGCGCACGACGCTGGATTACGTGGTCGTCCCTCTCTACCCGGTGGCGGAATGGATCGCCGCCAACTGGTGGACGCTTCTGGAGGAGTGCCACGTGCCCGAGCGTGAGGCGTCGCACGCCGACTACGTGCGCCGGCACCACCTCAGAACAGCCAACGAAGGGTATGCCCTGCCTGACCTTCGGGTCATGCCCGAGGGGGACTGGGCCCGCCTGGAATGGCATCGGCGACGCACGCAGCACCAGACGGTCGACTTCCTGGAGGGGGGCGAGGCCCGCATGCCCGCGGCCGAACTCCAGCAGGCCCTCGCCGATCTGGTGAGTTCCGTTTCGGAGCGCCTGGCGGCCAGTGAAACGACGGGCACTTGGCTCCAGCGCGAGTGGAGAGCGATCCAGTCGGTAGATCCCCAAGAACGCGAGTTCTGCTCCGCAGCGGCCTGGCTGGGCATGGACCCCTACGAGGTGGACGATGCGACGGCGAACCTGGTCCTCGCCATGTGGCAGCAAGCGCCGGCGAGCGTACGCGAAGACATTTTCCGGGCATCGAGCGGCCAGAGGCTCGTGGACTCCGTGAACTGGGTCAAGGATGGCCTCGCTGCTATCGAGAGCGCCCCTGAGGATGGCCGTGACTGGCCGGCGCTGCGGAAGCGCGCCGGGCCGGCGCCGGTCGGCGATGTCCCCTGGCACCAGGGCTATCTCCTGGCACAAGACCTGCGCGCGCGGCTCGGCCTGCATGACCGCGTGCCTCTCTCACTGGGTGAGCTTGTTCGCGTGATCGAGGCCAACTACCCACCGGTTGCCAGCCTCGACGGCCTCTTCGGATGCTCTCCCGCCCAGGCGCCTTGCTGCTACACGGCCAAGCGGCGGCCGGAACAGCGGCGGTTCGTCTGCGCGCGCGGCCTCATGTCCTTCTTCTACGACAGCCCGGAGGGACCCCTTCTCCTCTCATCGGTGCCGACACGGCTTCAACAGCAGAGCCGGGCCTTCGCCGCCGAGCTCCTCGCCCCGGCAGAGCTGATTCGTCCAAGGCTCGTCGGTGACGAGGTCAGCCAGGAGCAGGTTGGGGACCTCGCCGCTGAGTTCGACGTCTCACCTTACGTGATCGAGCACCAGATTCAGAACCATCGCCTCGCTCTGCTCGCGAGCTTTTGACACGCTCGGGGCAGAGTCGTACAATGCCGCCTCGAAAGGCCGGCGCCGGGCCGGCCGGAACCAGGTGGGGGGGATAAGGAGCGTTCGATGCCTCTACCGCTCGGCTTGCAGCTCTACTCGCTGCGGGAGGCCGCCGCCAAGGACTTCCCTGGCGTGCTCGAAAAGGTCGCCTCGATGGGCTACAAGGGAGTCGAGTTCGCGGGACTTCACAACATGAAGCCCGCCGACGTCGGCAGGATCGTCCGCGGCCTCGGCATGGAGTGCGTGTCGGCCCACATGCCCTGCCCCGACAAAGACAATGTGAACCAGGTGGTGGACGAAGCGAAGGCGCTCGGGATCGGCTACATCGTGACCGGCGGCTGGATTGACCACTACAAGGACTACGCCTCGATCCTGTCGTTCGCTGCGAAGGTCGAGGCCGGCGCTGAACTGGTCGCCCCCCACGGCCTCCAGGTGGGCATCCATAACCACTGGTGCGAGTTCGACCACCAGGTGGAGAGCAAGCTGCCCCACGCCATCTTCATGTCCCTCACCCGGAAGGCGTTCGCCCAGCTCGACATCTACTGGGCGCAGTTCGGCGGCACCGACCCCGCCAAGTACCTCGCCAAGCTCAAGGGCCGCGTGCCGCTGCTGCACGTGAAGGACGGGACGCTTGAGAAGAACGACAAGGGCGGCCCCTGCACGCCGCACACGGCAGTGGGCGCGGGCAAGATCAACACGCCGGCCGCCGTCAGGGCCGCCGAGAAGGCGGGGACCAAGTGGCTCCTCGTCGAGCTCGACAACTGCGCGACTGACATGGAGCAAGCCGTCCGCGACAGCGCGAAGTTCCTCATCTCCAAGGGCCTCGCCGAGGGCTCTGGCGGCTGCTGCTCGTGCAGTTGACCGCGTAGGGCTGCTTTGCCCCGCATGTCCATGCCAGCCTCCGGTCGTTGCGGCTTGGCCCGTCTGATGCTATACTAAACGCTGGCGGGTTCGCCATGTCAGCGGGTCCGCCGTAGTTGAAGGGTGCGCCGCAATGACCAAGGCCGAATGGGTTGTGGTGGTCATTGAAGGACGGCGAAAAGGGAACCCCGTCGCCGGCATCCTCGACAGGGCCGACATGCCCGCGCGGTACGCCTGCGAGGGAACTGAGATGGCATTCAAGGAGGACGTCGCCAAGAACGGCCTCTCAAGCCACGCGTCCTACGACCAGGTCTGCCGGCGCCACCCCTGCATAGGGGAGGTGATCCCCGCAGACCGCCTGCCGGCTCATCTCTGCCGGGTGATGTCTGCCGATTCTGCGTGGCGGCGAGCTACCGCTTACGGCGACGGTGCCAGTTGGTCTGTTCACGCGGACGATCGCAGGGCGCCGGCTGAGGGAACATGGCGCAGAGGCGACAAAGCGACGCACGGCTCTGACTTTCTACCCAGCCTGCGTGGGAGCAACGTGGCCTTTGCGAACCTTGATCCCGATGACCCGGATCCCGGCGGCGGGCCTCCGACGCCGCGCATTCTGGAGAGGGCGAGAGCGCACACCGGGCCGCATGGGAACCTTGCCGACGCGCTTGTGTGGATCACCGCGCGCACGGTTCCCCCAAAGGGGACTGCGATGGTGCTGGTCAGCTACGGCCTGCGCCACTTCGCAAGCTGCCATTATCCCGTGCCGCCCGACGCGCCGGGCCACGAGCGCTTTCGCCCCGTGCCGCCAGGATGCGATGAGCCTTACGGCAGAAGCTGGCCCGTGGGGGTGGACGCGAAGGACCACCTCAAGCCAGGCAACGGCGTGCCCGAGGTGACTCACCGCAACAGACTGGTCCCCATCGCGGATGTGTGGTGCTACGGTCTTCCGGAGACCTCGTTAGGCTAGCAAAGGCGATGGCTGAGTTCCGGCCGTTCGACAGGGAGGGCGCCTGGGACCTCGAGGCTCTTGAGAAGCTCGAGGCCTCGGATTGGCATGGGTGGCTGGATGCGCGCCTCCATGGGCGAGACCGGCTCGCCCCCTGCGACCCGGACGAGCATCCGGCCGACCTCTTCATCGGGTTGATCGAGAAGGACCCTCACCGCGTCAGGCATTGGGCAGCACTAGCGGAGGCGGCCACAAGGGTGCTTGAAGCGATGGACCCGCTGGCTGAGGACGAGCTTGCCGTCTCTGGCGCCATCGAGATCGTTGCTCACATGCACTCGCCGCTCGCCGCGGACTGTGTGTGTGACTGGATAGATCGCGAGGTCTTCATCCGCGGCCGGCCGCTCCCCCGCCTCCACAGCGCCCTGCTTTATGCTCTAGCGTGCATGCAAGAGCAGGGGAAACCCCTTCAGCACCAACTGCTTGTGAGATACCTCCGGGACGCCCCAACAGACGAAACGGGCCGGCGATATCCCTTCATGGTCCCAGCCTTCGCCGGCTTGGCGATGGGGTCACGGGAATTGCCGGGCGCGGAATTGGTAGCGTTCCTTCGCCGCGTGCTTGAGGCTGAGAAACATGTTGGGCGACCCATCAACATCGCGCCGGCGGCGCTGGCGCTCTTCGTCGAACGGGAAAGCCCGGAAACGGTAGAAGATATTTGGGACATCACTACTAAAGAGGCCGATGCCTCCACGCTCTGGGAGCGGCTACGCCAGGCGCTCGCACACACGCGGCATGTGCTGCCAGAGAGAGTTTCAGAGCCGTTGGTCAAAACCGGGGCGTGGAGGGTCCCGATGTGGACTATGGAGGCCGCGGGATGAGCAACGGGGGCGGAAAGGTGCGTGATGGGGGGTCTGCGGGGCCGGGGACCGTCATCACGACCTTCTACTCGTTCAAGGGCGGGGTGGGCCGCAGCATGGCGCTCTATGCCGTGGCGAGCCGCCTGGCCGCGCGCCGCCGCCGAGTGCTGATGGTGGATGCCGATCTGGAAGCCCCAGGGTTGACCACCGGGGCGCTGTCGAAGGACGAGGCCCACAGGGGCAGAGGCCTGGCCGAGATCGCAAGCGAGATAGTCCACGACCTGACTAAGGCTGCCGAGGCGAAAAAGCCCCTCCCCGACGGCTACCTGGACCAACAGGCCGCCAGCGTGAGCGAGGCACTGCGCCTCCTCCCCACCCCGCCCCAAGAAGCCTCCGAGCTCCTCGAACGCATCAGGAAGGAGCTGCCCTCCTATCCCCCCTTCCGCGACACCGGGCTGCTCGCGCTCCTCCCCGTCGGCCGCGTCTACGAAGACTACGCGGCCCTCATCGAGCGCATCCCCTTGCAGCGCGTCTTCGGCCACCCGGTGAGGGACGCCAAGGGCCTCGAGCCCCTCGAGGGCCTCGAGCCCCTCTTCCGCTCCGCTGGAATCCCGGCAGGCGCGAAGCCGTTCACCCTCGGCGACCTCCTGAACACGATCGTCCGCTATGCGCTCAAGCACGCCCGCAGAGCCGACGAGGCGGGCGCCGAGGCGCCCTTCGACTACGTCCTCGTGGACTCGCGCACCGGGCTGGCCGACGTTGCCGCCTTCTGCGTCCGCGGCCTCGCCGACAGGCTCGTCGTCCTCAGCGGACTCAACAAGCAGAACCTCGCCGGCCTCCGCTGGCTCCTCAAGCAGCTCAAGCCACTGGACGACAAGCGCCGCGACCCCGAGCACCTGGTCCTGGTTCTCTCCCCCGTCCCAGAAGCCGAAGTCGAGCTTCTGGACAAGCGGCTGGCCGACTTCCGCGCCCTCCTTCGCGAGTTCGACATCGAACAGCCAATCACGCGCCTCCACTACCATCCCCGCGTCGCACTCAGCGAGGAGCCCTTCACCGAAAAAGTCCTGAGGCATTCTGTCCTGGCGAGGGACTATGATGAGCTGGCCGAGCGGGTGCAGGCCCTCAACCACGACCGCCCCGACCAATGGCTCAACCGCTCTCTGGAAGCCTCCGCCCGGCCGCCCGGCGAGGGCCAGACCGCAGATGAGCGCCAGGCGATGATAATGAGCGGACTCGTCGAGGCCGCACTCGCCATCCCTGAGACCGTGGAACAGGTCTGCTCCGCCATCGCTGCTGGAACGCGTGCTGAGCAGGGCCGCGACGCCGCGTCTCTTGACATCCTGCGCCTTCTGGTAGCGCTCGACCCCAAGGACCACCGGTATCTGGGGGCGCTCGCCAACGGCCTCGGTGCCGCCGCCCGCCGCGAGTGGGAGGCGGCCGGGGCGGAGCGTGGCCGGGCGCTCTTCTCCGAGGCATTCGCAAAGTATGCCCAGGCCGTGCGGCTCAAGCCGGACAAGCACGAGGCGTGGAACAATTGGGGGAACGCTCTGGGGGCTCTGGCGCGGCTCGAGTGGGACGCGAGCGGAGCGGAGCGAGGCCGGGCGCTCTTCTCCGAGGCATTCGCCAAGTATGCCGAGGCCGTGCGGCACAAGCCGGACCTGCACGAGGCGTGGAACAATTGGGGGGGCCATCTGGGGGCTCTGGCCCGGCTTGAGTGGGACGCGACGGGGGCGGAGCGTGGCCGGGCGCTCTTCGCCGAGGCATTCGCCAAGTATGCCGAGGCCGTGCGGCACAAGCCGGACATGCACGAGGCGTGGAA
>VGYW01000131.1 GCA_016872875.1 Planctomycetota bacterium | reverse complement strand
CGCCTGGAACGCCCTTGCGGACCTGGGGGCGGGGGCCAACACCCTCCGCATGACCGCCCAGGGCAGCCCGCCAGCTCAGGCGGGCGACTCGCCCCCACTGGTGAACTTCCTCCTCACGGGCGGCCTCGGCCCGGACACCGTGAGCATGTCGTTCTTCGATGTCTTCACCGAGCTGTCGGTGGACACCGGCCTGGGCAACGACAGCATCTTCATGAAGTACGAGGGGGTGCCGGGCGAGCGCACGTCGGGCCTGACCGTGAACACCGGGGAGGGGAACGACACGTTCCAGCTCGACGCGACCTCGTCAATCCGCGAAAGCCCGACAAGGCAGGGGATGTTCATCAAGATCGACTTCGCGGGCGGGAACGACGCGTGCCGGGCCTCGTTCTTCGACGTCTTCACCGAGCTTTCGATGGACGGCGGGCTGGGCAACGACAGCATCTTCATCAAGTACGACGGCCTGGCCGCCGAGCGTGTCTCCTCGCTCGTGGTCAACACGGGCGAGGGGAACGACTCGCTCGAGGTCTCCGCGGCGTCGCAGTTGCGCGAAAGCCCCACGAGGCAGGGCCTCTTCATCAAGGGCGAACTCGCCGGCGGCAACGACAGCCTCATCGGCTCGTTCTTCGACGTCTTCACCGAGCTCTCTGTGGACGGCGGGCTGGGGAACGACAGGGTGTTCATGAAGTACGAAGGCGTTCAGGGCGAAAGCCGCGTCGCCGCCGACCTGGGCGACGGCACCAACAGCCTCCAGATCGACGCCCAGGGGGCCGCCACGTCCCCGGACGGCCTTGCCACCGGCTCGCTCGACGTCGCGGTGGCCGGCGGCACCGGCATGGACACCTTCATCGGGTCGTTCTTCGACGTCTTCACCGAGCTTTCGGTGGACACCGGCCTGGGGAACGACGCGATTTTCATCAAGTACGGCGGGCCGGCCGACGCGCGCGTGGCGGCCTTCGACGTTGCCACGGGCGAGGGGAACGACACGGTGCAGCTCGACGCGACGACGGCGATCCGCGAGAGCCCCACCAGGGCCAGCCTCGGCGTCACGCTCGACACAGGCGGCGGCAACGACACCTTCAGGTCGTCGTTCTTCGATGTCTTCACCGAGCTGTCAGTGGACGCCGGCCTGGGCAACGACAGCATCTTCGTCAAGATCGAGAACCTGCCCGGCGAGCGCGTGTCGTCCCTCGCGGTCAACGCGGGGGCCGGGAACGACACGTTCACGGTGTCGGCGGCCTCGCCCATCCGCGAAAGCCCCACCCTGCCGAGCAGTGGCCGCCTCTTCATCAAGTTCGACGGCGTCGACGGTAACGACGCCTACATTGGCTCGTTCTTCGACGTCTTCACGGAGCTCTCCGTGGACGGTGGGATGGGCAATGACCGGGCGTTCATCAAGTTCGACGGCATCCCCGGCGAGAGCGTGGTCGGCGCGGACATGGGCGGCGGCAACGACGTCTTCGACCTCGTCGCCCGCGGCGAGCCCCAGACGGGCCAGGCCACCGGGCGGCGCGCCCGCGCGACCGTGGTCCTCGATGCCGGCGACGGCAACGACGTCGCCACCGCGTCCTTCTTCGACGTCTTCACCGAGCTCTCCCTCGATGGCGGCCTGGGCAACGACGCTGCGTTCATCAAGTTCGCGGGCCTCCCAGGCGAGTGCGACGTGACCGCCGACATGGGCGACGGGACCAACAGCTTCCGGCTCGATGCCCGCGGCGCGCTCGACCCGGCCACGCAAACGCCCCTGGGCGCGCTCCGCGCCACCGTGGCCGGCGGCGCCGGCACCGACGCCGTCAGCCTCTCCTTCTTCGACGTCTTCACCGAGGTCGCGCTCGACACGGGCGCAGGAAACGACAGCGTCTTCATAAAGTGGTCCGACCTCGTGGGCGACGCGGTCACGCCGGTCCACGTGGCCCTTGGCGACGGGAACGACGTCTTCGACCTGGTCGCGGCCCGCGAGCGCGGCACCGGCATGGCCACGGGAAAGCGCACCCACGCGAGCGTGACCCTCGATGCCGGCGAAGGCAACGACGTCGTCAGGGCGTCGTTCTTCGACGTGTTCGCCGACCTGACGGCGACGCTGGGCGGGGGGCGGAACAGCGCCGCGGTGGTGCTCGACGCGCCCGAGACCCTGGCCGCCGGCGGCGCCGGCGCCCCAGGCGACAACCGCGTCGTCGTCCTCGGCGGCGCCAGCGACGACCAGATAAGCCTCACCCTCGGCAACCCCGCCTCGGCCGCGGGCGCCGTCGCCGCGCTCGGCTCCGTCGCCGCCACACTCGACGCCGGCGATGGCAGGAACTCCGTCTCCTTCGCCCTCGGGGGCGACGTGGCCCCCGGCCAGTCCATCGCCTGCGCCATCCTGTCCGACTCCAGCAGCGACGCGGCGGACGTCGCCCTCCGCTTCCGCTCCCTCGCCGGCTCGGTCAGCGTGGCTACGGACACCGGCGGCGGGAACGACACGTTCAGGAGCGTGGCCATTGGAGACCTGGACGGCGATGGCCGTCTGGACATCGTTGCAGCCCTGGGCGCGGGCAACGACCGCGCAACCGCCCAGCGCCTGGGGCAGTTGGGTGGCCTCGGGGCGGTCGTCAACGGCCTCGACAGCCTGGTGGTGGACGGCGGGGACGGCGACGACGTGCTGAGCGCCAGCCTCGCCGTATCGCCGGAGAGCACCGGGCAGCTCGACGCGTTCCTGCGCGGCAGCCTGGGCAACGACACCCTGACCCTCAGCGCCCCCGGCCTGGCGGCCACGAAGGTGCGCGCCTCACTCGTCGCCGACGGCGGCGATGGCCTCGATGCCGCCTCCGTCACTCAGGGCGTCGTGCTCATTGACGTCGAAAGAATAACCATCCTTCCCTGATACCCCTCGGCATTGGGCCTGGCGGGGGCCGCCCCGCCAGGCCCAGGCCGGGACTGAGCGTGGCTCCTGATACTGGGGATCCGAATCGTCGTCGTTGTCGTCGTCGTCCTCGTCGTCGAACTCGACGCGGGGAGAAACCAAAGGGCTCGACGACGACGACGAGGACGACGACGAGGACGAGAACCTGCCGTGAGCAGTTGAATGGACGACAAGCCTGACGCTTCGCCCTCCGGGGCGACGCGGCTCGACACGCCCGACCAGCCAACGACCCTCTACGACCTGATCCCCTACGTCAGCCGCCCCTACGCAAGGGCACACGTCGGCCGCCTCGCCACCATCGCCACCCTGATGGGCCTGACGCCCCCGCCCATCGCACGCTGCCGCGCGCTCGAGCTCGGCTGCGCCGCGGGCGGACACCTCATCCCGATGGCACTCACGCTCCCAGAAAGCCAGTTCCTCGGCATTGACATCTCGGCACGCGAGATCGCCGACGGCCAGAGCACCATTGCAGCCCTGGGGCTCAAGAACATCCGCCTCCAACACCTCAGCATCGAGGACGCCGGCGACGCCTGGGGGCACTTCGACTACATCATCGCCCACGGCGTCTACTCCTGGGTGCCCCCGCACGTGCGGGAGAAAATCCTCGACATCTTCGCCCGCAACCTGGCCCCCAACGGCGTGGCCTTCATCAGCTACAACACCTTCCCCGGCTGGCACCTCCGGCGTCTCGCGCGCGACGCCATCCTCTACGGCGGCCGGGGCCAGGACGACCCCCTCGCCCGCGCACGACAGGGCCGCGCCTTCCTGGAGTTCCTCGCAAAGGCATCACCCAAACAACACAACCCCTACGCCGAAGCCCTCAAGAAAGAGCTCGAAACCGTCCGCCGCGTGGCCGACTGGTATCTCTGCCACGACCACCTCGCCGACACCAACGAGCCGGTCTACTTCTTCCAGTTCGCCGAGCAGATCGCGGCCAAGGGGCTTCAGTACCTCGGCGAGGCCGAGTTCGCCATGATGCTCCCCCGCGGCCTCCCCCAGGAGACCCTTGCGGCCCTGCGGGAGGTCCCATCCGACCTGATCGCCCAGCAGCAGGCCCTCGACTTCATCCGCGCCACCCCATTCCGCCAGAGCCTCTTGTGCCACGGAAGCGTCGCCCTCGACCACCGCCCCGAGCCGAAGCGCCTCGAAACCCTCAGCGTGGCGGCCCAGGCGAACGCCGACCCTGCCCAGTTCGACCTGAACTCTCCCACCCCGGTCACGTTTCGCGGGCCGGGCGGCACCCTGGCCACCAACCGCCCCCTCATGAAGGCCGCCATGCTCCACCTCATGGAGGCCTGGCCCCAGGCCGTCCCATTCCCCGCCCTCTGTGCCGCCGCACGCGCCCGCCTCGCGGGCAGCCCCATCCAGACCGCCGCCGAGGCCGAGGAAGACGCCCGCTCGCTCGCCTCTATCATCCTCAAGGGCTACTACGCCTCGAACCTCCTCGAGCTCCACGCCCGCCCCTTCCCGCTGCGTGGAGAGCCGGGCGAGCGCCCTGCCGCCAGCCCCCTGGCACGCCTCCAGGCCGCCAGCTCTGCCGTCGTCACCAACCTCCGCCACGAGTCCATCCAGCTCTCCGAGCTCAACCGTTGCGTCCTCAAGCTCCTCGATGGCGCCCGCCCCCGAGCCGCGCTCCTCGACGCCCTGGCCGCACTCGTCCAACAGGGCGTCCTCGTCCTCCAGCAGGGCGCCCGCGGCCCGGTCGATGCAGCCCGCCGCCTACTCTCGGAGTCCCTCGATAGCGCCCTCCGCGACCTCGCCCGCTCCGCACTCCTCACCGCGTGAGAGTTGCTCTTTGGAGAGTCGGGGGATACAATGCGGCGCAACCGGCAGCACTGGGGGCGAGGCATGGCCTTCCTGAAGTTCGCCTGGCGTAACGCGCTGTGGATTTCGGTGGTGGTGTTCGGCGGCGCGGCGGCGGCGCTGGCGTTCCTTATCCTGGGCCTCTGCGGGCTGGGGAAGAAGAACGAGATCGTGAGCCTGCCCCTCGTGGAGCGGCAGGAGGTGGAGTTCCCCGCGGCGGGACGCGTGGTGCTGTGCGTGGAAGGGCCGTTCCTGACCACCCGCTTCGGGGGCCTCGATTACGAGCTTATCGCGCCTGACGGCACGCCGGTGAGGAGCCGGGCGGTCTGGCTCCGCACGAAGTCGCAGGGCATCTCGCGCGTGCGGCTGGCCGTCCACAGCTTCGACATCCCCGAGCCGGGGCGCTACGTCCTTCGGGTTGAGGGCCTCAAAGGCGCGCAGGCGGCGGATTCGGAACACAGGCTCGTCTTCTCGTGGCCCTACCTGCTACAGATGGTTCTCCACATCCTCGGCATCGTCCTTGCCGGGGTCCTCCTCATCGGGAGCGTGGTCCTCTTCGGCCTTCGCCTCGCGTTCGGGGCCAGGGAGCGCAGCGAGTCCATTCGGGCTTGACTGAGTGCGGTGCGCATGGTATTTGTGAAGTACAGGCCGGGATAGGGGAGGTGTGGGAGGCGTTCCGGCAGCCGTGGCCGGCGCCTCGCTCCACTGCCGGGGAGGAGGAGACTGGCTATGAATGCGAGAATGTGGTTTGCGTGGGTGTGCGTGGTGGCGGCGCTGTGTGGCTCGGGGCTGGCTGCTTCGCCGCCGCCTCCGGGCCCCCCTCCGCCGCCCGCCGGCGGCGCACCGGGGCCGGGGGCCGTGCGGTGCCACAAGTGCAATGGCACGGGCTATCGCTGGGATGACCGGCGCTGGAAGCCCTGCAACGAGTGCAATGGCACCGGATGGGTGTACCCGCGCATGCGACGGCACGGCGGTTGGTACGGTCCTTGGCGCCACCGCGATCATGATGGCTGCTTCGTTGCCACGGCCGCCTACGGGACGCCGTGGGAGGCGAACGTGGCGAAGCTGCGCACGTTCCGGGACGAGTGCCTGCTGAGCAGCCCGGTGGGCCAGGGCTTCGTGTCGCTCTACTACGCGGCCAGCCCGCCGCTGGCGCGCTACATCGCCGAGCGGCCCTGGGCGCGGGCGGCCACACGGGTGGCGTTGACGCCCGCGGTCACGCTGGCCGGCGCGCTGACGGGGAACCTGGCCGACATGGGCATCGTCGCCGCGGCGGTGGCCATCGGCTTCGTCGGCCTCCCGCGCCTGAGGCGGGCGCTCCGGCGCCGCCGCGGCGCCGCCAGCACGGTTCCCGCCGTCCATGGCCCGAGCACCTTGCGCCCCCTGGGGGGCGCAAGGTGCGGCGCGTGTTCCGAGCCGCCCTGGGGGGCTACTGGCTAGGAAGGAGGATGCGGGCGGCGATCTGGGAGCCGGCGGCGCTGGCCTTCTCGTAGACGCACAGCAGTCGCCCGGCGCCCCCGGCGGCAAGGGCGGGACGGGTCTCCTCCGCGTCGCTGGCGGCCACCGGCACGCCCGCCTCGTCGAGGCTCTTGTGGCCGTCCACCCGCGCCGCTATCAGGTCGCAGTTCTCGAAGTTCGTCATCTTCTCGCCGCCGAGGTGGTGGCGCTGCCAGACGACGACCGAGTGGGCGCCGTCCCAGACGCTCGCGCTCTGGCCCCAGGGCCAGGTGGCGCCCGGCTTCTTCTCGCGGCCCATGTCGAGCCAGTTCGCCAGCCGGCCCTGCGGGTAGCTATCTCTCACGGGGTCGAGCGTCTTGCCTTCGAGGCCGACGAATGCGGCGCGCATGGCGCCCGGCCCGCCCCAGCCCCAGGGGTCGGGCGGCGAGCGGTGGTTGACGACGAGCCAGCCCCGCTCGGGCACCGCCGAGATGGAGAAGCAGGCGGCCTTGGTGCCGCCGAGCACCGGCGTGGGCTTGCCGAGGGGCTTGCCATCGGCGCCCAGCAGGACGCCCCGAATCTCGCCCGACCAGAAACCTGCGCCGCCGCAGACCGCCAGGTAGCTCTTGCCGTTCCAGGCGAGCTTGGGTTGCGGCGTGGCGCCTGTCTCGACCGTCGCCCCGATCTTCCCCTCGGCGCTCACGGGCGCCGCGAAGCCCCGATAGGCCGTCTCCTCGCCCACCAGAGCCTGCCAGACGACGAGGAAGCCCTTGCCATCGGAGGCGACAGTTGGGAGCGCCTGCGTGCGCGGGCCGGCGGCCACGGCGAGCGGCTCCGCGTCGAGCACCTTCCCCTCGGTGCTCACTCGCGCGGCCAGCACATCGTAGTCCCGCTCGTTGCGGAAGTCCTGCCAGAGGACGAGGAACATCCCTCCGCCGAAGGCCACGCGGGGCCACTCCTGAACCCCACTCTTGGAAGGCGCGACCTCGATGCCCTTCGGATCGAGGACCTTGCCCTCGGGCGAAACACGCGCGGCGTAGACGCGCGCCCTGCCGCCCTTCCCGTGCCAGCCCTCGCGCCAGACGGCAAGGTAGATGCCGTTGCCGAAGGCCACGTCGGGCGTCGCCTGAAGGCCCTTGCCCGGCCCGTCAGACAGAAGGATGAACTCCTCGCCGACGCCGATGCCCGGCTCCCCGGCGTGGGCCAGGCCCCGGAGCGCGATTGCGAACAGAAGGCAGAGGAGAAGAGTCGAGGACGAGGGACGAGGACGAGGGACGAGGACGATGTTCAGGAGGTGTCTCATGGCTTGGCCTCCTTCACATTATAGGCCCGCCAGAGTCCGGTTGGCTCCCCCGAGCAGGAGAGGTAGACGCCCCCCTTCGCGTCCGTGGCCACGACCGCGTTCCAGCAGAGGAAGACCTTTTCGGCGGGGACGCCTACGGCGTCCTTGGGCCACTTGTTGCGGTCGGGCTTGGCTCCGATGACGGTTCGGAGCCAGCCGCCCTTGAGCCAGCGGAAGCGGTCCTCGTCCGGCCCGCCGCACCAGAGGGCCTGGTGGACGGGGTCGTAGCAGACGTAGGCGCAGCCGGAGTTGAAGCTGGCCCAGGTGAGAGCCGGGCCGTCGGAGTTGGCGTTATACCGTTTCTGCTGCGGCGTCTGTTCGGCGGGCTTCGACTTTTCGGGCCTGGGCATGCCGGCCACGGTAGTGACCTCGCCTTTCCTGAGGTCAATGCGGCGGACGCAGAAGTTCCAGTGGTCGGAGAGGTAGAGCGTGTCGTCGTCCTCGCCGCCGCAGAGGTTCCCGCCCAGGCCGATCATGGCGAAGGTGGCCTCGGCGAGGGGGCCGTCGGTGCGTTTGCCGCTGCTCACCCGCGAGTTCAGGGTCGTCACCTTGCCGTCCTCGATGCGGCGGATGCACTTGTTGTGGTCGAGGACGTAGATGGTGCCGCGCGAGGTGATGACGATGCTGTCGAGGCGGGTGAAGGTGGCGGAGGCGGCCGGCCCGTCGTCGAAGCCGGGCTTGCCGGGCACGCCTGCGACGACCTCCGCCCGTGCCGGGCCATCAGGGCTGGTCACAAGGCGCCGCAGGCAGTTCCGCCCCGTCAGGTAGAGGCTCTTGTCCTTCGGGTTGTAGGCAACTCCTGCGTGAGCGCAGACCTGCCCCGTCGTGCGCTCGACGGGGTCGCGGCCGTCCGCGAAGAGCAGCCGAAGCGTCCCCTTCGCGTCCACCTCCGCCAGGCCGTCTGGGAATGGGATGACCACCGAGCCGTCGGGCATTGGGCACGCCCCGCAGCGCCCCAGGCCCCCGGCCTCGCGGGCCGGCCCCTGGAGGAACTCCGGCCCGGCCGTGCTGTTCCCCGCGAAGCGGTCAACCACCCAGTCCGCCCCCGAGTCGTCGGGGATGATCTTCGGCATGTCCTCCGCCTCTTGGGCCGGTGGCGCAGGCGTCCCGCCCGTGGCCAGCCGCATCCCGACACACGCCAGAATGGCAATCCATCTCATCGCCGTGCCTCCTTCTGCCCCTCGCCCAGTGGCCCCATCCTACCCCTTGCCGGGCGGCGTGTCAACCCCCGGAAGCGCTCGGCCCCACAAGGCTTGCCCAGCCGCGCGAGGCCGCTCCTGAGCTTGTGAAGAGATCACACGGACGCCCACGGACAAGCACGGACGGGCAGATTCCTCGGCGATGGGCGTGTGTCCGTGTCCGTCCGTGTAGGTCCGTGTCATTCCCTCACAGGCTCTCCTGCGCCCCAGAGTTGCCCAGAGTCGCGCAGAGTCGCTCAAAGTGGCCCGCCCGCCGATTGGCGGTTCTCGCCCTTCCGGCTCAGTGTCGTCCAGAGTCGGCCAGAGTCGCTCACTCGCGCGCCACGCACGGCTTGAAGGGGGGGCGGGGGGGCGCCACCTTAACGCGGCCACAGGCCGCAACCAAAGAGGATGATTGGATGGATGGATGAATGGATGATTGTCTGACATTCATCCACCCATCCATTCATCCTCGCCAACATGTGCGCAAACCGCGCACGAGTTACGATCGAACGGTCCAATCGTCCCCGTCCCTCGTCCTCGAAACTCCTCCCCCACCCTATGACGCCAGCGCGCGCCATCGCCAGACCGTACATGCCGCAACCCCTGGTGGCAAAGGCATTTACGATTTTTCCAGGTACTGTCTGGTACTGCCTGGTGCCGATCTGGTGCTGTTTGGCCCCCCCGAGCCTGCCACGCCGCCTCCTGCGGAGGCTCAACACGCCCAGGAGGCTGCGAGGAAATGACACGGACACACACGGACGGACACGGACACACGCCCGTCGCCCAGGAATCTGCCCGTCCGTGCTTGTCCGTGGGCGTCCGTGTGATTTCTTCACAGGGCATCGAGAAATGCCCAGTAGTCAGTCGAGGACGGGCACCCTCAGCACCTTGAGCCACTCGCCTCCATTGGCCCAGACGATTGGGACGAAGTTGGGCGGGGAGAAGCGGGGGACCTGGAAGCCGGCCCAGGTCTCGTCGAGCGGGAGCGGCTCCTCCTCGCGGGCGAGGTCGCGGGGGCCGGTCCAGCGGCCGTCGGGGCCTCGCTGCCAGGCGCGGAAGACGACGGGCGCGGTGAGGCGGGCGCTGCCGCGCGACTTCCCGCCAGGCTGCGGAATTGCCGCGATGAGCACAAGCGTCTTCCCGCCGGCCACGCACGGCCAGGTCACAGACGCGGGCGCCTCAGGCAGCTCGCGCGTCCACGCGCCGTCCCGATAGTGCAGGACGCCGTTGGCATACGCGGTGAGGACGAATATCTCCTTCCCGCCCAGGCTCACCGCGTGGAGGCGCGGGAGGCTGTGGAGCTCGGTCCGCTCCTGGGGGTAGGGGACGGTTTCGGTGGGCAGCCAGCGCTCGCCGTCGTGCCGCGCGAAGTGGAGGGGGACGTGTTGGCCTGACTTCTCGCGGCGGTTGTGCCAGAGGCAGGCGAAGCCCTTGCCGAGCTCGACCAGGCACGGGGCGGGGTCGCTCTTGACGTAGGTGCCGAAGTCCGTGCCGTCCAGCCTGCGGTCGGCGGGCCAGAGGGAGCCAGGGACGCGCCCCGTCTTGCCCAGCTCGATGGGCCGCCAGCTCAGCCCGTCGTCATCGGAGTAGCGGACGTGCGTGCAGGTGCGATTGAGGCGGCTGAGGACGCCGTAGCCGAGCCAGAGGCGCCCGCCCTCGGCGCGAAAGGCCGTCTGGGTCGCCGAGCAGTGGCGCGGCTCGCAGTCCGCGAACGCCCGCAGCTCGCGCAGGGACCAGCCCTTGCCCGCGCCCAGGAAGCTCAGTTGCTTTGTGAAGATGCGCGGATGGTAGACCGACGGCCCGCCGCAGCCGAGGCCGAACACTGTAACCACCACGTCGCCGAAGCGGTCAACCACGTCGCTGTTCCCGCCCCCGTCAATGAAGTCCATCACGTCCAGCTTCGTCGCCTCGGGCTTGCCGTCCAGGCCAGTCCATTGCTTCCCACCGTCCACGGTCTGAAGGACTTTGGCGCCCCAGAAGGTGGCGACCTCGAAGCCGACGGAAAGATGGTTGTTGTCGTAGGCGGAGACCCAGCCCATCCGCGCGACCGTGTGCCGCTTGGCCCCTGTCTTGATGACCATCGGCTCCTCGGGCTTGAGGGGGCTGTGGTCGGGCTTGTCGGGGTCCACGGAGCGCGGCTTCGGCCCGGCGGTCTCGCGGTAGTAGCCGGGGAGCAGCTCGTAGGGCGAAGCGTCGCGGACGACTGGCAGCTCGACCGCCACGTCCCTGCGGCACAGGCGGATGTTGTCCAGGAGCGCGAAGCGGGCCTGGTGGCGGTTCCTCAGGTCTTTGGGCGCAGGGAAGTCGCCCTTGAGGATGTTGGTGGCGGCGACGGCCATCGAGGTGATCTTGGCGGGGTCGAGCCCGCGCGCCTTCGCGGCGGCCCGAAGGTCCAGCTCGAGGGTCGTCCATTGGCCGGGCGGCACCTGCATGACGCGGACCACCGGCGGCAACACGTCCTCATCCTCCACGGCCAGACGCCACTCCAGCGTCAGGTCCCTGCAAAACACGTCGAGGCGGAGCAGGTCGTAGTCGGACCAGTCGGTGGGCAGGAACAGGTGGTGAATCCCGCTCGTGTTGAAGAGCCGCGTCCAGTCGCCGTCCGCGTAGAGGCCGTTGTAGTGCATGACCGCGTCGCGGTTCTCGAACGGGGCGGACTTCTTCGTGGAGAACACGCCAGGCATGGGGCGGTCGGGCCAGCGGGTCAGCCCGAGTCCCGCCGCCCACTTGCCCTGCGAGGCGTTCCCCTCGAAGAGGCCCCATTCCCGCGTGATTCGGCCGCCCTTCATCTCCACGCGAGCGTAGGGGCGGCCGAGCACGTCCTGGGCGTCCGACACCTGGGCCTTGAGGCCCTCGGCGAAGCCCTCGACCTCGGCCCGCTCGAAGCCCAGGAGCAGCCTCTGCCCCGCCGGCTCGGCCGACATGACCGTTCCGACACAGAGAGCGAGAAGCGAAGCGGGCAGCGTCCGTGCCATCTGGCACCTCCTTTTCCCAGTCCCTGGGCGACCCTGAGTTTACCCCTTCGGCTCGCAGGACGCAAGGGCGGCGAGAGGCTTCCCACGCAGGGGAGCTATTTGCAGACGTGTACACGTCTGCAAATAGCTCCCCTGCCCCCTCCCCACCGGGCTTGACCCTGGCCACGGATCGCGGGGCAGAGACCAGTCAGCGCCGAGGGGGCGGCACCTCGGGGTGTTCGTTCCGCCTTCCTGGGGCTGCGCCCTTTGGCTCCACTTTCCGGCTGCCTACCCGGCCGGCGAAACCCTATCGCTCCTTTCGGAGCTGGGCCGGTTGGTGAGAGGCGCGGGCCGGCCGCTTTCTGAGCTTCCTCAGGCTTGAGCTTTCTGCGCGCGGGATGCAAGGGCCGCGAGGGGCTTCCCGTGGCGGGGAGGTATTTGCAGACGTGTACATGTCTGCAAATAACTCGTCCCCCCTCTCCTGACCAGGCTTGACGCCGGCCACGCCAAGGGCTACGATAGGCCAGGGAGCGCGTTCGAGCCGCGAGGGGCACGGCGGGAGGAGAGGAGATTGCTGTGCGTTGCCGAGCTTTCTCGATTGCGTTCGTTGTGGCCACGGCCGTGGGCGCGGCCGCCGAATGGCCGCAGTTCATGCGCACGGCGGAACACGCGGGCGATGCGACAGAGGAATCGCTCAGGCTGCCCCTCGGCCTGGCGACGGCTGTGCGGCTCGACGATGCGGTGACGACCTCGCCCGCGGTGGTGGGCGGCCGGGTCTACGTGGTGGACCAGATGGGGACCGCCTACTGCCTCGACCCTCCGGCGAACCGCATCGTGTGGAAGGCGTCGCCCGACGCGAAGGAGGCCAAGGGCGGCAACACGTCGTCGCCCTGTGTGGCCAGGGGACGCGTCTGCTACGGGACGACCGCCGGCCGGTTCCACATTCTCAAGGCCGAAGACGGCTCGGTCGTCAAGAGCGTAGATGTCGGCTGGCCCATCACCGGCTCGCCGACCTGGGCGAACGATGCGGTCTACTTCCAGACCGTCGGGGCCGTCGTCCACTGCCTCGACCCCGACGGCAAGGAGCGCTGGCGATGGGACCACTACAAGTCGTACGTTGACCCGAAGACGAACAAGCTGGCGGCCGGCTTTCCGGGCAGCTATCACGACCCGCACTACGCCGGCGGCGAGGTGGCGGCCGCGGGCAAGCGCCTCGTCGTGAACATGGGCTGGGACCTCTACTGTCTGGAGGACATGGGCGACAAGCCGCGCCTGGCCTGGTGCAACCGGGCGCCGCTCGGCAAGGACCCCGGCATCCCGATGGGGCCGGCCATCTGCGGCGAGTGGGTCTACCTCGGCCACCCGGGCACCGACCAGTTCGGCGGCTTCATGCGCGTGCGGCTCGGAAACGGCTCCTTCGAGGAGAAGAAGGACTTCCACTACAGCGGCTACCCCGCCTCGGTCTGGGCCGCCTTCGCCACGCCCGCCGTCCGCGGCGCCACCGCCTACGTCCCAACGCACTACATGGGCGTCCACGCCTGGGACGCCGAGACTCGGCGCAAGCTCTGGGCGGCGCGCACGGACAACACGCTCGACCAGCGGCGCTTCACCCCCTGTCTCGCCTCGCCCGCTCTCACCCGCGAGCACTGCGTCTTCGGAACCGTCTGGGGCGAGCTCCACGTCGTCGCCCTCGACTCCACCGGCTCCTGGCCCCAGTTCAAGCCGGCCCCTTTCACGTTCAGGACGCCGTTTGGCCGGCCCATCGCCTCCTCGCCCGTGGTCGCGGGCGGGACGGTCTACTTCGGCTGCGACGACGGCTATCTCTACGGCCTCAGCCCCGACGGCAAGCTCGAGCCGCCCACCGAGATGGGCAAGGTCCACGAACCGCGCTCGCGCCCCGAGTCCGCAACCGGCAAGCGTTACGGCGCCCCCGTCGCAAGCATGAACCAGGGGAACACGAGCTGCGTGGATGACCCCGCCCTGAGGCCGCCCCTGCGGCTGCGCTGGGCCATGCGCCCCTTCGACCTCCGCGTGCAGATGAGCGCCGACGACGACAGCCTCTACTTCGTCTCCGAGGGCGGCACCTGCGGGGCCATCGAGCAGGCCACCGGCCGCATCCGCTGGCGACAGCGGCTCAACGGGGCCATTGACGGCTGGAAGCAGGCCCTCCTCGACGGCGGCAGGCTCTTCGTCACGCGCAGCAACTCCGGCCCGAGCCGCCGCAAGCCCGAGGAGGGCGGCGCCACGTTCCGCGCCCTCGACGCCGCGACGGGCAGGCTCCTCTGGGAGACGCCCTGGGGCTTCCTCCAGGGCACCTGCCGGGCCGCTCCCGTCGTCGTCGGCGACGTGGTGGCCGGCATCACGATGTCGGGCGACCCGCCGCGCCCCACCGCCAAGGCTTTCGACGCCCCGACCGGCAAGCCCCTCTGGACCATCGAGCTTCCCGGCACCGAGAAGTCCGTGGCCGGCGGCGCCTGCGTCCTCGACGGCGTGATGTTCTTCTCCTGCGGCGCAAGCTGGGGCAAGGGCCGGGGCGGCACAATCGCCGTCGAGCCGTCCACCGGCAAGGTGCTCTGGACCAGCACCGACTACCACGTCCACGGCTACGGCCGCCCCGCCGCTCTTGGTGGCACAGGCCTCCGGCCTGTGGCCACGGGCAAGATGCCCGTGCCACCGAAGGAGCCCCGTGAGGGTGGTCTGCTGTTCCTCGGCGGCCAGTCCGATGCCCCCATGTACTGCATCTCGGCCAAGGACGGCAGCCTGAGGTGGAAGGTCGAGCGGGTCGGCTACTCCCACCATCCCGCGTTGGGTCAGGACTACTTCGTGACGCGCGGCTACGGCGGCCACGGCATCCTGCGCGAGCTTGCGTCGGGCAAGCCCATCGTCCGCAACGGCCGCGAGGCCCTCGGCGGTTGTCCCGACCACTCCTGCGCCCCGGTGCTCCTCACCACAGGCCGCATCTCCTACGCCGTGAGCACCAGCGGCCTCTACGCGCGGGACGTGGACACTGGCAAGGTCCTCTGGCAGAGCCTCGGCTTCGCCCCGCGCGCCTGCACGTGTCCCATCGCGGCGAACGGCCGCATCTTCTTCAGCCCCAACGTCAACAACACGCTCTACTGCTTCGAGCCGGCCCCGGCCCCCTGAGCGGGCCACGCGCACGTGGCCCGCCTCTTTGAGGCGGACCACCGGGCACGCCCAAACAAGTTTGGGCGTGGCACCCAGGGCAAGAGGATCGAGGACGAAGGACGAGGACGAGGGACGAGGACGATTGAAGAGGTCAGGGGAGCTCGGGGTGGACGGGCACCCAGCCGCCGTCGGCTTCGTAGGCGGAACGATACATGGCGTCGAGGACGGCCTGGGAGCGGCGGCCCTCGCGTCCGTCGCAGACGAGGGGCGCGCCGGCGCGGAGGTGGGCGGCGAAGTTGTCAACGTTATTGGCCCACGGGCTCTCCGCGTGGTCGGGGGCGTTGGGACCCCAGGCGCCATCGAGGAACCAGCGCTCGAGGGGCTTCTCGAAGGGGCCGCCGGACGCCTGGACGACCGCGCCCTGGGTGCCGTGGAGGTCGAAGCGGAAGTACCAGGTGGAGTGCGGGTAGCTGGAGGTGGCGTAGAGCGTCAGCACCAGCCCTTGGCACACAGGCGGGACGCCTGTGCCACCAACCGATATGCCACCAGCCAATGTGCCAACGCCCACAGAAACCACCGGGCCGGTGGCACAGGCCTCTGGCCTGTGGCCAGCCACAGGCGGGACGCCTGTGCCACCATATTCCCAAGCCGCAACCCCCAGGTCCTCGGCCTCGATGGCGTGGTCCTGGGTCCAGATGCTGCACCGGACGCGGCTGGGCACGCCGAGGGCGAAGACGAGCTCGTCGAGGTGGTGGATGTTCTGGTTGGAGAGGACGCCGCCGCCGTCCCAGCGCCGCGTGCCGCGCCAGCCGCCGTTGGAGCGGTAGTAGTCCATCGTGCGGAGGACCTTGAGGGCGGCGTCGCCGCTGAGGAGGCGCCCGAAGCGGCCGTTCTGGACTGCGGCCCTGAGGGAGAGTGGGCCGGATTCCACGCGGCGGCTGAAGTCCACGGCGAGCGTCAGGCCCTTCGCCTCGGCGAGGCGGACCATCGCGTCGCAGGCGGCCAGCGTGGCGTCCATCGGCTTGGTGACGAGTGCGTGCTTGCCGGCTTCGAGGCAGGCGAGTGCCACGGCGGCGTGGTTGCCGGTCTCGGTGAGGACGAAGACGGCCTCGACCTCCTTGTTATCCAGCCAGCGGCGGACGTCGGTCTCGTAGGGCACGTGGCAGGCGTCGGCGGTGCGGCGGGCGCGCTCCTCCACGATGTCACAAACGCCGACGAGCCTGGCCCCAGGCGTCTCCTGGACCATCTTGGCTCGGCTGTGGCCCATGCCGAGTCCGACGACGACGAAGCGGACGGGGTCGTCGGCCCAGGGCCTTGGAGCGGGGGCGGGCTTCTTTGCGGTGTCGAAGAGTCTGCCGGGGGCGGCGGTGGGCCAGGCCCTCTGGATGGCCTCGACCACGCGGCGCGACATGTCGGCGTGGGGCACCGCGGGGTCGGGGTTGTGGGTCTCGGCGCTCACCGGGCCGCGGAGGCCGGCGTTGTCGAGGGTGGCGAGCACCTTGTCGTACGGGATCGGCTCGCCGTGGCCGGGGACGGCGCCGTGGGCCTTGACGTGGACGAGTCGGGCGCGCTGAGCCATGCGAATGAGGAATGCGGCAGGATTCCGGCGCCGCTCCTCGCAGTCCCAACTGGAGTGGACGTCCCAGGCGAAGCCCCATGTGGGCACGGCGAGGGCGTCGAGGAGGGCGAAGCACTCGTCGGGGGTGGTGCCGCAGTTCTCGAAGGCGAGGACGAGTCCGGCCTTCTGCGCGTGGTCGGCGAGGGGCGCGAAGCGGTCGAGGGCCTTCTGGAGCTCGTCGGGCCGGACCGCGAGCTGCCCCTCAAGGTCGCGCGGCGGCTGCCAATAGAAGAATGAGCGGACGAGTCGGCAGCCGAGCGCGTCGGCGGCGCGGATGACGCCCTCGAGCTTGCGCTCCTCGGCGCGCAGGTGGTCGCCGTCGGGGAGGTGGACCTTGGCGAGCGAGGACTGGAGAGCGCCGAGCTTGAGGCCGTGGAGGTCGAGGAGGCGCCTGGCCTCGGCGAGCTCCTCGGGCGTGAGGTCCTCGAACGCCTTGCGAAACACGCGGCCGCGCAGGTCGCAGTGCGCCAGGCCCCACGACTTGAGGATCGGGAGGGCGTCGGGGAAGTCGAGCCCGAGCTCGTCCGTGAAGATTGATGGGAACATGGCCTCTCCTGGGGAGGAGGAAACGGCCTGAAGGCCGCACTACGAACGGCGAGGGGCTACTTTGCGGATGACTCGCTCGAGGGCCAGCGGAAGGGGATGTAGGGGTCGCCGCGGTAGACGATGCCTGGGACGACGGATGCCTTCTCAGAGACGTGTATGGCGGCGAGACGCCCCCCCACGGCGTCGGGGCCGATCTGGGCCTTCACGAGGTCGAGCGCGGCCCGGTCGTCCTGCGCCACCACGATGATGTTCTGGGCCACGCGGGTGTTGGTCGCCTTGTCCTCATAGTAGATCGTCATACGGTAGCGGACCACGTCCCTGCTCCTTCCGCATCGGCTACTCGTCGAGGCTCCCTGTCGGCCATTCGGCACTGCGCGGAGCATTGTATCGCAAGACGGGCCGGCTTTCAAGCGAAGAAAAAGGGTGCTGAATGTCAGAGCATTCGGTCGTGACTCGTGCGGGGTTTGCGCACGTGTTGGCGAGGATGAATGGATGGGTGGATGAATGTCAGACAATCATCCATTCATCCATCCATCCATCCAATCATCCCCTTTGGTTGCGGCCTGTGGCCGCGTCGAGCTAGGGGTTCGTGGGTCCTGCCAGGGCGCGGGCTCGGGCCGCCTGGCCGGGCGTGAGGCAGAGCTTGTGCCCGGGGTGGGCGGCGGCTAGGAGCTCGTGGATGCTCAGGGCGCGTGCCGCGAAGGCGCGGGCGGCCTCGGGGTCGCCGAGCTTCTCGAATGCCTCGCCCACCAGGAGCATGGGCGCCGGGTTGTTGGGGTCGCGCTTGAGGGCCTCCTCGAACGCCACGAGGGCGGGCAGGTAGCGGAGGTTGGGGCCGGGCCTGCCGCGGCGGGCGATGGCGGCGTCCACCTTCGGCGCGAGGGCCTCGGCCGCGCGCGGGCCGGCGTCGGGCGCGGCTGCGGCCTGGTAGAGGCGGCCGAGGTGGGCGTGCGGCGCGGCCCACCTGCGGCTCAGCGCCCCCGCCCGCCCGTAGGCCTCCACGGCGCGGGCGAAGTCCTCCACCTGGTTAGGGGTCTCGATCCGCACGCGAAGCTGGAAGGAATTCGGCCCGCCGGCACCCGGTTCGCCGCCGATGTCGGGCGGCACCAGCAGGCTCACGAGCAGGTCGCCGTACTCAGCCCAGAGCGTCTCGTCGAGCGGGTACGCGCTCACGGCCGCCTCGTAGCGGAGGCGCGCCTTGTGGAGCAGCTCGGCGCGCTCGATGGGCGAGCGGGAGCGCGCGGCGTCGGCCAGCAGGCTCGCCGCGATGTCGCGCTCGGTCCCCGCGCGGCTGGCGCGCCAGAGTCCAACCTGGAAGGTGGCCATAGCCACCAGCCCGCAGGCCACAATGGCGATGGCAGGGGCCGGCCTCAGCCGCGGCGCGAACGCCGCCCGCAGCGGCCTCACGCTCAGGCCCGCGACCACCCAGGCCGTGAACGCCACGCCTGGCTCCTGGTAATCGAAGTCCATCGCGCAGTGGACGAGGAACGCCAGGACGCCGCAGGCGAGCCCCTTGCGGCACAGCTCCCCAGGGGCGTCAATTCGTCCCAGCGCCGCGAAGAACAGCGCCCAGCACGCCAGGAACCCCACGACGAGCGCCCTGTCCAGCCAGGCCCGAAGCTCCTGCGCCTCCGGCGTCTCGTCCCACCAGCCCTCGAGGCGGAACGGGGCCATGACGATGGTGGTGAGGATGAAGGCCACCACCGCCGCGGGGTAGGCCATGGTCCGCAGTCCGTGGTCCGTGGTCCGCAGTCCGTGGTCCGTGGTCCGCAGTCCGTGGTCCGTGGTCCGCAGTCCGTGGTCCGTGGTCCGCAGTCCGTGGTCCGTGGTCCGTGG
>VGYW01000130.1 GCA_016872875.1 Planctomycetota bacterium | reverse complement strand
AAGCGGGGCGATTCAATGGGCGTGAAACGCCCCCTTCGGGGGCTTGGATGGGGGGGACGCGCGATCCCAGGGCTCCCTTCGGTCGCCCTGGGCTACGGCTGGGTCGCCCGCGTCGGCGGGCTACAAGCCCCCGAGATGTGGGCAAAGAGCAGGGCTTCGCCCTGGGCTGATATAGTACGCCCCCGTGGGGGCTGCCGAGCTGCTCACCGGAATTGGGGCCATACTCTATGACTTCCTGTCTTGGTGACCGCCAAGACCGGGAGTCGCGCCCAGGCTGCGAAGCGTCGTTGACTCGGCGGGGCCGCGGTGGTAGATTGAACGGGACAGCGCAGCAGTGGAGCGAGACAGTGGCGGCCGGGAGAGGAGACCAAGCGATGTCACGCATGCATTGCCTGAGCCGGCGCGAGCTCATCAGGGGCCTCGTGGCGGGGTCCGCGGCCGCGCCATACGCTATCACGTCGTCAGCTCTGGGGGGCGAGGGCAAGGCGCCCGCGAGCGAACGGGTGGCCCTCGGCCACATCGGCCTCGGGGCAAGGGGGCAGCACATCGTCCCCTGGTTCGGCCCGGAGGCACAGTCGGCCGCCTTTTGCGACCCGTTCCGCTCGCGGCGCGAGGCCGTGGCCAAGCGGTACGGCGGCACACCCTACGCGGACCTCCGCGAGATGCTGGCCCGCGACGACCTCGACGCCGCCGTGGTGGAGACCACCGACCACTGGCACGTGCCCGCCACGGTCCTCGCCGCCAACGCGGGCAAGGACGTCTATTGCGAGAAGCCGTTCGGCCTCTGCCTCGGCTGGTCGCTCGCCGCGCGCGACGCGATCAAGCGGACGGGTCGCGTCTTCCAATACGGCACCCAGGCGCTCTCCTACGGCAACGTGCGGCTGTGCGCCGAGCTCGTCCGCAGCGGGCGCATCGGCGAGGTCCGCGAGATACTCGTCTCCACAGGCGGCGGCCAGAGCGGCGGCCTGAGCAAGCCGCTCCCCGTCCCCGACGACCTCGACTACGACCTCTGGCTCGGCGCCGCCCCCTGGCGGCCCTACTGCGGCCAGCCGCTCACCCAGGACGGCTGGATCTACTTCTACGACTACAGCGTCGGCTGGGTCGGCGGCATGGGCTCGCACCCCCTGGCCGCCGCCGAGCTGGGCTTCGACTCCCACCTCGCCGGCCCGTTCCAGATCGAAGCGAAAGGCGTCATCCCCAGGGACGGCTTCCGCGACACCCTCGTGGCCTGGGACGCCTGCATCGAGTTCGCCAACGGCGTCCGCATGCTCTTCAGGAACGGCCCAACCCTCACGCGCTTCATCGGCACGGAGGGCTGGCTCGAGCCGCCGAACGTGGACTACGTGGTGAGCGGCGGCCAGGGCGGCGGCATCGGGGCCAGCCGGGCGTCGCTCCTCGCCACGCGTTCCTCCGTGGGCGAGGGACGCCTGGGCCGCGCCCGCGGCAACCACGGCGAGGAGTTCATCCAGGCCGTCAAGACCCGCACCCCCGCGACCGTGGGCATAGACATCGCCCTGCGCAGCGACGCCATCCTCCACCTCACCGACATCGCCGTCCGCACCGGCCGCAAGCTGACCTGGGACCCCGTCAAGGAGCAGCTCATCGGCGACCCTTCGGCCGCGCTCGGGGCAGGCCCCGAGGCCGCGCGCCTCCTCCACCGGCCCCTGCGCGAGCCGTGGCGGCTATGAGGTGCGGAGGTCGGACGGACAACCGCTGGGGGGATCCTATGGAGTTCGGGTGTTCCGGAACATGCGCGCAACCCGCGCACGAGGCACGACCAAGGGTCCTGATGCCCATTGCAACCGAAAGGAGCCGACCATGCCGGAGCCGGAGGCGAAGCCCGTGGGGGCGTTGAGCTCGAAGAAGGAGCTTCTCGCGGCGTACAAGGAGCTCCAGAAGCAGATTCAGGAGCGCCGCGAGGGCGAGTTGAAGCCCGAACAGAGAATCCGCGAGAAGCAGGAGAAGGAGGCGGTGGAGACCGCCGAGGCCATCGCCACCGAGGGCATCGGCAACCAGGTGGCCAACCTCAAGTCCGAGATCAGCAAGGTCCTCGCCGAGCTTTCGGACAAGATGGACGAGGCGACGACGAAGTACCAGCAGGTCAAGCGCGCCGTGGAGGTGAAGGAGGCCGAGCTGGAGGAAATCTACGAGATTCAGAAGGCGGCCTCCACCCTCGCCGCACTCCTCGAGGCCCAGCGGCAGAAGCGCGAGCAGTTCGAGGCCGACATGGCCCAGCGGAAGGCGGCGCTCGAAGCCGAGATCGAAGGGACCCGCGCCGAATGGAAGGACGAGAAGGATGCCCACGACGCGGAGGCCAAGGAGCGCGACGCCGCGGAGAAGAAGGCCCGCGAGCGCGAGGCCGAGGAGTTCAAGTACCGCTCCGCACGCGAGAAGCAGCTCGCCAAGGAGGAGTTCGAGTTCGAGAAGGCCAGGCTCCAGCGCGACCTCCAACTGAAGCGTGAGGAGCTCGAGCGGGGCCTCGCCGAGCGCGAGAAGGCCCTCAAGGAGCGCGAGGCCGAGCTGGCCGCGCTTCAGCAGAAGGCGGCCGCCTTCCCCAAGGAGCTCGACGCCGCGGTCGCCAAGGCCGTGAAGGAAGCCACGGAGCGGCTCAACCGCGAGGCCGCGGCGCGCGAGGAGCTCCTGAGGAAGGATGCCGAGGCCGAGGCGAAGGTCCTCAACTCCCGCATCGAGGCCCTCCAGGAAGCGGTGAAGGCCCAAGCGGCGCAGATCGTGAAGCTATCCGCCCAGATCGAGAAGTCGTACGGGCAGGTGCAGGACATCGCGGTGAAGGCCATCGAGGGCTCGGCGAACGCCAAGACCATTGCGGCACTCCAGGCCCAGGCCGCCGAGACAGGCCGCCGGGCCGCGCAGGAACAGAAGTAGGAATGGAGAACGAGGACGACGGACGAGGACGAGGACGATTGCAGAACCCCCTGAGGAGAAGACTGGGATGGCGAGGAAAGTCATTCGGGTCGGGATCATCGGCCAGGGGCGGAGCGGGTTCGACATCCACGCCCGCCACCTGCGCACCGACAGGCGCTACAAGATCGCCGCGGTCTCCGACCTCATCGCGGACCGGCGGGCGCAGGCCGAGGCCGAGCTGGGCGCCCACGCCCATACCGACTACCACGATCTGCTCGAACGCTCCGACCTCGACCTCGTGATCAACACGACCTTCTCAGACCTCCACGTGCCGATCACCCTCGAGGCCCTGCGGGCGGGCCACAACGTGCTGTGCGAGAAGCCGCTGGCCCGCCGCGTGGCCGAAGTGGACGAGTTGGTCGCCGCAGCGAAGAAGGCGGGAAGGCTCCTCGCCATCTTCCAGCAGTCGCGCTTCGCCCCATACTTCCAGCAGGTCCGAAAGGTCATCGCCTCGGGCGTCCTCGGCCGCATCGTGATGATCAAGGTCGCCTCCAACGGCTTCGGGCGTCGGTGGGACTGGCAGACCCTCCAGGAGCGCAACGGCGGCAACCTGCTGAACACGGGGCCACACCCCCTCGACCAGGCCCTCCAGCTCTTCGGCCCCGGCATGCCAAAGATCACCTGCCTGATGGACCGCGCCAACACGTTCGGGGACGCCGAGGACCACGTGAAGCTGCTCATGAGCGGCGAGGGGCGGCCGACGATTGACCTTGAGATCTCCTCCTGCTGCGCCTATCCGCTCTACGCCTACCAGGTCTACGGCACACGCGGCGGGCTGACCGGGACCACGACCGAGATGAAATGGAAATGGTTCAACCCCGCGAAGGCGCCGAAGCGGGCCCTCATCCGCGAGCCGCTCCCAAACCGCCAGTATTGTAGCGAGCAACTCCCCTGGGTGGAGAAGGCCTGGACCGTCCCCCCGAAGCTGGCGAACATGTTCGGCTACATGTCCGCGCAGTTCTACCGCCACCTCTACAAGACGCTCACCGAGGGCGCCCCCCTCGTCATCACCCCCGAGCAGGTCCGCCAGCAGATCGCCGCCATCGAGGAGTGCCACCGCCAGAACCCGCTGTCGCGGTTGGCGTGAGGCGCGAGCCCCGGGCGTCAGGCGAGCCCCGCCGACGTCAGGAACGCAGCGAGCGTGTCATAGGCGAAGCGGGGCTGAGTGCCTGGCGGCGCCTTCCCGCGCCGCCCGTGTGCCACCCAGTGACGGTACTTCCTTATCTGGCCGACCTGTGCGATGAGAGTATCCCCAACCGCGTGGGCGAACAGCTCGACAAACCTGTCCATCCTCTGCTCCTCATCGCAGTACCGCCCAAAGTGTTCGGCGAGAGCCTGGCCGAACTCCACGTCGGGGGCGCCGGCGCTGCGGAGTAGTTGTCCCTGCTGCGTCAGGTGCTCCCGCACCCGCGCCTCGAACGCGGCATAGAGGCCCAGGACAACCAAGGCGTTGAGTTCCCTTCGCGCCGACTCCAACAGACCCTCGCAGCGTTCCACCGTCTCTCTATGGAACCTTGTGTTGCGGAATGGCCGCTCTTCATCAATGTCCGGAACCGTCGCGCAACGCTCTACGACCTTGAAGGCGTGCAGGGCCGTCTGATAGGCATCCCACACAGGCTCGAGTGGACTGGTCATTCGGTGAGCGCTTTCAAGAGCTTGTGCAAGAACGTCTTGCGGTTCAGATGGACGAGGCAGCCATGCCAGTCGTCCACCCAGGCCCATCCCCTCGGAACGCCAGGATACATCGGGCGGCCCTGAAGCACCTCGGCGTGTCCCTCAGCGGTCTCCTTGTAACCTATAGCCGGCCCGTCTTTGTCCACCCAAACCAGAGTCTCACACCAGACACGGCCGGAAACGTCCACATGGCCTCTTGCCCCGATGAAATAGGCGCCCTTTGGCACGAAGGTCAGTCCCTTCCCGCCATTCAGCTTCACCTTCAGGACCTTCGCCGTGTACCGCCCCCCGTACTCCTCATTGAGCCTGGTCCTGCCTTCCGAGAACTCCACGCCGGGTTGGTCGGCCATCCATTCGCGGACGTTGGCATAGAGCTCCTCAAGGTGTTCGAGGTACTCGGCCACAAACTCGTTGGTTGTCGCGGTAGACGCCATGTTAGAAGCTCCTGCTACGGCCCCACGTCTCTTTTCGCGGCTTTGGTGCGCGGCACATTTCGTGCTCATCTGCTAGAATGCATTATAGGCTGAAGCGGCTCACCCTGCAAGCAGGAGAAACACGATAGCCAGGGCGTTCCTCTTCGACCTCGACGGCACGCTGGTGGACACTGAGCGGCTGTGGGTGTCCGCGGCGGAGGAGGTGCTGCGCGAGGCCGGGCACCCAGTCAGCCACGAGGCGGCCGTGGCGCTCATCTACGGGCGGGCCTGGGGCGACATCCGCGCGGAGATGCTGAGGGACTGCCCCGACGCCTTCCCGACCGCGGCCGAGCTGGAAAGGCGCATGGCCGCAGCCTTCGAGCGCGCGAAGGGGGCCACCGACATCCGCATCCCATCCTCCATTGCCCTCCTCAAGCGCCTCGCGGCCACGCACCCCGTCGCAGTCGTCTCCGGCTCCTCGCGCCGCACGGTGGACGAGATGCTGCGGCTGGCAGGGGTGGAGGGCGAGGTGTGCCTCATCGTAGCAACGGAAGACGTGCGGCGCGGCAAGCCCGACCCCGCGCCCTACCTCCTGGCTGCGGAACGGTTGGGCGTGCCGCCTGAGGAGTGCCTGGCCTTCGAGGATTCCGCGGCGGGCGTTCGCTCCGCCAAGGCCGCCGGCATGCGCGTCGTCGCCCTCCAGCGCCCCGGCTCGCCGCCGCAGGACCTGTCCGACGCGGACGAAGTGCTCGATGACCTTGGGGAGTTCAGGAGAGCGAAGGAGCATGGTCGGGGTGAGTGGACTTGAACCACCGACCTCAGCGTCCCGAACGCTGCGCTCTAAACCAAGCTGAGCTACACCCCGGAACCTTTGAACCCTTTCTATTATAGCCCTCCCCGCCGGATTTGCAAATGGATTCCGTTGCCCGCTGAATACAGTTGAATGGCACTTCGCCGTTGTGCTATACTGCAAGAGGAGCCCCGGCCAGAGTTTCTGAATCCCCACGAGGACTCGTTTGTGCTCCGCTTCACCGTCATGTCAATCAGTGTCTTAGCCGTAGCGCTCGGCTCCGCCGCTGCGCTCGCGGCCGAGGCCAGGCTCAGAGGCGAGGATAGCTCGCTTTACCTGGAGAGCGACCGCGACGCGGAGAAGCTGCTCGACGCTGCACGAGCCGCGGCACGGGCCGGCCACTGGCGCCAGGCGGTGGAGGCCTACCAGCGGGTGGCGGACTTCGCGGGCAAGGCCGGAGCTCAGCCCCTTGTCGCGTGGCCGCCGGCGGCGGGCCAGGCTGAGCCGACGTTGTTTGTGCCGATCCAGGAGGCCGCGGCACGCGAGCTTGCCGGGCTGCCGAAGCCCGCCCTGGAGCTCTACCGCGAGGGCCACGATGCGGCGGCCAGGGCGGCCTTCGAGCGCGCGCTGGCCGCGAAGGACGCCAGTCTCCTGGCCGCCGTGGCGCAGCGCTACCTGGCAAGCTCCTGGGGCGACGATGCTCTGGCCGCCCTCGGCTTGCTCGCGCTGGAACGCGGCGACTTCGTGGGTGCGTTGGCGGCCTGGGGGCGGCTCCTGGAAAGGACGCGGGGCACAGAGGCCCCGCCTACAATCCTGGCCCGCGTGTGGGTGTGCTACGGTGCGCTGGGGCAGGAGCGTGCGGCGGAGGCCGTGGCCGCGCGGCTGCGCGCCGAGCACGCCGCCGCGACGCTCCGCGTGGGGGGCCAGGACGTCTCGGTCGAGAAGTTCCTTGCACGGAAGCCTCCCGCGGGTTCGCAAGCCGCGGGAGCTCCCGCGTTCGGCGAGCTTGGCGGCCTGGCCTGGCGCTTTCCGCTCCCCTATGCCGCGCCTCGTGTGGGCAGGGCCTCTGTGCCTGTGGGCGGGGCCTCTGTGCCTGTGGGCGGGGCCTCTGTGCCTGTGGGCGGGGCCTCTGTGCCCCGCGTCTTCGGGCAGAGCCCGCCGTATCCCGTCGCGCTCCCCCTCCACGCCACGGTGTGGGGCGACAGGGTGTTCCTGGCCGACCACGGGGCGGTGTACGCCCTGAGCCTCGAGAGCGGGCAGCCGGTGTGGCTTTTCCCCGACGCCCCCGAGGCCGGCCCCCTGCCCGCGCTCGACGAGACGATTCACGCCGTGGCCTGCTCCGATGGGCGGGCGTTCGCACGCCTGGGCCAGTGCCTGTTCGCGTTCGATGCGGCCACAGGCCGCCTCCTCTGGCGCCGCGCGTTTGCCGAGGAGAAGCCGCCCGCCCCCGCCGAAGAGCCTGAGCCAAAGGGCGAGGGCAAGGAGAAGGCGCCGCCGCGGAAGAAGGGGCGCGACAAGGCGGGCAAGGCACTCGGCTCGAAGGTCACGCTCCTCCTCACCCCGCCCGTGGCGGCTGGCCAGCGGCTCTTCGTGGGCTACACCCATCTTGGCGAGGAGGCGAGGACGAGTCTCGTCGCCCTCGATGCGGCGAGCGGACAGGAGGTCTGGCGCACGTTTGTCTGCTCGCGCACCATCCCGGCGTTCCTCGGGCTCGGCGCGTCCGCCAGCCCACCCGCCGTCTCCGGCAACACGGCCTACTTCGCAACGAACCTCGGCACGGTGGCCGCGGTGGACGCCGCGACCGGCGCCATCCGCTGGGTCCACCGCTACAAGTCGTTCCCAAGCCACCTGCGTCGCAGCGTCCTGGAGCGGAACGAGCGCTGGGCGAGCGGCCCGCCCATCGTGGATGGCGGCCTGGTGTTCGTCGCCCCCCAGGATTCAGGCTGCCTGCTGGCGCTCGACGCCGCGGGCGGCGAAGCCATCTGGTCGGCCCCGCGCGAAGAGGGCCGCTTCCTGGCGGGCGTGGAGGGCAACCGCATCTTCGCGGTCGGCTCTCAGGTGGTTGCGATGGACAAGTTCACGGGCAAGCGGCTCTGGGCGACCGAGCTGCCGGCGGCGGTTGCCGCCCGGCCTGCGCTGTGCCAGGGACGCCTCTACGTCCCGACCGACGGCGGCATTCTCGCAGTACGGACGGATGATGGCGGCGTATCCACCTGCCACGTCTGGCAGCCCTTCGAGGAGCCAGGCAACCTCACGATGGTTGACCGCGCGCTCCTCGTGGCCTCGCGCGACCGCCTGTACGCCTTCAACGACTGGGCGGGGACGCAGGCGGCACTGGAGGCTCGCCGCAAGGCCGACCCCGCCGACCCGCTCGTGCCTCTCACGCTTGGCCAGCACGAGGCCCAGCGCGGCGCACACGCGGCGGCGGTCCCGCACCTCAAGGAGGCGCTCCGTCTTGCCACCGCGAAGAAGGACGCCGAAGCCATCGAGCGCGCGCGCCAGGCGCTTTTCGAGGCATGCCGTGCCCTTGGTCCGGACGGCCTCGCCTCGGCGCTGGCCTACGCCCCAGGCCCACAGGAGGCCGTGGGCGTGCTCCTCGAGCTCGCCGCGCTCCACGAGCGCGAGGGACGCCCCGCCGAGGCAGTCGCGGCTCTCCAGAAGATCATCGAGCAGCAGGGTAGCGCCGTGTACCGCAACGGCCAGGGGCTGAAGGTGGCGGCGCGCGCGCTCGCCTGCGCCGAGATAGGGCGCATCATCGCGGGGAAGGGGCGGGCGGCCTACGCCGCGGCCGAGGCCGAGGCCGCCAGACACCTCGCCGCCGCGAAGACCGACGCCGAGCTGGAGCGCTGCCTCCGCCGCTTCCCGAACAGCGCGGCTGCCGAGCAGGCGCTCCTGCGCCTGGCGGCCTCGCCCGACGCCAAGGCCCTCGCGCCGCACCTGGCCTCGCTGGCCGGCACGCTCGCGGCGGAGCCCGCGTCCGAGTCGCGCGCCACCGCCGAGGCCATGCTCAGAGAGGTCTCGCCTGTGGGCGGGGCCTCCGTGCCCCGCGGGGCACAGACGCCCCGCCCACAGGCCATCGCCCCTCGTTGGCAGGTCCAGACCCGCATCGCGCACCAGAAGGTCCAGGTCGTCTCGTTCCCTGGCGCCACGCCTGGCCTTCTCTACGTGGCTTCGGCGCGCCGCTCCTTCGACCGTGCGATGCCGTTCGACAGCCTGGAGTGCCGCCGTGCCGACACGGGCCAGCTCCTCTGGCAGCGCGAGCTGAGCGAGTGGGACGCCCTGGGCGCCGTGGCGGGCGGCCAGCTCCTCGTCGCCACGTTCGATCAGGTGCTCGCGCTCGACGCCCTGACCGGCGTGGAGCGCTGGAGCGCGTCGCTGGCCGAGGCCCCCGACGCCGAGAAGGCCGAGCCGGAGGTTCCCCCCGTCCCCCGCCCGAAGCGTCGGCCCAGACTCATCGAGCCGGGCGAAGGCCCCTGGCGGCCCTGGGAGCGGCGGCGGGCCGAGAGCAACCGCATCGTCGCGCTCGCCGCGGGGAAGTCCGCGCTCTATGCCAGCCTCGCCGGCGGCAGGGTCACTGCGTTGGCTCTCGCGGACGGCGAGAAGGTCTGGAGCCGCCAGCTCGACGCCAAGGCGCTCCTGGCCCACGGCCTGTTCGTCCACGACGGCAAGGTCTGGGCCTGTGCGGAGTCCCCAGGCGGCGTCTACGCCCTCAGCGAGAAGGACGGCTCGGGCAACCAGGCAGTCGCCTTCCCGCGGGACGAGACGGCCTTCCGCCTCCCCCGCATCACCGACCGCCCCGCCCACGTGGCCGCACAGGGCAGGCTCTACGTGGTGGTGGACGACCACGCCATCCACGCCATTGACCTCGGCGCCGGCCGCGCCCTCTGGGAGGCCTACCTCGAGGCCAGCGTCAACCGCGTCCTGACGAGCGCCGACGGCAAGCTCTGCCTCGCCGTGCCCGATGGCTTCCTCCACAACGCACAGGTGGCGTCGCTCGACCCCGACACGGGGAAGGTCCGGCGCCGCCGCTCCGTGCTCGCCGGCGTGCTGGTGGACGCGGCGCTCGCCCCAGGCGCGCTCTACATGGCGGAGCGAGACAACGACAACGCGCTGGTGGTCCGCGCCCTGGACGCGGCGGACCTCGGGGAGCGTTGGCGCACTGCGCCCCTCAACCTCGCTCAGCCCTCTGGGATCGCGCAGCACGGCGGCCTCCTGGCCGTCGCCGGCCGCCACGACGGCCAGCGCGTGGCCATCCTCATTCACACCGCGAGCGGGCGCATCATCGGCGACGTCTCGCCCAAGGGCGCAAACGAGCTCTCCGCCGCCGTCATCGCGGCGGCCACAGGCAAGATGCCTGTGCCACCACAGGATGCTGGTACAATGGCTCCCGGTGGCACAGGCTTCCAGCCTGTGGGCAGCTCGCTCCTCGTGCTGGGCACCGACCGCGGCATCCACGCCTACGGCCTGGCCGAGCCGCAGGCCCTCGACGAGCGGATCGCCACCCTGAACGCCCGCTTCGGGAGCGGCGACCGCGCCGCGCTCGCGCCCCTCGCCGCCGCGCTCTACCAGCGCGGCGACGAGAGGCACGCGATCGCGCTCCTGAACAAGGCCCTGGCCGACGAAGAGCTCCCAGCCGCCGACTACGCGACGCTGAAGGACCAGCTCAACTCGCTCCGCGAATCCCTCGCCGCGCGCGAGCCGGCCGCCATCGAGACCGCCTACATGGACGTGCCGCCCCACGTGGACGGCGCGATAAACGAGCGGTGGCGCGCCGACCTCGCCGCAAGGCTCGACGGCCCGGCCTTCATTGACGAGGTCCAGGGCATCCCCATCCCCGAGGCCCGCTGGCGCTCGCCCAGCGACCTCTCCGCAGTCCTCTACACCGGCTGGGACGCCAAGCACTTCTACTTCGCCGTGGACGTCAGCGACGACGTTCACCGCACCTACACCGGCCAGACCGACACCTGGATCGGCGACGGGTTGATCATCTCGATTGACTGCGACAACGACGGCGGCTACGGCTACCGCTTCACCGGCAAGGACCTCCTCCTCACCCTCGCACTCACCCGCAAGGACGAGCGGCGCGACGACGAGGGCGACGACGAGCCCAGCGGCGAGTACCGCGTCCGCCTCAAGGACGACAACTCGGGCGCCGTCTACGAAATCGCCCTCCCCTGGGACTACCTCGGCATCGAGGACCCCAGGCCCGGCCTCCGCTTCGGCTTCAACGTCACCGTCACCGACGACGACGGCGACCGCGCCGTGAAGGCCATCTCGTGGACCCCAGGCATGACCCTCGACCGCGACCGCGCGCTCATGATTCGGGGCTTCGCCCCCGCCTACTTCGGCGATGTGTTGCTCACCGGCCCCCGGCCCGGCCCGCCGCCCCTCTGGAGCCCGCCACCCCCACCACGCGACGACGCCACACGCGTCTATCGCATAAAGCCATCGAAGGAGAGATAGCCCGATGCGCGATTTCGGGTTTCGGATTTCGGATTTCGGATTTCGGAGATTCGCAATCGCCGCCCTTTGCCTCCTCCTCTCACTGCTCGCAGCGGCGGCCGAGCCGGACATCGAGCGGCAGGTGGACGCGATAGTCTCGAAGCTGCGGCGCGCGAGCGTGGAGGAGCTCTTCGCGGCCCAGCGCCAGCTCGCGGGGCTTGGCGCCGACGCCGTGCCCGCGCTCAAGGCACACCTGGCGAAGGCCCAGCCGCCCGCGCAGGTGGCCGTGGCCAAGGCGCTCTGCACACTCGGCAGCCCCGACGACACGGTGAAGCCGCTCGTCACCCTCATCGAGTCGAAGCGTGCGCCCGAGCTGGGCGTCCTCGCCGCCACCATCCTGGGCGAGGAGCCGGCCCGCGACCTTCCCGCCGCCGAGCGCGAGCTGGCACGCCTGGCCGACGACGCGGGCCTCGCCCCCGAGGTCGCACGCTCCGTCGCTCGCTCCCTCTACTTCACCGCCACGAGCGAGGAGAGCCTCAAGAAGGCCAACGCCACGCTCCGCCGCCTCCTCGTGGGCGCGAAGGACGAGGCGGTGCGCCGCGAGTGCGCGCTCGCACTCGCCGAGGTCGAGGACTTCCTGCCGCCCGTCGAGGAGACCCTCAAGGCGATGGAGCAGGAGCCTACGCCCACAGGGCGCCTCGCACACGCACTCCTCCAGAACCGCAACCTCAAAAGCCTCCTCCTCAAGCCCAAGAGCCGCGAAGGCACCCTCAGCGACAAGCTCCTCCAGGAGGTCAAGGACAAGGTCCAGATGTTCCACGTCGAGGAGCCGCTGCCCGACCACCTCCTCGTCAACTCGGCGGCCAGGGGCATGGTGGGCGCCGTCCAGGGCGGCGACCAGCCGGACCGCCACAGCGCCTACTTCGACGAGGCCGAGTGGAAGCGCTTCCGCGAGCACATCGCGGGCCACTACGCCGGCATCGGCGCGGTCGTCCAGTTCATGAAGCACTTCGACACTGGCGACGCGCCGGTCTTCACCGTGGTCCGCCCCAGCTACAACGGGCCGGCATACAAGGCCGGCATCCGCTCCTACGACCGCATCGTCGAGGCCGGCGGCCAGCCCACCGCGGGCAAGAAGAACGACGAAATCGTCGCCGTCCTGCGCGGCAAGCCGGGCACCGACGTCGAAATCACCGTCACCAGCCCGGGCTCCACCGAGAAGCGCACGCTCAAGATCACCCGTGCCGACATCGAGGTCCCCAGCGTCAGCCACGCCATGCTCCCCGCAAAGGTCGGCTACGTCCGCCTCACCGTCTTCAGCGAATCCACCGCCAAGGACCTCAATGCCGCGCTCACGGCCCTTGAAAAGCAGGGCATGGCCGCCCTGGTCCTCGACCTCCGCAACAACCCCGGCGGCCAGCTCCAGGGCGCCGTGGAGATCGCCGACGAGTTCCTCAAGGACAACAAGCTCATCGTCTACACCGAGGGCCGCAACAAGCGGATCGCCCCGCGCGAGGAGTTCCGCACCAAGGACCCCACCAGCCACCCCGACTACCCGATGGCCGTCCTCATCAACCGCGGCAGCGCCAGCGCCTCCGAAATCGTCGCAGGCGCGCTTCAGGAGCACCAGCGCGCCGTCCTCATCGGCCAGAAGACCTTCGGCAAGGGCAGCGTCCAGCGCCTCCTCCCGCTCCAGGCCACCGCCGGCCAGAGCGGCCTCAAGCTCACTGTCGCCAAGTACTTCCTCCCCAGCGGCCGCAGCATCCACGGCAAGGGCGTTGACCCCGACATCCTCATCAGCCTCAAGTACCCCTACACCGTCAAGGAGTTCGAGCACCTCCGCGAGACCGGCGCCTTCCACCGCTACACCGCCGCCCACTTCGCCAAGAGCAAGGACCTGCTGGGCAAGCTCGCGGAGTTCGACGGCGCCGACCAGTCGGCCTGGCCCGAGTTCGACGCCTGGTACAAGGGCCTCGCGGAGGAGATGGGCCGCGACAAGGCCCGCCGCCTCCTCCGAGCCTGGCTCCGCATCGCCGTAGCCGACGCACGCGGCGCAGAGTTCCCCTGCGACTACCAGGAGGACGCCCAGCTCCAGCGCGCCATCCTCGAAACCCTCAAGCCCCTCAAGACCATTGACCCCAAGGCCGTGCCCGAGTACCGCGCCTTCGCCGCCGCGCCGCCCCCCAAGGAAGAGCCCGGCAAGGCCGAGGAACCACCCGAGCATCCGCCCGAAGAGGAGAGGTAGGAGAAGAAGGGAAGAGCAACAGGTAAAATGATTACGGGTAAAATGATAAGAAAAGAAACCATCCGGGCATCAAGAACCGGGAAGAACGACACGGGCCGACCTGGTCGGCTCGGGCCCCCCCATGCCCCTCTTGATTCTCTTCTCTTCTCTTATCATTTTACCCGTAATCATTTTACCTTGACTCTTCTCTGTCTCATGGTTCCATGTCTCGCCCACGCCGCCCAGGCGCCCAACGTCCGCGCCCTCACGGTCAACGACGAAGCCATCGAGGGCACGCTCGTGTCACTCGACGCTACGCCCACCGTCGAGCTCCTCGTGAAGGCGGAGCGGCGCAAAATCCCCTGCGCCGACCTCCTTGCCCTCGAGCTCCGCCAGGGCAAACCCGTCCCGGGCGCCACCGACGCGGCGCTGGTCCTCCGAAACGGCGATTGCCTCCGCGGCAGCATCCAGGGCGGCAGCGGCCGCGCCGTCACCCTCCGCAGCCCGGCCTTCGGCTCAGCCGAATGCCCCATCCAGGCCATCGCGCGCATCGAGCTCCCCGGCCCACAGCCCGCCCAGCCCCTCCCGCCGGCCGAGAAGCTCGACAAGCTCCTCCTCCGCAACAACGAAACCATCGAGGGCACGCTGGAGTCCCTCGACGCCAAGGGCGTGAAGTTCCGCTCCGCGCTCCTGGGCGACCTGGAGGTCACGTTCGACCGCCTCTCGGCCATCGCCTTCGCTGCTCAGGCCGGCGCGCCGCCCAAGCCCCCGGAGGGCATCCTCGCCATCGCCCAGGGCGACGAAGGCTCCGTCCTCTCCGGCCAGCTCAAGGGCCTCAAGGACGGCGCGGTCGAGCTCCAAGCCGCCTTCGGGCCGCTCCTCTCGCTCCCGCTCGCGCGGCTCCTGGCCATCGAGTTCCGCGGCGGCCGCCTCGTCTACCTCTCCGACCTCACCCCCGCCGAGGCCAAGGAGACCCCCTTCTTCGACATCGTGTGGGGCTATCGGCGCGACCGGAGCGTGGATGGCAACCCGCTGCGCCTGGGCGGGACGGCCTATCGCAAGGGCCTCGGCTGCCACTCCCGCTGCGAGCTCACCTACGCCCTCGGCGGCGCATACCGCCGCTTCCTCGCCGACGCCGGCATTGACGAAGAGGTCGGCGACAAGGGCAACGTGGACATCGCGGTCCTCGTTGACGGCAAGCCGAAGTTCGAGCGCAAGGCCCTCACCGGCCGCGACGCCCCCCTCCCCCTCTCCCTCGACCTCACCGGCGCCACCCGCCTCACCCTCCTCGTGGACTTCGGGGCCGACTTCGACATCTGCGACCACCTCGACTGGGCCAACGCCCGCCTGATAAGGTGAGAAGCAGGCTCATCTTCTCTTCACTCCCTTGCCAACGTCCGCGGTCGGGGGACAGGGGAATCACCACGGAGACACGGAGCGCACGGAGAAGCCAGGGCCATCCTGGTGCTGAGGCCCAAGATCGCCCTGCTCTTCTCAGTGCCTTCTCAGTGTCCTCAGTGTTCTCCGTGGTGAGACTCTTGATTCCCTTGCCCCTATTCCCCTGCCAGAGTCTGAAGGCGAGGAACAAGGGAATGGGGACAAAGGAATGAGAGATCCGGTAGGGCGTGCATACCTGCACGCGGAACGAGCTCAAGTGAAGCGACCCAGCGCGAAGTCGATGTCCAGTACGGTCAACTCTCCATCCCGGTCCACATCCCCAGCGTCGTGGCAACCCAGGCACGCCAGGCAATCGTGGACGGTCTTGAGGTACTTCTTCTCCACGAGTGGCGGGATGCGGTCGTAGAACTTCCGGTCGGCGGGAAAGAGGGTGCGGTAGAAGGCGTACAAGCCCATCGTGCCCTTCCGCGAGTTGCAGGCGCGGCAGGCCCAGACCTGATTGTGTATGCCCTGGATGGTGTCGCAAGTGGCACAACGCTCGTTCACCCGGAGGCTAGACGGCACGATGTGTTCTCGGGCCAGGTCGTTGCTGGCGCCGCAGTAGGCGCACCGCCGCTCCGCCTCGACAAGCTGCCAGTCCTCGCGGACAATATCCGACCACTTTATCTGCCCGTCGCGAAGCTCTCGGAAGGTCTTCTTGATGAAGCCGTAGTGCTTGCTCTTCGCCGCCACCCCGTCGGGTTGGCCGAAGGCCCGACGCGCGATCAGTTTGGCATACTGGTAGTACAGTAGGTCCCGCATTGTCTCAACTTCACGGTCAGGCATGGCGTGCTTCCTCGAGCCAATTGGTGATCATGGACGGCAGCGCAACGCAGGCAACGAGCGACTGCCCCTGGTCCAACGTGCTTCCCCGCAACGTGCCAGGCCTTATGCCCCCTCACACCTTCGTGTACGTCATTCGACATCCCTCATTGTTGAAACCCTCCAGCGTCGACTCATTCCTTGACAAGGTGAGAACCTCAAGGGACCAGAAGCGCCCATCAGGCCGCCTCTTCTCAAGCGTTAGGACCCGCGCTCGTTCGTCAAGCTGTAACATATCGAGTTGAAACGTCTGGTTGCCCCTGTAAACCCCGTCGGGGGTTATCTCTGCGGCTTCGGGGGGATGAGGTCCTGTCTTGCGCCCTTGCGGGTCCAGTGTCTCGAATGTATGGTTCCATTTCCCGGTCAGAACGCGAAGGGCGTGGCAGTGAGTCGGTCCCCGGAGCGGCTCCGTGCCCTGCTTGACCGCGGCATCGAAGTCACCTGCAGTCTTCCAGCCCTTCTTCTTCCGTATATCGCATTGGGCTGTACGCAAGCGAGCAACCAAGTCTTCGCGAAAGGCTTTGGTGTTCTTCATCCGCGGTATATGCAAACCGAGAAGGTCACTGAGTCCCCTAAGCTTACCCACCTGAACCAGAATCGTTCGATCATTGTGAAGGCTGTAAGCGAATCCGGCCTCAAACAGGACGTTCGGTCTTGCCTGAGGTGTGAGGCTCTTCTCGTCATCTGGGTCATCGCCCCGGACGTAATCCGGCTTTAGGCAGGCGAGATCGTCTCCGGATAGAAGAACGAGTACGGCGCCAACTCTGTCGAACGCGGCTTTGATAACGTCGCACGGGTGGGGATTCCCCTGCCCGGTCCAGGTTATGGCCTTCTCGAAGTAAACCGGTGTGATACCAAGTCTCTTGAGGAATGCATCCATCGCATCCCGCGCAAGTGTGTTGCGGCCGTGGACTACGTACACCATCCTCGCCAGATCCCGCTGTGCTTCTTGTGAAGCACCCCCGGCGCGCTTAGCCGTCGCCTTGTGATGTGTTGGTTTCTCCGTGGCACTCTCTGTAGGCCCCTTTGCCGCTTCTTGTTGCGCAGGCGGAGCCCTGTGAAGGAGAGCAGCTAGGTTGCCCAGCGCAACCGTCTGTTTACTACTGAACTTTAGTGCAGCCTTGCCTGCAAGTGAGTGAGCTACCTGCTCAACCTGCCCCTTGGGGATGCTGAGCTCGCTTGCCACGTCCACTATGCTGACGTCTTCATCCTTTAGGCCCCGTGCGTGTCGGTAAACTGAATCAAGAAGACGGCGTTCAAGATCGGTAAGCAAGGGGAGATTTGATGCCATGGTAGGTCCTTTTGACCCCTTCAGTACTTGCCACCCATAGGCCCTTGCCGCGCAAGGAATCCTTCAGGCGCTTCGTTTGCGGGCGATGAGGGCGCGGACCTCGGCAACCAGGTCGTTCGGGACGGCCATCATTGTGAAACCCTGCTCTTCGCGCGCGGCCTCGATCTCGGCGAACTGTTCGTACTCTGTCTGATCCTCGTAGTGCGCGATGACGTCCCGCACGCGTTTTTCGTCCCAGCCTGGGGGAAATCTCTGTTCTCTCATTGCCATCATCTCCGTTGCCTTCGGCGATACATAGTATACCATCCTGCGGGAGGAGCCGCAACAGGAGCGCGCGCAGCGGCGCCCTATGTGTCAGTGTCCGAGACGCTTGCGGAGCCGCACCGCGGCCGCGTGGAAGTCCAGGCGCCCTCGCTCACTGATGCTGAGTGCATGCTCAATGAACTTCTCGCGAAGCCTAGGGTAGTGGAGGCGGCGGTCGTCCTCGATGGGGAGGAGGGGGAGACGCTCGATGAGGGTGCGGGCGAAGAGGCCGATGCCGGCCATGGAGGGCTCGCCGCGCTCGGGGTAGACCGGGACGCGGCGCAGGCCGCAACTGGGCGATTTGCTCTTGAGGATGAAGCCGCAAAGACACTCGCGCTCGAGCTCGGCCACGCGCTGCCTGGCCCACGCGAGGATACGCGCGGTGTGGTCAAGGCGGGTGCGGACGGTGATGAGGCGCGGGCTGGCCGGGTCGCCTTCGAGGCGCATCGGCTCGCGCGGGACGCCGAGGCCGCACTCGGCCTCGGGGCACACGGGCACCCATTCCACGAATGGCCCGAACACTTCGGCGATGAGGCGGTCGAGCTTGTGGCCGCCGTCGTAGCGGACCCTCTCCCCGAGGAGGCAGGCGCTGATGCCGAGGCGGAGCTTCGTCTTCTTCATGACCTCACCTGGTTCGTAGTGCGGGCTTTAGCCCGTAAGAGACGGCCTGAAGGCCGCACTACGAACCTGGGCCTCCCGTGATAGGAACTACCTGGCCTCGCAGGTCTCCTCGGCTTCTGCGCCAAGCCTCACGCGGACAACCCGCATGCCGATGGTGTCGTTGACGTAGGCGTGGGTGTCGCTCGCCGCCACGTAGGTGGGCCAGGCGAGCGGGATGTCGGGCTTGCGAACCTTCGCGTCCTTGCCGCCGGAATCCTGATTTCCATACTTGCCGAAGGAGGCGATCGGGTTGTTGTTGGCGTCAATCACCTCGATGCGGAACTGGCAGAGGTTGGGGAAGAAGACGCGCCCGTAGGGGTCAACATCGAAGCCGGTGCCCTCGCACATGCAGACGGGGGTGCCGGCGCCGTAGGTCTCGGAGTAGGGGGAGTAGCCGAAGCGGACCCACTCGGCGCCCTGGACCTCGCAGGTCTTGTGCGGGTAGTGGCCGTCCTGGAAGTAGTGGAACTTCAGCGTCGGCCTGGCCTTCACCGCGTCGGGAAGGCCGGCGAGGTCGTTCTTCTGCCGCGGCGTCTCCTGCCATAGGAAGGCGCCGCCCTGGGGCGGGAACTTGACGATGCTGGCCTGCATGTAGGTGTACCAGTAGAGGCCCTCGCCGATCCTGCGGAAGTAGTCGGGCACCTTTCCCAGCTTGCCGTCGAAGAACTCCGGGAAGTCGCGGTCGAGGGGGCGGATGGGGACGGTGATGTAGATGTTGCCCTGGGCGTCGAGGCGGGGGCAACTGCCCCTTCGGACGTTCCAGACGACGCGGCGCTTCTGGTTCAGGCCCATGTC
>VGYW01000129.1 GCA_016872875.1 Planctomycetota bacterium | reverse complement strand
CCCGTGAAGTTGCCGGCATGGAGCATCTGGGCCTGCTCCCAGAGAAGGCCCTCGCCGTCGCGTCCGCCGGCGTACACGCCCAGGATGCAGATGCCCTCGCCGACCACCCGCACCAGGCCCAGCACCTCGTAGTTGCTCGACATGTACTGGGTCTGGGTGGCGGCATTGAGGTTCGGCTTGTGGCTTCGCTGGTAGAACTCCGGCCCGGCGCAGCCCGCGGCAAGGACCAGCGCCGCCACTGCGACGAAGCCCACCGTAAGCCCCGGTCGTCTCATCGCTCCACGCTCCTTTCTCACAGCAAGAAGCCATCGGGCCAGCTCCCTGCCTGCCAGGGAAGCCCCCCTATTCTATGGGCCGCCGTTGAGCGGGTCAAGCGCACATTGGAGGAGTCCGCCCGCCATTGACGGGCCGCGGCGCAGACGCTAGAATCCTGAGTACACTGCCCCACAGATAGGGGGACAAAGTCGCGGGCGATTCGGTTGCTTGCTCCCGAAGGGAGCACAGTGGTTAGCCGGCGGCTGAAGCCGCCGGCTACCCACTGCTGTCCCTTCGGGACTGCGATTCCGTCCCCTCACTTGTGGGGCGGTGTACTGAGAGTCCGAGGAGGGAAAGGAGCGAGAGTGCCTGGTTCGCTGAAGCGGCTTCTAGCCGGTCACGCTAACGCGCTGGGCTTCTGGGCGGTGGTGGCGCTCATCGCGCTGGCCCTCGCGCTCGCCGTCGCCTTCATCCACGGCCGCCTCCGCTGAGGTCTCCGGCGAAGAGCACGCCCACGCGCAGCTTGGGCGTAGCACCCCGCGGTCATTGACGAGAACCTTGGGTGCCACGCCCAAACTTGTTTGGGCGTGCCGAAGTGGGGACCATTCAGCGGCGCCGGCGCATGCGCCGCCGCAGGATGCGGCGGATGCGCCGCAGCGCCGTGTAGGGCCAGAGCCACCCCAGCGTCCACAGAAGCCTGTGGCTTCGGGCCTCGACGCCCGCCAGCCTCTCCGTGCAGTACTTGGCCTTGAGCTTCCGAAGCCCCAACCAGTCCGCCCGGGCGAACAGGGGCATCAGCACCCTTCTCGACAGCCAGCCCCGCCCCAGGTGCTGCGCCGACGCGAAGTCCACCAGGAACGGCTCACCGCCGGACGCCACGAGGACGTTCCGCCTCTGGTGGGAGTCGAGGTGGACGATGCCCCTTCCGTGGAGCGTCGCGAGCAGCGAGCCCAGGCGCTCGAAGACCACCGCCGGCACGCTGTTTCGGCGCTTCGCGCCCAGGCTCGGCGCATCCACGTAGTCCACGGCAAACGCCAACCCGTCGAGCCGCCCGCGGAACCTCGGCACCCCAGCCATGCCGTCCAGGAGCCTGTAGATGCGCGACTCGCGGGCGACGACCCAGCGCCCGTAGAGCTGGCGCACCAGCCAGGGGGCGTGCCCGAAGTCCTTCACGATGAGGCGTTGCCCCTCCCAACGGACGAGGACGATCGCGGGCTTGGCGCCGTGAGGGCGGCGGAGGACCTCTTCCGTGCACGAGGCCAGGTCCTCGCGCCTCAGCGGCCGCGGCTCAACGGCTCCAGGGCTCATGAGGTCATTGCACCATCTGGAGTGGGGCACCGTCGTACGGGCAGTAGAGCTTGGACGCGTGGAAGCGCCGCCCACAGGCGGGACAGAACTTGTAGTACTCGTAGGTGTGGCCGATCATCGCGCCGATGATGCCCCCCGCCACGCCCCCGATGAGCGCCCCGCGCGAGCGATGATGGTGGGAAAGGATCGCGCCGGCTGTGGCGCCGGTGGCGCCGCCGATCCACGCGCCCTGCTGCGTAGGAGTGCAGCTCATGGGCGCCAGCAGCACGGCGAGCGCCAACACCGCCGCCACCAGAAGCTTCGCCTTCATTGTGCGCCTCCTCGGCAAGCCTGCTAGATTATACCAACAGCGGACGCAATCTCCAAGAGCGCCTTGGCGCATTCCCAAAGCGGCCGCCTCGCCCGCCGCCGCTTCCCCCATACTCTCTGACGTCCCTCCACGCGCGACTATTCAGAGAAAGCCGCCTCCGCCCGAGTATGGCCCCCAGTTCTGGTCATCTGCTTGGCAGCCCCAACCGGGGCGTGCTATATCAGCCCAGGGCGAAGCCCTGGGAAGCGGAGCCGTGCGCAGGCCAGCCCTGAGGGGGCGTACTACGAGGAACGGACGCCATCGCCTCCCGCGAGTGGCTAGTACGCCCCTACAGGGCTATATCGGGGCCGTCCTCGAATCCCAGGACTTCGCCCTGGGCTGATATAGCACGCTCCATTCGGAGCTCCGGGATTCCAGAACGTCACCAGAATTGGGGGCAATGCTCGCCTCCGCCCTGGCGGTTGACTCGCCTTGCGGCTGTCTGCTATGATCCGAGCGGGTCGCCCGCAAGGCAAGCGAGGCCCCCGCCCGACGGAGCCGCCCGTGAAGTACGCGATAGTTGTGCCCGACGGCATGGCGGACCACCCGCTGGAGAGGCTGGGGGGCCGCACGCCGCTCGCGGTCGCCGCCACGCCGCATATGGACGCGGTGGCCGCCCGCGGCCGCCTCGGGCTCGTGTGCCATACGCCCCGCGGGCTGCCCCCCGGCAGCGACGTTGCCATGCTCTCCGTCCTCGGCTGCGACCCCACGGAGTGCTACACTGGCCGCGCGCCCCTCGAAGCCGCCAGCATGGGGATCGAGCTTGGCCCCCTCGACGTCGCCTTCCGCTGCAACCTGGTCACGGTGGACGGCGGCACCCTGGTTGACCACAGCGCCGGGCACATCTCGAACCGCGAGGCCGCCGTCCTCATCGAGCTCCTCAACGCGCGCCTCGGCAGCCCGGCCATCCGCTTCCACCAGGGCGTCGGCTACCGCCACCTGATGGTCTACCACGGCCAGGAGCCGCTCGCGGCCGATTGCACCCCGCCCCACGACATCCTCGACCAGCCCTTCGCACGCCACCTCCCACGCGGCCAGGGAGCGGAGCTCCTCATCAGCCTCATGGAGCGCTCGCGCGAGCTGCTGGCCCGCCACGACATCAACGACGTGCGGATTGACCTGGGCGAGAACCCCGCGAACATGGTCTGGCTCTGGGGCGGCGGGCGCCGCCCGCGGCTCCCCTCCTTCGCCGAGCGCTACGGCAAGCGCGGCGCCGTCGTGGCTGCCGTGGACCTCGTCCGCGGCATCGCCACCTGCCTCGGGATGGACCTCATCCATGTGGAGGGCGCCACGGGCTACATCCAGACCAACTTCGCGGGGAAGGGCCAGGCGGCAATCGAGGCCCTCGGCCGCTACGACCTCGTCTTCGTCCACATCGAAGCCCCCGACGAGGCGGGCCACCAGGGCAACATCCAGGCCAAGGTGGACGCCATCGAGGCGATAGACCAGCACATCGTGGGGCCGCTTCACGCCGCCCTGGAGGCCAGGGGCGAATACCGCCTCCTCGTCCTCCCCGACCACCCGACCCCCATCGAGGTCCGCACCCACGTCGCCGAGCCGGTCCCCTTCGCCTACTGCGGCACCGCGGTGGGGGAGCGGGCACCCGGAGCCGGCGACGGGTCGGGGCGGCGCTTCACCGAGGCCGACGCCGCCGCAACGGGCCTGCTGGTTGACCCAGGCCACCAACTCCTCGCCATGTTTCTCGGCTGCAATTCCTGTTGACAAACGTGTGCCGGGGGGATACAATCCGATAGGTGGGGGTACGGCCCTCAGAAGCGAGGAGATGGCTATGTACCACCGAAATCGAGGGTTGACCATCACAGAGCTCCTCACGGTGGTCGCCATCCTGACCATCCTGACGTCCATGCTCAGCCCATTCATCATCACCGTCAAGCACGCCGCCCTCGGACGCGCCTGCGCCAAGAACCTGGCCGAATGCTACGTCGCCCTTCAGCTCGTCGCGAACACCAACTACGGCAAGCTCCCCCCCTGCGTCGAGCTCAACACGACCGACAACCCCCTCAAGCTGACCCCGCCCTACGGGATCAAGGAGGACCAGTGGTGGTACAGGAGGCTGTCCGCCAGGCTCTATATCGGCAAGAAGCCTGACGGCTCTTCGCGCGACGACCCCCTGGCTGGCGGCTCCGTGGAAGCTCACCAGTTCGTGGTTCGCTGCCCCGGCAGCCCCGACCCCTACGATCAGGCCCGCGTGAGCGCCGAGGGCAACAGGTACCAGAAGGTCAACACCACGGACAAGGACCGCGCGTTCGACGAGAACTTCGGCTACAGCAACTTCGGGTTCCAGTACGGAGACGGGACCTCGAACCAGCGCGCCATCCCCGACCCGGCGACGCTGCGTTGGGGCGCCATGGGCAACAGCAGCTACTACCGCGCCAGCGGCGGCTGGGGCGCTATCACAGGGAGGCCCAAACACATCTTCAACCAGGGCACCGGCAAGTGCGATTGCGGCCTCGCCTGGCCCTGCCTCTACACCCGCATCGGCGAGTTCGCCTCCGTGCCCGAAGCCGCACGCACCATGCTCATGATGGACTACGTGAAGGCGGACGTCGCCCCGGACCTCAAGAACGACGGCTTGCGTGGCTACCGCTTCCGCCACAACGGCACCGCAAATGTCCTCTTCGTGGACGGCCACATCCAGGTCTACACCAAGCGCGAGTTCCTGCGCGACTGGGCGGAGCCGGACCACGCGCAATTCGCGCGCGACCCCGTGACCGGCCGCGCCCGCATCCACTGGGCCGTCCTGCGGCCCTGACCCGCACTCCTCGCCAGCCCACGCGGGAAACGCGAAGCACCAAACTCCAAGCACCAAGTGCCAGACAAGTACCAAACCCCGATACCAAATGACCCAAACAAGCCTGGCACGGTGCTCCCGATCAGCGGGGGGGATCGGTTTGGTTTTTGGGCATTTGGCCCTTGGCGGCTTTCTGGTTCTTGGTTCCTGGTTCTTGGTTCTTGGGATTTGAATGATCCGTCCTTTCCGCCCCAGCGACCGCGAGACCCTCATCCAGATCACGACCCTCGCCTTCGACGGCGTTTCGATTGACCAGAACATCGAGTCGCTCTACGGCGTGGTGGGCGGGGTGGGGTGGCAGCCGCGCAAGGCCAGCCACATCGAGGCCGACATCCAGGCCAACCCCAGCGGCATCTTCGTCTTCGAGCACCACGGCGCCATCCTCGGCTTCATCACCTGCCGCCCCGACCGCCGCACCCGCATCGGCGCCATCCCAAACCTCGCAGTCCACCCAGACCACCAGGGCAAAGGGGTCGGCAAGCAGCTCATCCAGGCCGCACTCAACTACCTCAGGGCGCACGGCATGCACCTCGTCCGCATCGAGACCCTCGAGCAGAACCGCCGCTGCGTGGCCCTCTACCCGAAGATGGGCTTCCGCGAGGTGGCCAGGCAGATCCACTACGTTAGGCCCCTTGATGAGCGGGGTTGACGTCGAACGAGAGCGGTCTTAGGTGTTCGGTGTTAGGTGTTAGGGTACAGAAAGAGGCGGTCTTCCTCTGTACCCCAACACCTAACACCCAACACCTACCACCAGTCACAGGAAGTCACCCGTGGCTGACCAAGAGCCCTTCGAGGTGAGGCAGGACATCGTGGACGCCGAGTACGGCTCGGGCCACGCCGGCCTGGGGCCGTCGGGCGGCCAGGTGCTCTTCGACTTCCTGTTCGGGGTGTTGGCGCCCATCGCGCTCCTGGCGAAAGACCCCGCGCTTTTCGCGGCCGACGTTGCGGACAGGGCCGTTCTTCCACCCTACCTCGCCATGCCGACCTACATCGTCCAGGGCTGCCTTGTGGCCGCTCTCCTCCTCTGGGGCATCACGGGCATGCGGCTCCCCGTCCTGGGCATGCTCCTCGCCGGCCCCTTCGCCGTCGGAGCAGTGCTCTCGGTGGTGCTGGGGGCCGCGCTCCTCCAGTTTGCGATGGTTCACGGCGAGTACCTGAGCGGCTGGCTGGCCTTCACGCCCTGGCTCACGGCATTCGTGTTCGTCCGCCACTGCGTCCTCGCGTGCCGCGCCGGCGCGCGACGCTCCGTGCTCCTCACCATCGGGTCCCTCGTGGTGACCTTTGCCGCCATCACCATTGCGGCGGGCAGCGTCGCACGGGCCAGGGCACGCAGGGCGAGCCTGCTCGAAAGCCTGCTCCTGAGCGACAGCCCGGCCGACATTGACTATGCCTGCTCGCAGATAACCGACCCCGATGAGCTGGATATGGACACCATCGCGGAGGCCTATATCAGCATGAAGGACGACGACCCGCGCCGCGAGCGGCTGGGGGGGGTCTACCAGCGGCTCACGGGCGTGCCGATTGATGCCGCGGTCCGCCGGCTCCTGCCGCGCACGGGGGCAGACCCCCAGGGAGCGGCGCAGAAGCCGCCAAAGAAGGAAGATGACCCCACGACACTTCTGGTGAACCAGCTCTTCAGCAGCGACCTCGAGGAGCACAAGAAGGCGGCGAAAGCGCTGATCAGCCACGAGCCGGACCCGAAGATGCTCGAGGCCGTTGTGCGGCGCTACAGCGAATTGCGGGAGGGCGACCCCCGCCGCGCCTGGATCGAGGAAGCCTACACAGGCCTACAGTCCGATGGGGACACGATCAAGGCCGCGCTCAAGCGCCTCGGCAAGAAGCCCGCCCCCGAGCCCAAGAAGAGCACTGGGCCTCCCAAGCACACCCCGCCCAAGCCCCCGCCGCCGTCCACGCGAGAAATGCCTTAAGGCGACCCGTGGCCGCACCCAAAGGCCGGAATGATGAATGCTGAATGTTGAATGTTGAATGTTGAATGGAAAACAGAAGAGTCCGCCCTCGCCCGCGTTCGTCATTCGATATTCAACATTCAGCGTTCAGTATTCAACATTCGACGTTCCCTCCCCGCATGTGCGCAGAACACGCACGAGTCACGACCAACCGTGGGTCATTGAGCCGCCGGCATCGGCTTCCAGGTGGTGCCCTCGATGGTGTAGCCGAGGCTCTCGGCCTGCTCGAGGAGGCGCAGCAGGTCCTTCGTCGGGATGGTTGCGACCGCGTTCGGGCCTTTCGCCGTCGGGTCGCTGTAGCCGGACTTCTCGAGGTGCGAGAGAAGCCTGTCGTCGGGCTTCCGCGGCGCAGTGAGGGTGACCACGGTGGCCCGCCGCCGGTCGAGGTCGGCGATGAGCGCCGCGTAGTGCCCCTTGAGCTTCGTCACTGTGTCCTGGCACACGAACCAGGTTCCCTCGTCGGGGTAGTCGAACACCCAGGCGGCCCCCGCGGCGAAGTAGCAGGTGGCGCGGGTGCCCAGCCGCGTGCGCCGCACCGCGTCGCGATAGGTGAACTGCTGGGGCTGGACGTTGATGCGCACGTTCGCCGTGACCACCTGCGGCGCCTTGTCGTGGATGCGCGCGGGACGATAGAGCACATAGTTGGCCGGCTGCGGATTGGGGTCGGCGAACTGCGTCTCGTCCATCCTGGTGAAGACCTCGGTGTAGCGCTCGGCGTCGGGCGGCACCTCCTTCGGCTTGCTCCGCAGGAAGAGCCTGCCGCGGGCGCGGTCCCCGCTCAACGGCACGTAGTAGAGGTCGCACGCCAGCAGCTTGCGGTGCGACTGCATGGCCTGGAACTGGAACGTCTCCGACACGCTCTGTCCCGACAGCAGGATGCGGGGGTGGAGGAACCGCGAGTCGGGCACGTGCCGCCACTGGTCCCCGTCCCGGATGTGGTCCGCCTCGATGCGGTCCAGGGTCTGGTGGTGCCGCACCTCCGTAGCCTGGAGCGGCTTATAGAACTCCACCTCGCCCAGCGCCTGCTGCTGCACCAGGTACTGAGCGGGGTCCGGCCTCACGTAGAGCGTCAGCGTCAGCGGGATCATCGGCTCCCTGAGGGAGTTGGTGACCGTGACCGTGACCTGCGTGTTCTCCCCCTCGGCCACGACGGTGGGCACGCCCACGCTGAGCATGCTCCGCGCCCGCTGGTCGCACCCCACGCCGGCAAGAGCCAACGCGGCGAGCACGAGCCCCGTGCTGCATCGAAGAGTCGAGGACGACGACGAGGACGAGGACGGTTCTTGTCTCACGATTACTCCCCTGCCCTATCAGGGATTCTGGTATGCCAGCGACGCCCAGAGCGCATCGTCCCTCAGCCGCCCCGCGAGCGACACGCCGAATGCCGCCTCGATGGGCGCCAGGACTTCAGGATTGCTCTCCCAGACGGCGAGCGCCGCGGAGCGCACCACGTTGACGCCCGCGGTGGTCATGTGCCCGAGCGGACGCCGGCAGCCGCCTTTGATCATCCCCAGGCCGCGCATCAGGGTCTTGATGGCGAGGGGGTTGCGGAACTTGTCGCGGACAGTGGCCTGGCGGCCGCCCACGCTCCGCGTGCTGTCCACGCTCACGGTGACGATTCCGAACAGTGGCTTGAGGGCGTTGGCGAGGCGGCCGCCCTCCGCGGCCTCGCCGCGGGCGAAGGCGCGCACCATGGCCTGCGTCGCCGCGGGCACGACGTTGGACACGACGGAGATCACCCCGCTGGCGCGGACCGCGGGGTCCGTCATCATCGCCGGCGTCAGGTCGTCGTCGCCCGACACGATGTCGAACCCGTCGCCGACGAGGGAGCGGGTGTGGGCCATGCGCTTCAGGTCGCCCGTGGCCTCCTTCACGGCGCGGACGTTCGGGTGCTCGGCCGCGAGGATGGCGAGGTCCTCGGGCGCGAGCGCGCAGCCCGTGCGGCCTGGGATCACGTAGGGCACCACCATCGCCTCCGGGCAGGCCGCGGCGATGACCCCGTGGTACTCGCGGCGCAGCTCCAGGCTCGACGGCCCGTTGTAATAGCAATCCACCAGCAGCACCCCGTGCGCGCCGGCCTCCACAGCGTGGCGGGAGCCGCGGAGCGCCTCAGCCGTCGAGTTCGAGCCTGTGCCTGCCAACACGAAACACTTCCCCCCCGACAGCCGCACCGTCGCCTCGATGACGTGGTTGTGCTCGGGCCAGGTCAGCGTCGGCGATTCGCCCGTGGTGCCCGTCGGCACCAGGCCGGCAATCCCCTGCCCCACCTGGAAGTCCACCAGGCGTTCGAACTCCGCCCACGCCACCCTGTCCTTGCGCGTGAACGGCGTCACCAGCGCCGTCCACGCCCCCTCGAACCGCCTCAACTCCACGCTTTGCTCTCCTCATCAGGGACTGGATGATTGGATGGATGGATGTATGGATGGGTGCCAGAGACTGGCGGCTTGCCATTCATCCATTCATCCATCCATCCATCCATTCATCCATCCATCCATCCATCCAGTCTTCCGTTGCCGCCGTATTCTAGCAATCGCGGGGCGCCGATGCAACAGAGAAAGCGTGACGCGTGCCCCGTGACACGTGAGGAGATGAACCTGCCCGCGAAGCACGCGAAACCCGAAACGCGAAACGCGAAACGGGGGCATCACGCAGAGGCGGATGAGACAGCAGAGAAGAGGGCGGCGGGTGGCAGCGGTCCGTAGTCCGTGGGCGGTGGTCCGTAGTCTGCGGGCGTCTGGACCGCGGATCGCGCGGATGGGCGCGGATAGGAACGAAGCCCGAGAGCCTTCACCACCGAGAGCACTGAGGGCCCATCGCGGCAAGCCGCAACCAAACGCGGAGGAAAAATCTTTCCGGAAAACAAGATTCTGCATGTTTGTAGCACAGAGGCAAGACACAGAGAAGCAGCCATCCTGGCGAAGCGGGGAGCCCGCGTAGCGCAGCCCCCTCTTGGGCGCACAAACCCGCCACTGCCTGGCAGCAGCATCAGGGTCAGGACCAACTACCTACGCATCTCGTCAAGGTAGAGAACGAAGGCCATTCTGAACTGGTCAAGGGCCAACTCCGCCTCCTCTCGCCCTATTGCGGGCTTCTCGCGGCCATCGGCTTCCTCAACATGCGCGGTCGTCGCCTGCTGCCGGAAGTCGTGGGTGGCGGCGAACTGCCCTTGCTCTCACGGTCTTGGTGGCCTCTGTGCCGTCTCTGTGCTACAAACATGCAGAATCTTGTTTTCCGGAAAGATTTTTCCTCCGCGTTTGGTTGCGGCTTGCCGCGATGGGTCCTCAGTGCCCTCTGTGGTGAGAGGTCGGGCGAAGTTGACGGCGGCGGCTCCGGATCGTAGACTGCGCCGCAGGAGAGATGAGATGGAGACAGGTTCGCTGATGAGGTCGTTTCTGGACTATCTGGAGGTGGAGTGCGGGGTGGCGGGGAATACGCGGCTGGCATACGGGAGCGACCTGCGGAAGTTCACGGACTACCTGGAGCGGCGGGGGCAGCGGGATGCGCGGCGGGTGACGACGACGCTGGCCCTGGGGTTCCTGATGGAGCTTAAGGACCGCGGCTATGCGGTTGGGAGCATCGCGCGGATGCTGGCGGCGGTGAGGATGTTCTATCGCTACCTGACGCTGGAGGGGATCGTTGAGCGGAACGTTGTGGCGGCGCTGGATTCGCCGAAGTTGTGGCGGCGGCTGCCGTCGGTGCTCAGCCCTGCGGAGGTGGACAGGTTGCTCGCGGCGCCAGACGTGCGGAAGCCGCTGGGGCTGCGGGACAAGGCGATCCTGGAACTGCTCTACGCGACGGGGGTGCGGGCGAGCGAGGTCGCCTCCCTCGACGTGGACAGCGTGCACTACGACTACGGCTACCTGCGTTGCCTGGGCAAGGGGGCGAAGGAGCGGGTGGTGCCGATAGGGCGCGCTGCGGTGGAGGCCACTCGCCGCTACGCGATGGAGGTGCGGCCGCGGCTGGTGCGCGGGCGGCCGACGGGGGCTCTGTTCATCTCGCGCCGCGGCAGCCGCATCTCGCGGATAACCGTGTGGCGCCTCGTGAAGCACTACGCGCTCGTGGCGGGCATAAGGAAGAAGGTCTACCCGCACGCCCTGCGGCACTCGTTCGCCACGCACCTGCTCTCTGGGGGGGCCGACCTCCGCTCCGTGCAGGAGATGCTGGGCCACGCGAACATCATGACCACGCAGGTCTACACACACGTTGACCGGGAGCGCCTCAAGGACACCCACCGCCGCTTCCACCCGCGCGGGTGAGCAACATTTCGGAGTTGCACAACTCCGAAATGTTCTACCAACCTCACGAATGAGAAGGGGGCTCGGAGGCCGCTGAGGCCCCAACGCGAGCCGCTCAGTCTCTCGCGCCTGAAAGGGCCGAGCGCGGGGCCGATAGAGCGTAAGGAAGCTACTCGGGACTGCGGGAGCGGGACTTCCGCAGTTCAGCCAACAGGTTCCTGAGCGTGGCCTCCAGCTTCTCCGGCGTCTCGTAATCGCCCCTCTGGATAGCCGCCCTAATGGTTGCGAGGCGCTCGCGATTGGCCTTCTTCGGGCCGTCGCTGCGTATCGGGCGGGTGCCTTGGCCTATGGTCTTCACGTGACGGGTGCTCCTTGACTCTCCACGGGGCACCGGGGAGAAATCCAACCCCTCTATTTAGTTAATCGGGGAAGGCTGGGAAAACTTTAGCGGGAAAAGCGCGGGGCGCCGCAGGCGCCACGCGAAGCGGAAGCCTTTGCCCGGCAAGCAGTTACGAGGCGGCGATGAGGTTCGCAACACGGAGGATGCAGCAGAATCGTGTTTTCCTACACAGGCTCTCGGGGCGTGGCCGTGCCGTTCAGGAGGCGCTTGAGCTTCCGGCTCAGTTCGCCGAGCAGCCCGTCGAGGTCCTCGTCGAAGGCCGGGCGGCGGACGAATGCCTGGCAACTGCGGGCGAGCATGAGGTTGGTCCCCCGCTCCTGCTGCGCGCGGTAGTCGGTGCGGACGCCCACGATGGGCTTGCCGATGGCGTAGGCGTAGCCGGCCTCGAAGCAGGTGCCGGAGTCGGCGTCGGCGCCGTCGAGCACCGCGACCATCGCATCGCAGTCGCGGACGCTCTGGACACAGAGCCGGAAGAGCTCGCCGAAGTGGCGGGGGTCGTTCTTGCGGTCCCCCACGGCGAAATCCTGGGGCAAGATGACCTCGCAGTGAAGGAGTTGCTCGAGACGCCGGGCCACTTCGCGGTTCCAGCGCCGCTCGTGCTGGGTGAAGAGCGGGGCGGCGAGGTAGACCTTGGGGCGGGTTGAAGGGCTAGAGGGCAAGGGGTGCTCCGGGGCGGAAGGGACACTAAAGCCCGGCACAAACTGGGGGACAAGATCGGAGTCCCAAAGGGACACCAGTTGGTTGCCGGCGGCTTCAGCCGCCGGACCGCGGCCACCCACCCACGGCCCAGTCCCGAAGGGACGGCAGTGCGGCGGGACACAGGGCTGGCCGTTTTCTGCCGTCCCTTCGGGACTGGTTGGCTATGGCACAGGAGGCCCGGCGGCTAAAGCCGCCGGCAACCCACTGTGCTCCCTTCGGGAGCAACACAACAGGCCGTCCGCGATTCTGTCCCCTCATTTGCGGGGACTTGCACTAAGTACACCGCCCCACAATAAAGGGGACGAAATCGTGGCGAGCTCCCTCCCGAACGTTCCAATGCGTTCGGGAGGCTAACGTCCCGCAACGACGAACCTGCCGAAGGTGTCGGAAGCCCTCGCTTCGCTCGGGCCAGGCTCTTCGGAAGGGCGCCTGCGGGCATTTTGTGCCCCTTATTCTGGGGCGGTGTACTAAGGGCCGAGCATGGCGCGGAAGTCGTCCTCGGTGATGACCTTGACGCCGAGCTCGCGGGCCTTCGCCAGCTTGGAGCCGGCGGCCTCGCCGGCGACGACGAAGTCGGTCTTCTTGCTCACGCTGGAGGCGGCCCGGCCGCCCCGCTCCTTCACGATGGCCTCGGCCTGCTCGCGGGTGAACTGGGTGAGGGCGCCGGTGAAGACGAAGGTCTTGCCCGCGAAGGGCAGCGGGCCAGAGACGGCCCGCCCACACTCCGGGAACTGGACTCCGCCCTGCCGCAGGCGCTCGATGGCGGCGCGGTTCTCGGAGTTGGCTAAGAACTCGCGGATCGAGCGGGCGAGGGTGGGGCCGATCTCGTAGGTGGCGCCCAGCCGCGCCTCGTCGGCCTCAATGAGGGCATCGAGCGAGCCGAATGCCTCGGCAAGGACGTCGGCCACGTGCTCCCCAACGTGGCGGATGCCGAGGGCGAAGATGCAGCGCGCCAGGGGACGGCTCTTGGACGCCTCGAGCGCGTCGAGGAGGTTTTGCGCCGACTTCTCGGCCATGCGCTCGAGGCCGGCGAGCTGGTCCTTCGTCAGGAAGTAGAGGTCGGCCGGGCTGCGGACGAGGCCGGTCTCGACTAGCTGGTTGACGAGTTTCTCGCCGAGGCCCTCGATGTCCATCGCGCCCCGGCAGGCGAAGTGCTCGATGCGGCCTTTGACCTGTGCGGGGCAGGCGAAGTTGATGCAGCGTGCCACGACCTCGCCCTCCGGCCGCTCGGCCCGCGCGCCGCACACCGGGCAGTTGGCCGGCATCGTGAACTTGCGTTCCCGCCCCGTCCGCCGCTCGGCCACAACCGAGACGACCTCGGGGATGACGTCCCCGGCTCGCTGGACGACCACGGTGTCGCCCACGCGGATGTCCTTGCGGTCTATCTCGTCCTGGTTGTGGAGCGTGGCGTTGGAGATTTCGACGCCGCCGACCTGGACGGGCTCGAGTCGGGCGACGGGGGTGAGGGCGCCGGTGCGGCCGACCTGGACCTCGATGTCGCGGACCACTGTGGTGGCCTGGCGGGGGGCGAACTTCCAGGCGACCGAGTAGCGGGGGCTGCGGGAGCGGACGCCGAGCCGCTCCTGCTGGTCGAGGCGGTCCACTTTCAGCACCACGCCGTCCATCTCGAAGGGAAGGCTCTCGCGCGCGGCGTTCATCTCGTTCCAGAAGGCGGCGGTCTCCTCGATGGAGCGGCAGAGGCGGCGGGGCTGCACCACGCGGAAGCCGAGGTCTTCGAGGAGCTGAAGCTCCTCGCTGTAGGTGGTCAGGCGGACGCCCTCGACGATTCCGACGCCATAGAGGAGAATCTGGAGGGGCCGGGAGGCGGTGATGCGGGGGTCGAGCTGGCGGAGCGAGCCGGCCGCGGCGTTGCGCGGGTTGGCAAAGGGCTCCTCGCCCGCATCCTCGAGGCGGCGGTTCAGCTCCGCGAACTTCGCCTTCTCCATGTAGACCTCCCCGCGGGCCTCGATGCGTCTTAACCTCCCGAAGGTCTGGAACCTTCGGGAGGTTAACTGGAGGGGGATCGAGCGGATGGTGCGGAGGTTCTGGGTGACGTCCTCGCCTGTCTCGCCGTCGCCGCGCGTGGCGCCGAGGACGAGGCGGCCATCCTCATAGACGAGCTCGACGGCGAGGCCGTCGAGCTTCGGCTCGGCCACGACGGCGAATTGCTCGCCGCCGAGGCCGTCGGCGGTGCGCTTCCACCACTCGGCGAGCTCGGCGTCGCTCGTCGCCTTGTCCAGGCTGAGCATCGGGAGCGAGTGGCGGACGGCGGTGAACTCTTCGAGCGGCTTGGCGCCCACGCGCTGGGTGGGCGAGTCGGGCGTCACCAGCTCGGGGTGCTGCTTCTCAAGCTCCACCAGGCGGTCGAAGAGCCGGTCGTAGTCGGCGTCGCCTATCTCTGGCTTGTCGAGCACGTAGTAGCAGTAGTTGTGGTGCTCGATTTCGCTGCGGAGGCGTTCGGCCTCGCGGCGGATGTCCGATGGGGCGTTCTTCATGCCACGCCTTGCCTCGGCTACAGGTGCCAGAGCTTCACGGTGCCGTCCGCGCCGCTGGTGGCGAGGAGAGAGCCATCGCCGCGCAAGGCGATGGACATCACCGCCCCCTCGTGGGCGCGGATGGTGTCGGTGATCGCCCCGGTCTTTGTGTCCCAGAACACCACCTCGCCCTTTGGGGAGCCGCAGGCGAGCCGCCGGCCGTCGGGCGTGAAGACGCACTCGGACCAGAACTCGTCGAGGACTCCGCCCTCGGCGCGAGCCGTGGGCTTCGCGGCCGAGAGTGCGAAGCGGAAGTTGCCGGAGGGGAACTCGATGAGATTGACGTCCTGGTCCGCAAAGGCCAGGAGGCCGCCGTCGGGGCTGAAGGCCGCGGGCGAGAGAACGTCGTAGTAGCAGTCGAGCGCCATCTCTTGGATGAACTCGGCCTTGGGTCCGATGCGCCAGAAGCGGACCTCAGAGCCGCCCTGCCAGGCGCAGGTGGCGGCAAAGGTCTTCCCGCCGGGATGGAAGACGATGGACGACGTGCGCTCGCCGGCGGGCAGCTCCGCCTCCGGGGGGCCGTCCGGGAGCGGGATGACGCGGATGACCTCGTGGCCGCTGGCGGCGAGGAGCCTGGCGCCCGAGGGGTCGAAGGCGACCGCGTGCATGCACTCCTCGCGGCCCACGGGGAGCTCGCGCACGGGGTGGCCGTCGGGCAGCGACCAGAGCGCGAGGGAGAGGTCCCCGGACGTGGCCAGCATCTTGCCATTGGGGTGAATGGCGATGTCGCACAGGAGCTCCGTGGGTGCTCGAACGGGCGACAGGGCTTTCACGCTGGGGGTCAGGAGCCAGAGGGCGACGACGCCGTCGCCTCGGCCCCCCGCCAGCAAGGCGCCGTCTGGGGCGAACCGCAGGACCTTCGTCGGCTCCTCGGCGCGGGCGATCACCTGGCTCTCCATGTGGGCCTCCGAACAAGTTCTGGGTCATTGCTGCTTCTGGCCAAGGATCCTGCGTATGGCCGGGTAGCGGCTCACGTAGGGCTCCGGCTTCCCGGTGTACTGCACGTCCACCTTCACGTTCGGGTGGTTCTGCTTGAACACCCTGATCACGTGGCGGCAGCTCAAGCAGGGGGGCCGCTCGGTGTAGATTCTCAGGACCCCTTGCGCGTTGGGGTTGCCCTTGAGCGCGGTGGCGGCGTTCTCGATGATCTTGATCTCGCTGTCGTAGATGCGCGGCTCGCGCTCGCCCCTGAGCTTGATCGCGTGCCGCTTGTAGGACCCATTCCCCTTCAGCGTTCCGGGCTGCGACCGGCCGCTGACCGCCGGCTCGTACCTGATCGGCTTCTGGCCCTTGATCCGGAGCTCACCGTGGCCGACGTTGTTCCGTCCCGGCTTCAGCCCGAGGTTCTGGCGGGCCTGCTGGGTCGCCTTGACGCCGCGCCGCTTGAAGAGCGCGGAGCCCAGCTTGCCGCCGATGTAGCGGCCCAGGCCAGCCGTCACGGCGCCCAGGCCCACCGACAGGGCCAGCCCGCCCCAGCTCCACTCGGACTTCGGGTAGTTCACGGCGTAGTCGGCGACGTAGCCGATCCCGCCGGCGACGGCGCCCGCGCCCATGAATGCCGCGACCCCGGCCGTGACGGGCAGGAGCGCGAAAGGCGCGGCGGCCAGCGCGCCAACCAGGGCGCCCTTCAGCATCGCCTTCCCGATGCAGGCCAGGCAGAAGCCGTTGTTGAGGACCTCGCTGAGCCCGAAGCCCACCGCGCCCGCGATGGCCCCCGCCGCGAGGATGGCGAGCGGCGCCGCCAGCGGCGCGAACGCCACCACCAACGCCCCCACCGCCACCGCGGCCACGATGGGCAGGACGACCTTGGCCACCTTCTTCGTGACGTCCCAGACCTTGCCTGCGACGTCCGCGGCCTTCTTCGCGGCGCTCACGACGGCTCCGCCGACGGCCTTCGCCGCGCTGACGGCGGCCGTGGCGACGGTCTTCACCACCGACGTCGCGGCTTTGTATGCCTTCTTCACGAAGCCCCACAGGAGGCCCTGGGGGTCGGCCTCGTTCGTCGGGTTGTTCCCGACGTAGACGTAGAAGTTCAGGCCGCCCAGGAAGGTCACTGGGTCGCGCGAGAGGTAGCGGCCCAGGGCGGGAGAGTAGTAGCGGAAGCGGTTGTAGTGGAGGCCCGTCTCGTCGTCGTAGTAGTGCCCGGGGAAGCGCCAGGGGTTGCGGACCTGTGCGCGGGTGACGCGCGCCTCGCCGAAGGCCGCATAGTCGGCGGCCCAGGCCACCTCGCCCTGCTCGTCCGTGAGGCGGCGCGGGGTGCCCAGATGATCGGCGTGGCAGGTGTAGATGCGGCTGCCAAAGCGCGTGGCGAAGAGGGCGTACGTGCCGGGGAAGTAGAGGTACTCCTGCGTCTCCTCCCGCCCGCCGACCTCGCGGGACTCCTGGATGAGCGTCTCGCCCGCCCACGTGTAGCGGGTGAGGGTGTTGCCGGCGCGCTTCCAGATGCGCCGCCCGAAGGGGTCGTAGCCGTAGGTCGCCGTGCCGCCGCCGGGGCGCTCGGCGCGCACCAACTGGTTCTGGGGGTTGTAGGTGAGGCGCAGGCCCGGCAGGCTCGTGAGGTTCCCGCGGGCGTCCGAGCTGCACTCGGCGCCGCCGATGGCTGCGAGCTGATTCGTCGGGCTGAACCGCGCGCTCGCGCCGTTGCTCGACACGCGGTTCCCCGCCGCGTCGTAGGCGAACTTCTCGTTGCGCCCAGGGTCGCTCGCCGTCACCGACAGGAGCTGGGCCTCTGCATCGTAAGCACACTTCCGCGACCCGAACTCGGAGTCCCTGAGCTCCGCCACGCGGTCCTCGTGGTCGTAGGTGCAGTAGAAGGAGAAGAGGGCCTCGCGCCCGCCGCCCCTGGCGACCGAGCAGGAGGTGAGGAGCCCGGCCTCCGTGCGGCGGTTGGCGGTGGCCACGCCTTCGGGCGACGTGACGGTCTCCCCTCGGTCGCCCGCGTCGTAGCTCACCGTGTGGACCCGCCCGGCCCAGTCCTTGATCGAGCTCAGGCGCAGGTCGGCGTCGCGCCCGAACCCCACGGCCCCGCCCGACGGGTAGGTCATCCCCGCCAGGTTCCCGTTCTCGTCGTAGGAGTAGGCCACAGTCGTCTTGCCGCCCACCGCCTCCTTGGCGAGGCGGCCCTTGTCGTCGTATTCGTAGCGGAGGCTGGTCTCGCGGTTCGATGCCTCGGTCACGCGCCCCTGGCCGTCGTAGACGAACGACACCGTCTCGCCGTCGGCGTAGAGCACCTGTGCGACGTTCCCGGCCGGGTCGTAGCGCAGTTCCGCCACCGGGCCGGCGTCGTTCGAGATCCTGCTCACCCGCCCGTCGTCGTCGTACTCATACATCTCCCGGCTGCCGTCGGCGAAGGTGACGGAGTCTGGGCGCTCGCAGGCCCCGTACTCGAAGCTCGTGCTCTCCCCGTTGCCGTCCGTCAGCGCCACCAGGTCGTTCTGGTCGCTGTATTCGTACAGCTCAGAGCGGCCGAGTCGGTCGTGCTCGGCGGCGATGAGGCCGTTCGCCCCGTAATCGAAGCGCCGCCCGGTGCGGTCCGGGTAGGCCGCGCTCGTGATGCGCCCCTCGCCGTCGCGGGTGAGCCGGAACACCTCGTGGCCCCCCTTGAAGGCCGCTGACAGCTCGCCGTCGTGGCCGTACTCGAAGCCCTGGGTCAGCCCCGAGGGCGTGGCCATGCCCACCAGCTTGCCGCCCGCGTCGTTCGTCAGCGTGGTCTGGCGGCCGAGCGGACTCGTCACGCTCCCCACGAACCCGTGCTGGTCAAGCCCGTACCGGGTCCGGTTCCCGAGCGCGTCGTCGGAGACCACGTCGCCACTCGCCGGGTCCGCCTCAGCCCGAAGCCCGGAGTCCTTCAGGCTCTTGGCGAGCGCCTCAGCCGTCCTCGGCCCCCTCAGGGCCGCCATCTGTTCGCGTCGCAGTGTCAGCATGAGCTGGACCCTCCGGCCCGGCTGTCGTAACAACCCACCATGCCGCGGAAGGGCAGGTTACCATCCCGCGGCCAGGGAGTCAAGAGGGCCTTGTCGCCGGAGTATGGCCCCCAGTTCTGGTGGACTACCCCGAAGCCCCGACAGGGGCGTACTATATCAACCCAGGGCGAAGCCCTGATCTTTGCCCACATCTCGGGGCCTTGTAGCCCGCCGACGCGGGCGACCCAGCCGTAGCCCAGGGCGACCGAAGGGAGCCCTGGGATCGCGCGTCCCCCCCATCCAAGCCCCCGAAGGGGGC
>VGYW01000128.1 GCA_016872875.1 Planctomycetota bacterium | reverse complement strand
ATCGCCCTGGTCCCAGACGACTTCCACGGGGACTGGAACTACACCATCCAACCCCGGGGGAAGAACTGAGATGGAACAGTTATTTCATCGCGGCTCCTAAGGCCGCGGAGTGGCTGCCAGCCATCGCCCCAGCAAGATGCGTTCGGTGAAGGCAATGGGGTGACGTGCGATGGCGCGTGCAAGTCCGTTACTGCGCCCCACTCTCCCTCCGGGAGAGGGCATCTGCTCCCTCTCCCCCCGGGAGTGGGCCGGAAGGGGCAAAGGGAGAGAGAGCAGAAGTTTGACTTTGGGGCGGCGCTATGGTGTTCTAACGTTCGACGATCACGTTTCCTCCTTTCGAAGGGGTCAGCGATGCGAACCGTTCAGTTCGTCGCGGGGGTGGCGGGTCTGTTGGCGTGTTGTGGCGCGGTTGCCGGCGAGCCGCGCACCTTCACCATCCGCGAGTCGTTCGGCCTCGCCTGGGGGCCGGACAGGGTGAGCTACAAGGTGGAGTTCTCAAAGGATGGCTTCGATCATCTTGCGCTCGTGGCGGATTCGCCCGAAGGCTGGGGCAACCAAGTCGCGTTTCAACTCTCCGATGTCGCCTTGTGGCCAGAGACGCGTGCCATCCGGAGCGCCACGCTCTCCTTCATGGCCAGCCTGAAGGCGAATGGAGTGGCGCGGTGGGAGCTGCGGAACATGGGTGGGCCCTTGAATCCGATTGTTCCAGATCTCACGGTCAGGGAGCGTGACGGCGTGATCGAGCTTGCGACAAGCAAGTTCGGCATTCGCCTCGCGGGCGGCGCGAAGACCTTCCCGGCGCCCGTCGCCGCCGACCAGGTGCCAGCGCCCATCCAGGCCGTGCGCCTCGCCAACGGCAAGTGGATTGGCCGGGGCTGGTGGCAGACCGAGAGGCCATGCCTCGGCTACAAGGCTACGATCGTTGAGAAAGGCCCCGTCTTTGCCAAGGTCGCCCTCAGCTACGAGTTCGCGGATAAGACATCCTACAAGGCCACCATCGAGCTTTCGGCCGGGCAGGACGTGGCGATCATCAGCGAGGAGTTCGACCTGTCGAAGGGCAAGCGCTACGAGATGCCCGAGCTGGGCGGCGTGAGGCCGGGCGACACCTTCCAATACGTCATGCCGTCGTTCGCCTCGCCGAAGGCTGCGATGATGTGGGATTGGTGGTGCCAGACGCACGGGCGGGTGCCGTCGCCCAACGCCTACTGCTTCTCCTTCTACGAGGGCCCGGAGCCCGACAGTTGCGAGTGGGCGGGCCGCATGTACCACGAGGCGGCAAAGCCGGGCGACGGCGGCCTGAAGTGCGACAAGGATGGCCGCGTCATCGGCCTCAACGCCTGGCTCCAGTGGGGCGAGGACGAATCGCTCTTCTTCGCCGCCTACAACTCGAAGCACCCCAACGATGCCCTGGCCATCATCGCCCTGCGACCAAGCCAATGGCTCCACCCCGACATCGAACCGCACCCCATCAAGACCCTGGTGCAATACGTCCAGACCAACAACCTGTGGATCGAGCGGCGGGCGAAGCCCGACCTGTTCCTGCGTGCGCCCACGTGTCTCGGCAAGCGGGTCTACGGCATCGGCGTCGTGCCCCGTGTTGAAACGCAGGACGAGAAGGGGAACAAGAAGACCACCTCCGAGGCCATGCTCCGCCACGTGCGCCTCGGGCGCCTGGAGCTCGACCGCGTGAAGGACTGGGTGCTCGACTACGATGAGCCCTCCAAGTACCCCCGCTTGTTCGTGGACGCAGGCGACGTCGAGCGCTTCCGCGCCCGCGTGCAGAAGCACATCCCCGACCTTCAGCACATTCGCTGGGTGAGCTACCTGAGCAAGGACGACCCGAAGATCGGCGACCAGCTCATCGCCGAGACCCTCTCGGGCCTCGAGAGATTCGTCCACACCTTCGCCACCGAGGACTACGGCCACATGATGTACGCCATCAACGCGGGGGTGCTTGCCCACGCGGCCGACGTGGCGCTCGCCGTGCCGCACCTTGCGCCCGAGCAGCGGGCCAAGATGCTCCGCTATCTCGCGGCGATGACCTACAACGGCCTATCGCCCGACTACGTGCCGCCGCGCGAGGCCGGCTTCGCCTGGGGCTCGGCCAACATGATGTCGCAGGTGCGCGCCCGCGGCGCTCTCACCGCCTCGCTCCTGCCCAGCCATCCCGAAGGCAAGAAGTGGCGCAGCTACCTCACGGACTGGATGACCGCCTACGTGGAGAGCCAGGCGAACCCCCACGGCGCTACGCTCGAGTGCCCCCACTACAGTGGCATGGTCTTCGAGTTCGGCGTCGTGCCCCTGCTCGCCATGTCGCGCTGCGGGGACAAGATCGACACGTCGGCCGTCATGGCCCGCTTCGCCAAGGCCGCGCGCGCCCGCATGGGCACGCTGCTGCCGTGGGACCTCCGCGGCGGCTTCCGCTCCTGCCCGCCCATTGGCGACGGCTACTACGCGCCCGACGAGACCTTCTCCATCATGGCCGCATTCTTCGATAGGGACGACCCGCCCCTCGCCAAGAACCTGATGTGGGCGACGAGCGAGACCGGCCGCGCCCTCGGCGGGCACCCGACCCCGACCGGCATCCTCATTGACCCTGGCAAGGAGGCCAACCGCCCCGACCTGGGCTCCGAGCACTACCAGGGCATGGGCTTCGTCATGCGCAACGGCTTCCCGCGCCAGGACGAGACCTTCTTCCTGGGCCTCGGCGGCAGCTTCTCAGTCGGCCACGGCCACGCTGACCGCGGCGCGTTCATCTACTACGCCAAAGGCGCGCCCCTGATGGTGGACTTCGCGGCCATGTACACCCCCAGCATCGGCGAGGCCTGGCTCCACCCCGGCGGCCTGAGCTTCAACCACGACGAAACCGTCCGCACCTGCCCAGGCCGCGACCAGAAGGGCTGCTACTACACCGGCAAAGTGTGGCAGGAGCACAAGGTCGAGCCCTTCACCTGCCTGGAGCCCGGCTGGGACCCCCAGGCGAAGGACATGGATGAGGCGATGGGCAAGGTCACGCGATTCGTCACCCTGCCCGCCGCCGACTACGCCGAGATGGCCCGCCCCATCCGCTACCTCAACCGCGTGCCCTACGCCCTGCCCGAAACCCACGGCCAGCTCGTCACACGCGGCGCATCCGAGGACGTGTGGGCCAAGCAGCCCTTCACCTGGACCCGCCGCTACATCCTGGTGAAGGACCCCGACCCGCTGGGCCACAACTACGTCGTCTTCCGCGACGACCTGAGCGGGAACAGCGAGCTGACGCCCGCCCTCAACCTCTGGTGCCTGGCCGACGGCCTCAAAGTGACGGGGCAGCACGTCAACTACATCGGCCAGCATGGGGTGGACGTGGATTGCTTCGTCGCGGAGCCGAAGGCGTTCACCCACCGCACCCATCGCGTGAGCCATCCGTGCGGCTTCGGCTTCGCACAGCACTACGAGAAGACGTTCGGCAAGAAGTTCGAGGAGGCCCAGCTCCTCTGCCAGGTGCCTCAGGCGGCGGGCAAGGGCGGCTACTTCGTCGCCATGATCCCGCGGAAGAACACCGAGAAGGCGCCCATCATCAACGCCGTCCTGGACCACAAGGGGGTGGACGACGGGGACGCCATCCTCATCGTCTGGCCCGACCGCACCGACACCGTGGTACTGACGAACCAGCCGAGGAAAGTCGCGGCTGAGGGGCTGGTGCTCGAGGGCACGGCCTTCGTCGTCAGCAAGGCGGGGGCCAGGCTCACCGTCACCATGCTCGTCCCTGGCCGCGTCACGCGCCAGGGCAAGGAGCTCCTGACCGGCGAGACCGCGAGGACCATTGAGGTGGCCCCGTGAAGCAGCGCTGGACAACAGGGTGGGAACGGGGTATAATCAGACTAGTTTGACAAACTAGTTAGGAGCCTATTCGTGAAGCGCGTTGGAGCATTTGAGGCCAAGACGCACTTCTCCCAACTGCTCGACGATATCGAGCACCGCCACGAGCGGGTGGTCGTCGAGAGGCGAGGGAGGCCAGTCGCAGTGATGAGCCCCTACGAGCAGGCTCTTTCGCGCGACGAAGCGGAGAAGTGGGCCTGGGTATTCCGCGAGCCGGACGAAATCCTCGCCTCGCAAGGCCCGCCTCCTCCCGGCGAGCGCATTCAGGGCCTCATTGAGGAAGGGAGGGAGCGATGAGCGCTCGCGCGCAGGAGTTGACTCGACCGGTGGCCCTGACGGGCAGGAGACGAGCCATGAAACGCATCGGTGTATTCGAGACGAAGACGCATCTCTGCCGACTTCTGGAGGAGGTCCACCGCAGCCGACAGCGGTTTATCATCCAGCGCCGCGGGAAGGACCTGGCGGCCCTCGTGCCCTGCGAAGAAGTGGACGCGCCTCATGCAAAGGAGAGCGTTGAGGAGATTCTCGCTTTCTTCGACGAACTCCGCGCCAAGCAGAGGCCCTTCGGACCGGGCGAGTCGATCAAGGACCTGATTGAGGAGGGGAGGAAGTGGTGAGTCGGGAGGTGGTCATAGACCCTTCGGTGACGGCCCCATGGCTCTTCCCTGATGAGGAGAGCGCCCATTCGAGGCGTCTGTTCGCTGCCGTGCTGAAGGGGGAAGTGTCAGCAGCAGTTCCCGAGCTCTGGCACTATGAGCTGATCAACGCCCTTCGGATGGCTGTGCGGCGCGGCCGGCTGAAGGAGGCCGAAGCGGCCGGCGCCGCCTTGCGGCTTGAGCTCATCCCTGTCGAATCGGTGCCTGCGCAGGACCAGGGCCACCGGTCTGTCTTGAGCGCAGCTTTGGATTACGATCTCACCGGCCACGACGCTGCATTCTTCGCTCTGGCCCGCTCCCGCGGAGTACAGTTGGTCACAGGCGACGACGACCTGTTGCGCCTTCGGCCCCGCTTTCCCTGGATCGTGTCCCTCGAGGACTTCTGCGCCCAGCTCGATCAGGCATAGGCTTCTGGCGATCACACGCCAAGGACGGCGATGGCGTCAATCTCCACGCGCGCGCCTTTGGGGAGGTCGGAGACCCCGACGGTGGCCCTGGCGGGCGGAGTCTCCTTGAAGAAGGCGGCGTAGACCTGGTTCATCGCCACGAACTCCGCGAGGTCCTTCATGTAGACGGTCGTTTTCACGACGTCAGCCAAGGTGCACCCCGCCGCCTCGAGGACGGCCTGGAGGTTGCCGAGCACCACACGGGTCTGGTCCCCGATCCCCTGAGGCATCGTGTTCGTGGCTGGGTCCACGGGAATCTGCCCCGAGACGAACACCAGATTGCCCACGCGAATGGCCTGGGAGTACGGTCCGATCGGGGCGGGGGCCTTCGATGTGAGAACAGTCTCTTTCTGCACTCGGTTGCTCCAGTAGGGTGGCGTGCCTCGTGCCGCGTCCCGCGTGAGAGGAGCCGACGAATCAGCCCATCCTGACTCCTGGCACGCGGCACGCGGGACGGGGCACGCATCAGGCCTTCAGCCTGTCTTCTTCCACCGCCCGTGCGCGGTCGCCGACCCTGATCGGCCCGACCTCGGGCATGCCGGCGAGCTCGGCGCGGTCAACATGCAACCGCGCCTTCGGCTGCGGGCCGCCGCGGAGCATGGAGACCTCGATCATCTCGGCGCTCAGCACGTGCGCGCCGCGGTCGTCCGGGCCGGGCCGCTCCGGCGCCCAGGCCCGGCACACGGTGAGCCGCTCCTGCGGGTGGGTGGCCTGCACGTAGCCCTTCACGGCCTCCCACGCCCCGAGCGATTGGCCGCTGTCGGGGTCTTTCACTTCCTCCACGGGCGCGAAGATGCAGAAGACCATGCCCTGGGCCACCCCGTGGGCAGCGCCGACGTTCAGCACCAGGGTCTGGTCGTCGAGTATCCTCGCCACCTTGCCTTCCACCGGCGTTGGCATGTTGCTGGCTCCAGATGGGGGCGTCATATCCGCATGGGCACGGCGTAGGCCAAGACCAGGGTGAGGAGGACGAAGAAGATGAAAGCGAGGGACAGGACGGAGATGGCGATCATGAGGATGCCGGTCCTCCAGCGCTCGTTGAGGAGGTCAATCAGCCCCCAGGGGAGGCCGACGATTGGAAGGAGCGCGGCGATAGGGAAGAGGAACCAGCGGACCTCGCCGCGCGGGTCCCGGGGGCGAGGCGCCGGGGCCTGCTCGGCCGCCGGCGCTGCCACCTCGCCGGCGCGCAGGACGGCTTGGCCCCCGGCCGCCCCCGCGAGCACGCAGGCGCCGTAGATGGCCGCGCTCGCCGCCCCCAGCATGACCTCGATCCACAGGACCATCCCAAAAGCGTAGCCCGGGTGGCCCGGCGTAATGTCGCCGCTGCTGTGGCCAAGGACCAGCCCTGTTGCGACGCAGAGGAACCCCCCGGCGCCGAGCACTACGGCGAGCACCGCGGCCCACCTCGGGCACGGCACGCTCCACACGGTGCCGCAGAGGCGGCACTTGCGGTCGTTGAGGAACTGGATGCGCGCGGCCCGGGACCGCACGATCTCCAGCTCGCGGGCGCTGCACGTCGGGCAAACGGCTCCCATGTCCACTCCTCTAAAGGTCCAGGTGTTCCAGGGCGATGTCGAAGTCATCCTCGTTCGGCCCGAAGCTCGGGATCACGTTCATCTGCTCGGCCTGGCCGTTGCACCGCAGGAAGTTGATGTGCCTGGGGTGGTGCACCCGCCCGGGGGTGAGGAACGGCTCGTAGAACTCGGCTGCGAAGATCTTCTTGGGGTGGGCGTCAATCGTGGCGAGCGTCATGGCAGGCGCCTTGGTAGGGTCGGCGCGGATGGCATCACCGAGGGCCTGGTCCTTGATGAGGCCCTGGAGGCCCCGGAAGCCATAGGAGACCTGGACCTCGCCCTGCGCGGTGCCCCAGAGCTGCCAGCCGTGCTCCCAGTCGGGCTCGCGGGCCGGGTCCGACGGGCAGAAGAGAATCTGGTACTCCTTCAGGAACAGCGGGTACATGCACCCGAAGCCCGTCGGGCGGCCATTACTGTAGACCACGTTCGAAATCCGCAGCGGTGTGTCGAGGTTCGAGAACAGCGTGTCCTTGTAGCTATTCGCGTAGATGTTCACCGTCTTCCAGATCTGGCTCAGGTTGTTCTTGCACTTCGTGTCGCGGGCGTGGCGGCGGGCCATCGGCAGAACGGGGAGGAGCATCACGGCCAGGAGCGAGATGATGCCGATGACGATCAACAGCTCCAGCAGCGTGAAGCCGGCCCGGGCACCCCCCGGGCCTCGGCCACTCGATCGCGCGGTACTCATGGTTCAACCCTCGTTGGAAGTTGTCGCGGCGGCCACTGCCTCCGCCTCCGCATACTGCCCAACACGGACGCGGTAGGCGCTATGGAGCAGACGGGTCACCTCGCCGGGCCTGCCCTGCCCGACGGGGTGCCCTTCGATTGCGCGTATCGGCACCAGCTCGGCGATGGAATTGGTCAGGAACAGCTCGTCGGCCAGGCGGAGCTCGTCTGGGCGAACGCTGCGTTCTTCGGCCGGGATACCCGCCTCGCGCGCGAGGCGCAGGACCTCGGACCGGGTGATGCCGGGGAGAATGCTGGACTCGACGTGTGGGGTGATGAGGCGGCCCTGGACGACGAGGAAGATGTTGCTGGACGCGCCCTCGGCCACCTCGCCGCGGGTGTTGAGGAGGATGGCCTCGTCGGCCCCCCGGTGCTCGGCCTCCGTCTTCGCCAGCAGGTTGTTCAGGTAGTTGAGCGTCTTCAGTCGCGGCAGGTGCGAGTCGGCGTTCTGCCGCGTCGAGGCGATGATGGCGCTGGAGCCGGGGTCGTACCGGCTCGGGGCCAGGGGACGGAGCGGCTGGGCCACGATGATGAGCGTCGGTTCGGCAGCAGGCGCCAGCTCCAGGCGGCCTGTGTGCTCGCCGCGCGTGAGGGTGATGCGGACGTAGGCGTCCCTCAGTTCGTTGAGGCGCACCAACTCCTCAATGGCCCCGGCTATGGCCGCACCGTCGAGGACGTCACGGATGATATCCAGCCATCCCGCCGCCTCCCACAGGCGGATGAGGTGTCTGTCGAGGAGGTAGGGCACGCCGTCGTAGGCGCGGAGAGTCTCGAAGAGGCCGTCGCCATAGAGCAGGCCGCGGTCGAGCGCGCTCACCGCCGGCTCGCCCGCGCGCTGCACACGGCCGTTCACCCAGACGAAAAAGACACCAGGAGTCTTTTGTGCGGAGCACCCGCAGGGCCGTTCCGGCAAAAGACTCCTGGTGTCTTTTTCGTCTCTATGGCCCATGGCGATGCCCCAGTGCCGCGAAGAGGCGTTGCCCCTTGTCCAGCGTCTCCTGGTACTCCGCGGCCGGGTCGGAGTCGGCCACGATGCCGCCCCCGACCTGGAAGAACGCCCGCCCGTCCCGCACGACGATGGTGCGGATGGCGATATTGAGGTCCATCGTGCCATCCAGGCCGATGTAGCCGATGCTGCCGGTGTAGACGCTGCGCTGGGTCGGCTCCAGTTCGTCTATGATCTCCATCGCGCGGATTTTGGGCGCCCCGGTGATCGAGCCGCCGGGGAAGGTGGCTTTGATGAGGTCCACCAGGTCGCGCCCCCCGTGGAGCGTGCCTTCGACGGTGGAGACGAGGTGGAAGACTGAGGCGTAGGCCTCGATGGCCTTGTGCTCGGCGACGGCCACGGAGCCGTAGTCGCACACCCGCCCGAGGTCGTTGCGCTCGAGGTCCACGATCATGGTCAGCTCGGCCGAGTCCTTCGGGCTGGCGAGGAGCTCGTCGGCGAGGCGGCGGTCGTCGCCCTCCGTCTCGCCGCGGGGGCGCGTGCCCTTGATCGGGCGGGTCTCCACGCGGCGCCCCACGACCTTGAGGAAGCGCTCGGGCGAGCTCGACAGCACCGCCGCGCCCTCCCCATCGAGCGCCAGGTAGGCCGCAAACGGGGCGGGGTTCGCCTGCCGGAGCCGCCTGTATAGCTCCGCGGGCGGCACCGCCAGCCCCGTCTCGAACCGCTGCGAGAGGTTCACCTGGAAGATGTCGCCCGCCGCGATGTACTCCTTCGCCCGCCGAATGGCTTCCAGATAGCCGTCGCGGGTGAAGTTGGCTCGGATGGGTCCCACGGACGCCGGACGGCCGGCGTGCCCCCTGTCGGGCGCCGCGTCCGCGAGCAGCGCGTCGAGCCGCTCCAACCCCTCCTCGCCATCCAACGACACGCCGTACCACCGCCCGGTCGCGTGCTCGTAGGCCGCCACGCGCTCGTAGAGCGCCAGGTGCATGTCAGGCAGTTCGATATCGTCAATCGCGTTCCGCGGCAGCCGCTCCACGAAGTGGCACAGGTCGTAGCCCAGGTAGCCCACGAAGCCGCCGACAAAGGGCACCGGCGCCCTCCGCCGCGCCACCCGATGGCGGCGGAGGAGCGAACGCAGCAACTCGAAGGGATTCCCTCTCAGGAGCCGCTCGAAGCCGTTCTCCCACAACCGGATGGCGCGGCCCTTTGAAGAGACCACGAGCGCCGGCTCCGCGCCCAGGAACGAGTAGCGCCCCAGGCGCGGCCCAGGCAGCCCACTGTCGAGAAAGAAGGCATGGGGCAGCGCACAGAATGCCTCGAGCGCCTGGGCCGGCTCTACGCTCTGAGCCAGGCGCTCGACCAGCGCCGATCTACACAGGACCCCGCCGGGCGCACCCATACCGTGTCCGCCGCAGTGCCTTCCTGGCGTCCGAACGCTGCCATGCTAAGCGTAATACTATCCTGTGATCGCCTATCTGTCAAGCGCAAGAACACTTTGGAGTATGGCTTCCGGTATTGGCGCAGGCCCAGCGTTCGTCTTCTCGTGCTCGTCGTCGTCCTCGCCGTCGTCGAGTCTCTGCCTTTCCTCCCCGTCCAAGCTCGACGACGACGACGACGACGACAACGACGACGATTCTGACGCGCGGCCAGCGCCAAGATGGGGAGCCATGCTCAACACTTTGCCTCCTTGACAGCTCTCGAGGAATCGGGGACAATGGCGGCCAGACCAAGCAGGAGCGGCGTCGGGTGGATGAGCATCCCGTCGGCATCACGACCACGATCCCCGTGGAAGTCCTCTTTGCCGCGGGATGCAGGCCGCTGGACCTCAACAACGCCTTCATCACGTCGCCCGACCCGGGGGCGCTGGTGGAGGCGGCGGAGCGGGCGGGCTTCCCACGCTCGATGTGCGCCTGGGTGAAAGGCGTCTACGCCGCCGCAAAGCGCCGGCGGGTTCCCACGGTCGTGGCAGTGACCCAGGGCGATTGCTCGAACACCCACGCGCTGATGGAAATCCTGGAGTCGGAGGGGGTGCGCGTGGTTGACTTCGCGTTCCCCTACCGCCGCGAGAGGCGGCTCCTCGAGGCCCAGCTCGCGCGCCTCGCCGAGCAGTTCGCCACCACCCTGGCCGAGGCCGAACGCCAGAAGCAGCGCCTCGACGCCATCCGCGCCACGGTCCACGAGATTGACCGCCTCGCGTGGGAGACCGGCCAAGTCACCGCCGCCGAGGCATTCTACTGGCTGGTGAACTGCTCGGACTTCCTGGGCGAGCCGGACCGCTTCGGGGCGGAGGCCGCGGCGTTCATCGAGAGGGCGAAGGCGCGGCCAAGAGACGGGCTGAAGCCCGCACTACGAACTGTCCGCCTCGGCTTCCTCGGCGTCCCCCCCATCTGCTCCGACCTCTTCGCGCGCCTCACCGAGATGGGGGCAGCGGTGGTCTTCAACGAAATCCCCAGGCAGTTCGCCATGCCAGGGCCGACCCCCACGCTCCTCGACCAGTATGCCAGCTACACTTATCCCTACGACGTCTTCTTCCGCACCGAGGACATCGTCCGCGAGTGCCGCCGCCGGCGGGTCCAGGGCCTCATCCACTACGTCCAGAGCTTCTGCTTCCGCCAGCTCCAGGACCGCTTGATCCGCGAGCGGGTGGGGCTGCCGGTGCTCACGCTCGAGTGCGACCGCCCCGGCCCGCTCGACGCCGCCTCGCGCACCCGCCTCGAGGCCTTCATCGAAATGCTGCGGGGATGAGCTCCTGGCAGACAACGCGCCGTGATGCTGGCGAACCCTCAAGATGGCCAAGAACATCACCACCGCGCGCAACAGGAAGTGACGATCTTGACGGCAATCGGGCCGTGGGGGGGCATCGAGCCGTAAGGGCTGAGCACGTGGACACTTATGGCGCCGACGTCCCTTGCGGCCCCGCCTCCCCTGGCCCGTCAAGATCCTCACACCTTCTCCCCTCAGCCCGGCTTGGGCGTGGGGATGGGCGGCCGGCCTGACACCCAAACCGCGAGGGACTCAAGGGACCACAGGGACACACCTGCCCAACGCCGTCTTCCCCTCTCTGCGGTCCCTGATGTCCCTTTGGTCACTGTGGTCCCTTCTTTGCGCTCGAACAGCCATCGTGGGGCGGCTCGTGGTATTCGGGTGTATAGGGGCAGCTCCTTGCTTGCGCGCTGCGAACCTGATACCCTATTCGGCATGGCTGTGGTGTTCTGAAGCTGGACGCCGTGCGGAAAGCCTATGGCCGTGAATCGAAGGGTGAGAGGCGCTCTTCTCCTGGCGGCGAAGCTCGGCATCGCCGCCGCGCTTCTCGTCTGGCTCGTGAGGACCGGCAAGCTCGACCTCGCGCAGATATGGAACGCCATCCGCGAGCACCCGTTCTGGCTCGCGCTCTCCTTCCTCATCTACAACGCCTGCATCGTGTTCACGGCGAACCGCTGGCGGATGCTGGTCGTGTCCCAGGGCATCCCGGCGCGGCGGCGCGAGTGCGTGGCCATGACCTTCATCGGCTGCTTCTTCAGTTGCTTCCTCCCAGGCGGCACGGGCGGCGACCTCGCGAAAGCCTACTACGTGGCCCGCGACACGCCGCGCAAGGCCGAGGCCATCACCACTGTGTTCCTCGACCGCGTCTTCGGCCTCTACTGCATGGTCGGCTTCGCGGCCGTCGCCATGCTCTTCCACCTCAAGCACCTCTGGCGGCACCCCTCGCCCCCCAGCGCCTTCGGCCTCACCCAGACCCAGTTCCTCGCCGTCGGCGTCCTCTCGGGCTTCGGGCTCGCCACGGTGGGGTTGGTGGTGCTCCTATCGCCCCATTGCCGCCGGCTGGTCCACTTCCTCCTCGACCACGTCCCCCACAAGGTCGGCTCCGTGCTCAAGCGGGTCTACGACGCGGTCTACCTCTACCGCGGCCGCAAGCTGCTGCTGGTGAAGTTCGTGCTCTACTCCGCCAGCGCCCACGGCGGGGCGGCGGTGGCCTTCTGGCTCATCGGCCGCTCGCTCGGCGAGCCGCTGGCGGTGGACATGAGCCGCGCGCCAAACTACTTCTTCCTCATTCCCTTGGGCCTCGTCCTCAACGGCCTCCCCGTCGCGCCCGCGGGCGTGGGGGTGTTCGAGTGGGCGCTAGGGCTACTCTTCGCCACGGTCCTCAGCCCGGGGGAGGCCAACCTCGGCGCGAACGTCGCGGCCCTCAGCCACGTCATCATCATCCTCACCAATCAGGTGGGCCTCTTCTTCTACCTCGCCGGCAAGGGCAAGGTGGCCGAAGCCATGCGCGAGGCCCAGGCCGACGCCCCCGAACCCCATGCATGACCTCAAGGGCTGCATCCACGTCCACTCCACCTACTCGGACGGCCATGCCTCCGTCCCTGAGATCATCCAGGCGGCGCGAGAGGCGGGGCTGGACTTCCTGGTGCTGACCGACCACGCGACGCTTGCGGCGAGGGCCGACGGCTTCGGCGGCTGGCACGGCGGCCTCCTCCTCGACATCGGCGCCGAGCTCGACGCCGGCGGCCACCACTGCATCGCTCTCGGCCTTGACTCCCTCGTCGGCGTTGTTGACCCGAACAGCACGGAGGCCACCCTCCAGGCCGTCCGCGAGCGCGGCGGCCTCGCCTTCGTCGTCCACCCCCACCCCATCCACAAGCCGCTCTTCGATGTCTGGGTGCCCGGCTGGACCGACTGGCACCTCGACGCCTTCCACGGGCTGGAGGTCTGGCCCTACATGCACGACTGGATTCGCCGCCTCCACCTCTGGAACCTCCGCTCCCACTGCCGCCGCCCCGACCGCTGGATCACCGGGCCGGAGCCGAGCATCCTGGCCGAGTGGGACGCCATCGGCCGTCGGCGCCGCATCGTCGGCATCGGCTCGCTCGACAACCACGCCAAGCGGGTCCCCTTCCGCCGCCTGCGCCTCATGCGCACCGAGGTGCTCCCCCACGCCTATGCCTTCCGCACGGTCCGCACCCATGTCGTCTCGCCTCGGCCCTTCAGCGGCGAGGCCCATGCCGACCTGCGCCTCCTCCACGCCCTCCTCGCCCAAGGCCAGTGCTACGTCAGCTACGACCTCCTGGCCGACGCCACCGGCTTCCGCTTCGAGGGCATTCGCGGCGCTGAAGCCATCCCGATGGGCGCGGAAGTCCCCGCCGGCGAGCCCATCGAGCTGCGTGTCTCTTCCCCCTGCGACGCCGAGCTTCGCCTCCTCCGCGATGGCCAGCCAATCGCACGCTCGCAAGGTCGCCAACTCGCGTCCTCCGTGTCAGGCCCTGGCGTCTACCGCGTCGAAGCCTGGCTCGCCTCGCGCCCCTGGGCATTCTCCAATCCCATCTACCGGCGAGGAAGATGAAGAAGCGTTAATCACCCAGAGGCCCCACGACGCGTCGCGCGACGGAGAATCGGCGGGAGGGCCGCTCGCCCTAAGCCCAGCGAACACACACACTTGCGGAAATTCGGGCGCCCGCCGGCAGGCCCCTATGACCCCCAGGCCTCATGTGCCCCTCCGGACGCAAGGAAGGGGCCTTTCTGTGCGTTTTCTCCGGGCGACCCAAGCCCTTGCGATGTGGACACTTAGGTCGCTCAACGCTTCCGCCACTCGCTTGTGAGGGATTTCACAAGCTCGGCCGGCGTCGGGCCGTCGTGGGCCACCAGGCGGTAGCGGAGGGTCAGCGGCTCGCCCTTCTTCAGCGTGATTGGCCCGGGCGCCGTGATGCAGGGGTTGATGAACCACACGCCGCGGTTGTTGTGCCACTTCGTCGGCGGGTTGTCCGGGTGGTCAATCACCACCGCCCCAACGGTCTTGCCGTCCTTGAAGGCAATCGTGCAGCCGTACCAGTCGGCCGCGGGCCAGTCGGTCTCGGCCTTGAGGTAGTGGGGCACGGGGAGCTTCGCCTCGCCCTCTGGCCCCCAGTAGCGGAACTCGCCATCCTTGCGGCAACGCACGCTGAAGCCCGCGAAGGACGATTGGTCGAGCTTCGTGTCGGCCGTCGCCGTGAGCTTGTAGGTGAGGTCAACGACGGTCGCCACGTCCTGCTGGCGGACGGCCGCGGTCAGCTCTTCGTTCAGCATCACCTCGCCATCCGCGAGCCAGGCGTTCCTGATGGCGAGCTCAGCCTTCTGCTTGTCAGCGGAGGCCAGCTCGATGCCGCGGTTCTCGATCACGCGGCCCTTCGTCGGCGCGAACTGTCCCCAGCCCCAGAAATCGGCGTCCTTCGCGCCCCGCACTGCGTACCAGGCCAGGAACACGCCGCGGTGGTGGCGGTGGTCGTCGGGAGCGTGGTCCGTCACCGCGAGGCCGCTCGGCGTGTTCACGGGGTGGAAGAAGCAGGCGCTGCTCGCCGTGCACTTGCTGTCGGGCGCCTTCTTCGTCGCGTAGCGGAGCACCTCGCGCCCGTCGGGCGCCTTCAGCGTCGCCCCCAGGTCATCCTTCCCCAGGGTGTAGACGCCCTCTCCTGCGATCCCCCAAAATCCCCACAGTGCGACGCAACAGCCAGCCAGAACCAACCGCTTCACGGGGCCTTCTCCACGCGCGAAACTGGCCTCCCACCTCACACGGCCGCGATTGTAGTCGGAACCCCTGCCTGGCGCAACCACTGCCGCCGCGTCGGGCGGAACAACGGGTCTGCGTGCCCTCGGGACATCCTTTCACACTTGTACAAGTGTGACACGACACGGCAACCCGCATCCGAACAAGTGGCCGCGCACGCGGGGATACCGTAGCTTCCCCGTGTCCATTGATTGCCAGCCCGCTGGACGCGTCCTTGCGTTCTCCATGTGGCATCGGGAAGATGATTTCACACTTGTACAAGTCTGGAATGAGCTCACAAGGCCTGCACTCCATCCCGGGCTAAACGACGCAAAGGACCCGCAGGATGAAGGATTCAGCTCTGCGGTAAGGCCGCATCCCAGTGTCCCCGGACGATTTCTAGCAGACGTGTCTCGAGCGGTCTGCCGCCCTGCGGGGCGAGGCTGTAAGACAAGACGAGGCCCTCGCCCTGAGCTTGGACGTAGCCTCTGCGGATGAGTTTCCTGAGGTGGCGGTGGGCAGCGGGCGCGGACATGTGAAGCTCCCGTGTGAGCGCCAGCAAGGTGGCGGGCCCGCTCGCGGCTAGCTTGCGCAGTATCTGGATGCGGCGGGGGTGGGTGAAAGCGGTTGCCGCCTGGAAGATGCCCTTGTGGGCAGGTGGCGCGCCCTTGGCCGAATCGCGGCCAGTCGCGGCACGCTCGCCCGCCTTGGATGGCGCGGCCGCGCCCATCAACACGTCACGAAGCCAGGCCACCACCTGCCCGCTGAGGGCCGGCTCGCTGTATGGCGATTGGGCGGCGTAGTAACACCTGGCGCCCGAGCGCCGCCGCTGGACAAGCCCCGCTCCCAGCAACCGCGCCAGGTGGACGCACGCCACATCGCGGCGCAGCCCGACCTCGCGGGCGAGTTGGGTCAGGGTTAACTCCCCGCGGCCAACCAGGCGTGAGATGATGCGGAGGCGGCGGAAGCACGCCACGGCGCGGAGCACCCGGACGGTGAGTTCATCCACGTGGTTTCCTCCTGAGGGATGATTCCATACTTGTACAAGTCTGGAATCATATTCCGGCTGTCGCCTCTTGTCAAATAGCGCTACAAGACCGAGGGTAGGAACGGATTTGCGTGGGCGTCGGGAGGGCACCAGTCCTCTGGCGGCGAGGCAGCAAGGCCCGGGGTGACGGCTTCGCGGCGTCGTCGCGCTTCGGCAAGCTCACGACGGGCTGCGTTCTCTCACCAGAGAGGGGCTTGGCTTGCTCAGCGGCGTGCGGAGATCGTTCCACACTTGTACAAGTCTGAAATCATGTGCCGGCGCCCATCCGGGCATGGCGGCGCGCCGGAAGGATGCGGTAGCTGCATAGCGTGGAGTGTTTGCCCACCCACTGAAGGCGTCCGCGCACCCTGAGGTCGGGGGTGGGGAAGATGATTCCACACTTGTACAAGTCTGAAATCATGTTTGCGCACCCGCGCGAGGGAGAGGGGACGATGGCCGTCACCTCTGCCTTGTCCTCCAGGAAGAACGGGCCGAGGGCACTGGTCGCAACGGAGTCCTTGCAATCGGGCGGCGGCCGGCTATACTGGGTGACGCAGAGGAGCTTTACTAAGGTGAAGGCGCTGGCCCTTGTCGTCGTGGCGTTGGTGAGTGGGATTGCTTCCGGCGGCGCGCCGATCGTGGGCCAGACGCCCGACCCGGCCCCGGGCGGACTCCAGATGGTCGTGGCGGGCGACGGGTTCGTGGCGGGCAAGACCAGGTTCCGCCTCTGGTCGCCTGAGTGGAAGGCGGAGTTCGCGGAGAAGGACGAGCCGGCGCGCCTCTTGGCCTACCTCGGCCAGCCCGAGCCCAAGTTGCCCGACAAGCCCGGCGCCGCGTTCGTGGATTGCCAGGTCATCCGCTGCACGAACAGCCTCGCCGCGGTCGAGTTCCCGCAATACGGCCCCTGGTCCGGGCCGAGGCAGGGCAGCTACTTCGCAGTCCTCTATGCGGGGGACGACAAGGACGGTTGGAGCGCCCCCTGGGCTTTCAACCGCACGGAGGCCCACATGCTGGACAAGGACGCTGCGGCCCCCGGCGACTTCGTGCGCATCTTCGGCCGCAAGCTCCAAGCCATGCACGCCCCGTTGCCCATCATCGCCCTCGTGCCGAGAGCCGGTGGAAAACCACTCCCCTGCCCCACCCAGGACATCTACTACCAGCACCAGCACTACATCGGGAACTACTCCTGCCAGTTCCGCGTGCCCGCTGACCTGCCCGAGGGCAGCTACCAGGTCCGCGCCCACAACCACACGGGCGAGGCCTGGGGCTGGAGCGAGCCGCTGCCCCTCGAAGTCCGCAAACCCGGCCCCGAGCCGAAGCTCATCCGCGCCACGGCCCTCGACCAGAAGGTCCTCGACGAGGCGGGAAAGAGTGCACCGGCCGTCGTCGTCCTGCCGCCCGGCATCTTCACCCTCACCGAGACCCTCGCCATCCCGCCCGGCGTCACCCTCCGCGGCAGCGGCATGCACAACACCATCCTGCGTGCGAGCGAAAGACCCCCGTTCAAAGAGGGACGAAGGGCGGCCGACGCGATGGGCGAACACGCTTTTTCACCGGCCCTGAAAGACGGGCGCATTCTGTTGTGCGGCAAGACGCGCCTCGCGCTCGAAGACATGGCGTTGCGCGGCATCGAAGGAAAGGACTATTGCCTCCTCGGAATCGCCAACGGCAGCAAGGGTGTCTCGGAGGACATAACGCTGCGCCACTGTAGGTTCGAGCCCCATCATGACCCCGACGCGCTGGCCCAGAGTCGGGGAGACATCAATGCAATGGTGGTCGGGAGAGCCCGCCGCCTCACTATCGAACATTCGGAGTTCCTTCGCGCTCAGTCGCTGATCTTCGACGTGACGGACTCGCGTATCGCCTTCAATTCCTTCGACACTGAGGGCCTCGACGGATTCGATGGACCGTTCGGTTGGGGCGGGCGGGTGATGAATCTGGCCGTGGAGCACAACAGGCTAGTCGGCGACGTCTGCATCAATTCCTCGGGTGGAGCATGGAGGCTTCTTGTCGCCGGCAACAGCGTAGAGAAGTCAAGGGGTTGCGCCTACATCGTGGGGGAAACCGATGTGCGCTGGCGCGGCCAAGCCAGATGCCCCGATGCGAGCACGATAGTGACACCTGGGGAGGACTGGAGCACGGACTATTCCGTGCAACGGCTCCCCGTGCTGGTCGTTGTCGTCACCAAGGGGAAGGGCATCGGCCAGTGGCGCGAGGTGGCCGACGCAAAAGGGGATGTGCTCCGCCTGGCGCGCCCGCTTGCGGTCGTGCCCGACGAGTCGAGCCGCCTCTGCGTCATGCTAGGAAGTGTGGCGTGTACTATGGTATCCAATCTGGCCATTGACTGCGACTCCACGGCGGGGGCGTTCTATGGCGCAGGGGCTATCAACTGCATCATCGAAGGGCACCAGGTCGTCCGCAGTGGCCCCCTTTGGGTGCGCACTACCCGCTGGAAGCCACCGGACCTCTTCAACACCATTGCTAACTGCCGGCTCTTCGCCTCCGAGGGCATTGAGCTTCGTGGGACTGACCATGACCCTGAGGATGCGCAAGCTGTCTACCAGCTGGGCACGCTGGTGGCTCGCAACGAGATCCTGGGCATGCGTCCAAGGCACCCCTTCAATGATCTCGCCTACCCGGCCCGATTCGGGGATTCCGGCATCGCCATCAACGGGGGGATCCGTCTTCCAGCAGCTGAGGGCAACCGCATCATCAACTGCGAAGCGGCGATAGAGATCGGCAAGGCCACGGTCGGCACGCTCGTGCGGCGCAACCGCATGATCGGCATCCAGCGCTGCCCGATCGTAGACCAGGGAACCGGGTCCATCATCACGGGCTTCACCGACAAGGCGGGGTTCCACGACTACTGGCCCCAGGGACTCAACGTGCTTGAGTTGTTCAAGGGCAAGCCATGAGAGCCGCTCTGACCGCCCTGTTGCTTTCTTCCGCTGCTCTGGCCGCGCCGCCGGAGATCGGGCAGGTGATTGATCCGACCCGCGGCGGCGAGACGATCCTGCTGTCGGGCGATGGCTTCGACGAGAAGACCGTGTTCCGAATGTGGGTGCCTGAGGCGGCGT
>VGYW01000127.1 GCA_016872875.1 Planctomycetota bacterium | reverse complement strand
GGGGTGCCCCACCGTCCCAGGGCTCCCTTCGGTCGCCCTGGGCTACGGCTGGGTCGCCCGCTTTGCGGGCTACAAGCCAGACTCTTATGCTGCCGAGCGTGTTGCATTACTTATGCAGAAGACAATAACGATCTCCTGCCATGTCGCAGCGCGAAGTGTTATGCTGCCGGCTTCCAGGACAGGGATTTCACACAAGGGCACACGAACGCGCGGCAATGACTCGAAAATATCTCCCTGGCGTATTGGCGCGTCCGGGGGGACCTGATCGTAAATCATCCCGTTTGCTCCCACTTGGCTTCCGTCTGAGCCTCGTCCTCGGCCAGGCGAAGATAGGCGTCGTCCACACGCTTGTTGAACTCAGCGACCATCCTCAGAGCTTGGGCTATGGTGATCCTGGCCACGGTCCTGGGACCATGGCTCTCGATGGCCACGGTGGTTATGGCGTCGCGGTCAACCCAGGGGTCGGAATTGCCGAGAGCAACGGAGCAGGAAGTCCAGGTAATCAGAGCTGCGGCCGCGAAGCGCTTCTTCACCGGCCTTCTTCGCCGAGCCTGGTCCTGAGGGACATCATCCAAGACCAGTGCGTGGCTTGTGAGAACCGTTGGCACTTCCGCAGCATCAGGGATCACAGTGGGCGAACTCAGGGCACTCATTGGTTGAACCTCTCCTTAAGCTCACCCTCAATCAGCTTGAGGAACCAAGCCTTCGTCAGCGCATGTGCGCAGTCTATCCACCCCCCAAATCCGCTCGGCATCGGGGGCACTTCATCGTCACTTGTGCCCACGATCTGCTCCCATACCAGAACTGGCTTCTCGGCCTTTCTCCCCGTAGCAAACCGCAATGTGGCGGTTCCCTTTGGATCATTGCAGGGGAACGCTCCCTCCCAAAGGAAACGACTGGGGCGCTTGGCCACATCTATGCCCTCGAAGAACAGGTCCGGCAATGCGACTGGCAAGTGCATCTTGCCCGCCAGGAACTGCCAAACGTCCTGGGTGCCGTAGTCGAACTCAACTGCATCAATGTACCTCAAGATCAGAGTAGTTATCTTGGGCTGCCCACCGGGGTAGACCTTGAAGAAGGTCTCCATGAGTTCGATGGCCTTGGGACGGAAGGACTGGAACGTTGTGTACCGCTGCGTCTCGTTTAGCGTCAATATTCCGGGGCCGATCTGGATCAGTGGCCATGCCCCCTTGGCAGCCCGGAAACGATGCTTAACGGTGTACGCCGATATCTCGTCCGGGATCATTGCAACCGAGAGCAGCTCATGCTCTGGGTAGCTGGCCTCGACACTGGCATGGAGTTTCCCCACGACCAGGCTATAGTGCGGGTCATGCCACAGGTTGGGTCCCTCCCCGGGTTGCAGTTGCCACCTGACCTCAAGTACCACCTCAACCAGTGGCGGAGATTTCAAGGGCTCAGATTGCCCCATGGTCCCTGCTCCCTTCACGGTTCTCCACTCCCCAGCGCCGGCTCCGTTGTGCATGCCCATGCACCTGGCGCCGCCCACGCTCAACCCTCCCGAGCATTATTCTACACGAGGCGCCTTGCTGATTGCAAGGCGCAACCTGTGGCAGGCTGCAATCGGTGGGACCTCGTTGCTCGGGACCCCACGCCGCGCTATCTCGACATTTCCAGGCGTCCCAGCTCGATGAGGCCCTCCAAGTCCTCCAGGCCATCAGGGAGCCACTGGGCGAAGATGGCTCGGACCGATGTCAGGGCCTCGTCGCCGGCCTGCCCCAGTATCCTCGTCACGTCCGCGAGGTCCTGGACCCGCCCCGCCTGGAACTTCATCAGAACGAGGTAAGGCATGGGAAGCACGGGGAGCCCCTGGCTATCACGGTTGCTCTGCGCCTCCTTGAGCGCCTGGCCGACCCACGGCTCACGGCACTCCACAACGTCCACAGGGAATCCGTCACGGGTGCGCCAGGACGAACCCCCGATGGCGAGTTCGCCTTGGTAGCTCAACCCTGCGAGGCGCAGCCTCTCCCGCGCCCGAGGGCCGTCCTCGAAGCGGATCACCACGTCCAGGTCGCGGGTGGCGCGTTCGGGCATGTAGAGGCGCGCCGCGGCGGCTCCCGTGACCGCCCACTCGATGGAACCAAGCGCTGGGGCAAGGTCGGGGAAGACCATCTCCGATGTCCTCCTCATCAGGAAGCCAAGGGCGCTGCCCGAGCCCGGGCGCTGCCGACGCCGGGCAATGCGGATGAGCATGTGCCGTCGCGTCTGGGCCGTAACCATGCAACGAGTATAGCCCGCGTTTCTGGCGCGCGCAAACGCTGCTGAGCCGCGGCGCCCTGAAGAGTCTGTTCGTCTCAAGCCATCGTGGGTCACTTACCCTGCGCCCAGGCGCGAATGGCGGACGTGGGGCAGGTGGCCACGGCCATGACGGTGTCGGCCCCCCCATAGTAGAGGAAGAAGGTGTCGTCCTTGACCACGTGGCCGCAGGAGAAGATGACGTTCCTCACGTCGCCGTGCAGCTCGTAGTCGGCTTGGGGCTCGATGATGGGCTCGAGGTGCTGGCGGATGATGCGGCGCGGGTCCTCGGCGTCGAGGAGCATGAGGCTCTGGCGGTAGACGCTGCCCTTGTCCACGCCGTGATAGACGACGAGCCAGCCCTCCGGGATGCGGAGGGGCGGCCCTGAGAGGCCGATCTTGGCGTGCCCCCAGGTGCCCGGCCGCGGGCGGGCGAGGACCTCGAACTCGCCCCAGTGGTAGCAGTCGTCGCTCCAGGCCAGCCACATGTTCGGCGGCTCGCGGTGGATGAGGCAGTAGCGTCCGCCCACCTTCCCGGGGAAAATCGCCGAGTCCTTGTTGTCCAGGTGCGGCAGGATGATGCCGTAGCGGGTCCAGTGGAGCAGGTCGTCGGATTCGGCCATCGCCACGCGCGGGTGCCGCCCGTCGTAGGCGGTGTAGAGCATGCGGTACTTGCCCTCGACGAGTGTGATGCGCGGGTCCTCCACGCCGCGGCTCTCGGAGGGGTGCTGGCCCTGGTAGACCCAGCCGGGCACGCGGGCGAAGCGGAAGCCGTCGTCGCTTGTCGCCAGCCCGATGCTCGAGACGTAGGCCGCGCCGAACGCGCGGTCGCAGGCCCGATAGAAGAGGTAGACCTTGCCGTCCCTGAGCACCGCGGCCGCGTTGAACACCGAGTGCGCCTCCCAGGGGTTCTCGGGGTTCGCCGTGAGGATCGGGTTGCCTTCATAGCGGGTGAGCGTGACCATGGATTCTCCTGTCGTGACTCGCGCGCCTTCTGGCGAGGATGGGTGGATGAATGGATGGATGGATGGATGTAAGACAATCATCCATTCATCCAACCATCCAATCATCCTCTCTGGCTGCAATCAAGGCCACGGTCAAGACGATCTTCGCCCCGGTCGGAGGAACTCTTCGGCAAGGTCCTCCCGCATCTTCACGATGTATTCCACGAGCGAGGCGCAGGCCGACGCGGCGGCGGCCAGGGCGAGGAACCAGACGGCGGCCGTGGCGTCCCAGGGCAGTTCCGCGAGGGCGAGCGGCACGAGGAGGTAGAGCATGAAGGTCTTGAGCTTGCCGAACGCCGCGATGGGCAACTGCCTCCCCCGATGGGCCGCCACCACGCGCAGGAAGAGCACGAGGAGCTCGCGCGACGTGATGAGCCAGGCTGCCCAGGCCGGCGCCCGGCCCAGCCCGGCCAGCACGATGAGCATGGTGCACAGGAACACCTTGTCGCCCGTCATGTCCAGGAGCGCGCCGAGCGGGGTCGCGCCGCCGGCGCGGCGCGCGAGCGAGCCGTCCACGCAATCGCTCACCCCCACGACGACCGCCAGCGCCACCGCGACGGGCCGCGTGGCCTCGTGCCCCGCGAGCACCGCCGCCACCGGCGTGGCCAGGTAGCGAGAGAGGGAAAGGATGTTGTGGGCGGGCACCATCGCCGATCCCGGACTGCCCCAGGGCGCCCCCTGCTCCCTTGTCTGATTCTATCAAGCCCGCCGATGCGAAGCAACCCCGGGCAACGCCATCGCAAAGGAGTGAAAGGTGAGAGGGAGCGAGGAGCGTGTAGCGACGAGCGTCCAGCTCGTCGGAGGGCGCGGAAGCCGCAAGCGGGACGCTCGCGGCTACTTCCCCCACGGGGCGCGGAGCTTGGGCGGGCCGTGGAGGAAGTCGAGGCCGCCGCGCAGCTTGCCGTCGGCCGTGAACCAGGGGTGGAAGCCCTGGCCGTGCCAGCGGTTGAACAGGCAGGGCATCGTCTTCATCCCTGCCCATTCCTCCTCTGGCCAGCCCCACGGCGATGGAGCCGCCCACAAGCCTGATGAACTGGCGCCGCGGGGGCAGAAGGGACATTCTGGTCTACCTCCCTCGGATTGCCCTTTCGACCTCCTCGACCGCGGGTTCCTTGCCCGGCCGCGCCTTGCCCATGAAGCCCATGACGCGGCGATGGACACCGGGCAGGTCCACCCCGCGCAGCCGTTCGTCGAAGAATGCGAGGGCCTCCTCCTGCGCCACTGTGGCCGCCAGCGTCGCGTTGATGTAGTTGTTCAGCGACACACCCTCGCGCTCCGCCAGAACCTCCACCTTACGCTTCAAGCTGTCCCGCACGCGCAGCGACACGGTAGCCATCAATCTGCCTCCTCGATGGGATAGCGAGACAGGAACTCCTGCGGCGTCATCGCAGTCCAACCGTAGCGGGGCACATCCGAGTCCCTGTAGTCCGCCACGTTGTAGGTCACGATGATCGCCGCGCCCTCAAGGGCGGCATCAACGAACTTGTTGTCCGCTTCGTCGCGGAGGTTAGGTCGCCATTGGAAGCTCACGTTGACCCGCCGCGCGAGCCCGATGAGATCGGTCACCAGGTCGAGTGCCTGGGCAGGCGTGAGGCCCGTTAGCGCCAGCACCCGCGGCCGAAGGAGCACGTCCTGGTACTCCAGCGCGATGCTCGTCGTCAGCACCAGCGGCACCTGCCCGTGCAGGACGCCCAGCAGCACCCTATACGCCAGGCTGCCTGCCCGCCGGCAGGCCCCGGCCACCAACACGTTGGTATCGAGCACGATCGGCGCCGTCTGCTTCTCAGCCATTTGAACCCGTCCTCAGTCTCCAGCTACCCGAATGATACCATATGTCGCTCACTTTCGCAAGCGCGCTCCCCCTGGCATTCTGCTCGGTCCGCCCCGCCGGCGTTGGCGGGCAAGTGGCAGGCCGTTCGTGGCCTACAGAAGGTCGAAGGTGAACCTGCCACCGCTCTCGGGGTTGGGGATGACTTGGTTGCCCTTGGCGTCCACGACGAGGTCGAGGTTTTCCAGGGCGACGTAGCCGAGGATGGGCGGGACGCTGTCGGGGACTTCCATGTCTGCGCGATCGGGGATCATGGCTTTGGCTTCGGCTCGCTGGGCTTGACCTCGACGGTGAGGGTGAAGGTCTTGATAGGCGGCGTGTTCTTCTCCCACGGGCGCGCATAGCCGAGCGTGACGGTGGCCTTGCCGGGCTTCACGGCGCGGAAGGTGAAGTGGAACGCGCCGCCCGAGCCGACCATCCCCTTCGGCGCCTTGTCGGCCACGTAGTCCGGCTTGCCCACCGCCTCGAGCACGTCGCCTTCCAGCTTGCTCAGGCCCCACGAATAGCCCGTCGTGATATTGCCGGCGAGCTTCACGAGAAGCGTCTGCTTCGGCTCGGCGGCGACCGTCTTGCCGTTGGCGTCTTCGCCCAGGGTGATGTCGGCGCCCTTTGCAGGGAGGGCCGCGCGGCAGTGCTCGCACTGGCCGAGCTTCGCGCTGCACTTCCTGCACAGCTTGAAGGCCCCGCTGCTCGTCGCGCCGCCGCACTCAGCGCACGTGCCGATGTTCTGGATGTACGCCTTGTCGCGGCACTTCGGGCACAGCTCGGCCCGCGCCGCCGAGCCTGCGATGGCGACGACCGCAACCCCCACAGCCAGCCTGCCGACGAGCCTGTTCATGGCGATTCTCCGTTGAAGGGGTACTTCGTGGCCAACACAGACCACCCGCCTTATAGCGCCGCGTCGCGCAAGACGCAAGGTGAACCCACCCCTCCGCGAATCGGTGCTCCTCGCGAAGCCGCCGTCTCGGTTCGTGCCCTATCGCCGAAGCAACGCGCGGAACTCGTCAGGCGGAACGCCAGCGTCCCGCTGCGCCGCCATGTCCTCCAGGCACAGCTCAATCGCCTCGCGGATGTTCTCCAACGCCTCGTCCAGCGTGTCGCCCTGGCTGTAGCAGCCCGGCAGCGTGGGACAGCAGACCACATAGCCCCCGTCGGGTTCCGGCTCCAGGACCACCTTGAAGTCCAGCACCTTGGCCTTCCTCATAGCTTGCTCCTTGCGTCAGGGCTTCCTGCCTCACGTATTATCCCACGCCGCCGCCGAGCCGTCAACACAGGAAGCGAGACAGGACGCTGCCGGGGCCTGCTCCACGACACCTCCGCTGCTTGGTCATTGCGGAGGGAGGCCGTCGAGTCGCGCAGCCCTGAACACGACACGAAGGGACTTGCCCTTCTCCAGCTTTGCGGGGAAGGGCAGGAGAAGGAAGTCGTCGGTGACGACGGGGCGAAGGCCGGCGCCCTCGATGAGCTGCACGTCCCTGGCGCGATGGGGCAAGAGGGTGAAGGCCGGGCGGCCTGAAGAGCAATCCTGGTTCGCGGTGAGCTCGAAGGTGTAGGCGCCGCCTTTCTCGGAGAGCCTCTGGTCCCAGGCGAGCGGCCGCGGGGCCAGGCGGGCCTCCCAGGCGGGGTCGCCGTAGAAGGCCACCGTGTCGCGGTCCCAGAGGAGGCCCAACTCGTCTCTATCGCGCAGCCCGTGCCGGGCGGCGAGACGGCCGAGCAGGCGCGGGTCGGCCTCGAGGTCGAAGCGGTCGAAGTTCACGCGGGCGGTCTTGGGGAAGCGGGTCTCGATCTGGTGGACGAGGGCCTGGGTGTTGGCGTAGAAGGCTTCGGCGAGGGTGTAGCGGCCTGGCTGGCCGACGAAGAGGTCGCGCACCCCCCAGCCGCCGTAGCCGTGCCAGGTGGAGACCACGTAGCCGATCATCTGGTTCACGCCGCCCGTAGGGATCGTCGTCCAGCGCGCGGGTCATACGGTGCACTGCGACCACGAACTCGCGCCCCGCCTCCTCCGGCCGGGTGACTAAGCAGGCGTAGCGGGGGAAGACCTCGGCGAGGGCAACTCGAACCTCGGCCACGGGGCCGGGGTAGATGAGCACTGTCGCCTCGTGCCGTTCGCGGAGAGCGTCCACCACCGGCCGCCACTGGGCGTCGCCAAACGTCGCTCGGCTCACCACGATGGCATAGGAGCCCTTGCCCGGCAGCCGCTCCACCGTGGGCGCCGCCGGCTCCGCTCCGAGCGCCGCGAAGCCCAGAGCGAGCAGGAGGGAAGCAAGACCGCAAAGCCTGTTGTTCAATAGCGTAGGAACCTCCAGAGCCGCGTAAACGCCGAACTGCAAACCGGGCAGCGCTTCGCCCGAATGAGTTGAGGGTTTGTAGTGCGGCCTTCAGCCCGCATCCCGCGGTCCAGACACGGGCTGAAGCCCGCACTACGAACTCCCCCCGCAGCCGCTCCTCCTGGCAAGGTGTCCCCCGAACTACATCTTCTTACCGGATTCCCCCCGGCGATGGGGTCGCCAGGCCAGCGTGCGCCACGAGATGACAGAGCGTTCTCTTCTGTTTCCCATCAGGGCTAGCAACAACAACGCTGTCCTCCGATACGAATGCGAGGGTGCTGCTATCGCCGGACCATGGGTTCCAGGATGGCTTGATGCAGTCCCATTCGCGATCAGGATGGATTGTGACGGGCCCCAGGTCCGCACACTTCTTCGTCACCAGGTCCAGGACAACCAGGTTCTTGCCGGACACAGCCGCCAGCCACTTGCCGTCCTTGGAAAGCACGCCGTAGCCGGCTCGCCAGAGCGCTCTATCATCTTCCACAAGCACCCCCGCGTGCAGGTATGCACGCCCTACAGCTTCGTTCATCGGAGCGAGGTGATACGAGGACGTGCTACCCTTGAGTGAGGAAGCGCTCGTATTCGTCGTGAGTGCCGATCCAGAACCAGTAGAAGGTGTCGTCCTCAAGCAGGCAGAGCGCGCGGTAGCCGCCGCCGATGCGGGCAGCCCAGGCCCGACCGACCTTCTTGAATGCAATGGACGGATGGCGAGGGTTGGTCCGCCACAGGCGATAGACGGCCCGCGCTCGTCTCTTGATCTCTGGCGGAAGTGCCGCGTAGCTGGCCCAGAAGTCAGGAGTTGTCGAGGACTTCATCAAGGGGCTTGGTCCTCCCGGCGGCGATGTCGCGGCGGACGCGCTTGAGGACGTGGTCGAGGCGTCCGCCCGGCTGAGAGTCGCGGGCGATCTCAACGTCCCATTCGTCGTCGTGCTCGAACTCGAAGTCGGCGAGCCACGAGAGGAACTCCTCCCGCTCGCGCTGAGGGAGGGACCTTACCTCCTCGGCTATCTTCTCCACCTTGGCGGTCATTAGCGCTGTCTCCGTACGGCGTAGAGGCCGCTGGAACGCCGACAAGTCTCCACATGATGCTAGCGCTTCGCGAATGGCCTGTCAAGGGCGCTTTTCGCCTTACAACATCCAGGCGAGAGGCGAGTTGGCCACCTGTGGCAGGGGGCCATGTGGTCTAAGTGTCTGTGGTACAACGGTTTAGGGAAACTACAGATGGCCAGACCCAGGGGCTGTGGATTGGCCACCTGTCACCTGTAGACTGGTCTCGTTGCGGAGCAGGCCTGTCAGACGACGGGGCCGTAGCGTGGGCCGATCTGGGTGGCGATCTCCTTGCCGAGGGCCAGCAGATCGGCCCGCTGGGCGGCAGTGAGGGGCCTGTAAGCGCGGGCGAACTCGACGTTCTGGACCGCCTGCTCCATCGTGTAAGGCCCGATGTTTGCTACACTTACGCCCTCGAGGTCGAGGGCGTAGGCGATGGCCTGAGGCATGAGTTCGGGCTTGGTGACGCAGCCGACCGAGCCCTTGCGGTGGTTCGGGAAGCCGCCCTTGATGCCGACGTAGACCTTCATCGCCACGACGCCGACGTTCTGCTTGCGGCACTCGGGGAGCACCTTGTCCTCGAAGCCATAGATGTTGCGGTCGGCGTAGTTCATCACGGGCATCACGACGTCTATCTGCCCGGTCTTGAGGACTTCGAGGTAGCGGGGTGGGCGCTCGTGGCCGGAGAGGCCGATGAAGCGGAGCTTGCCAGCCTCCTTCTGCTTGAGGAGGTATTCGAGGATGCCATCCTTCGCAAGCACCTTGGCGGGGTCCTTGCCGCCCATGTTGTGGATGTGGACGAGGTCGAGGTGGTCCACCTTGAGGGTGCGGAGGGAGGTTTCGAAGAGCTTTTGGGCCTGGGCGCCCGATTCGGTCCAGCACTTGGTGGCCAGGAACAGGCCGTCGCGCCGCTTGGGGAGGACGAGGGCGAGGGCCTCCTCGGCGGTGCCGTAGGAGCGGGCGGTGTCCACGTACGTCACGCCGCGGTCGAGGACCTCGCCGAAGATACGCGCCCCTTCCTGGACCCCGACGGGTCCTTCGCCGATGGGCGCGGTGCCGAGACCGAGGATGGTGACTTTGGCCTTTGTGCGACCGAGGACGCGGGTGGGAAGCGGCTCGGCGGCGTCGGCTCCCGGCGCGCGGCCCGCCAGCACGACGAGGCCCGTGCCGGCGGTCTTCCGAAGGAACCCACGGCGATTCATCTGCACGCTCATTGGTCCGGGCCTCCTGACGCGGGCGGGGCGGCAAGTGGTGGGCCCTGGAGGACTCGGACCTCCGACCGGGGGATTATGAGTCCCCTGCTCTGACCAACTGAGCTAAGGGCCCGTTCGCAAGCACGGCTTGCCACAAGCTGACAAGTCGTGTCACCACAATGGGATGCTACCACACCCGCACCGGGGCTGTCAAGCTCGCCCTCTTGCCACGGCTCGCCACGTTTTGCCGATTCGGGCAACGCATGCGCTGCTTGTAGCGCTGCGCTCCCGTTGTTACCTTCTGCTACCACGTCGCGCGGGGCTTGAAGGGCCGGCACCATCGTCAAGGCCGTGGCCTTGTCTTGCATGTCAACGTGGGTGTAGCGCCCAAGGGTCAGGACCGGCGTTGAATGCCGGGCCAGCTCTTGGCAGAGCTTGACGTTGACGCCGGACCGGACGAGTCGGGATACGTAGGTGTGCCTCAGTGAATGGAAGTCCGCCACGCCCTCTGCCGTGGCGTAGGGGATGCCCGCCGCCACAAGGTCAACCCGCATCATCTTCGCCGTCTTGTCGGGGAGCTTGAACACCTCGCGGCCGGCTTCCTTGCCGGCAAGCCACTGGCGAAGCGGCTCCACAAGGGCGGGGGGCAGCGGTTGGCGGGCCTCCTCGCGGTTCTTCGTGTAGGCGCAGGCCACTACCACGACGGGCGGGGCGTCGTCAAGGCCGAAGCTCTCGGGCCGCAGGCTGCCAAGCTCCGAAGCCCGCAGCCCCGTCCCCACGGCCACGGCGTAGACCATCGCGCGGTCGGGGCCGGCCATGCGCAGGACGGGGGCGCCCTCGTGGGCCACGTGCAACAGGGCCGTCAACTCGCCGTCGCTCAGCGCCCGGCGCTCCCGCCGCGCCTCTGTCACCTTGAAGGCGCTCAGCGGGGCAAGGGAGTCCTCCCGCGTCCGCCCGTCGCGCCACAGCCAGCGCGAGAATGACTTGACGGCCCGCAGGTAGTGGTTGCACGTGGCAAGGGAGCATCCTTCGGCCCGCAGGTCGGCCAGGGCAGCTTGGACCCTCGACGGGGAAAGCTCGGATATGCGGCTCAGCTTCGCCAGGGCCAGGACGCGGCCCGCCCGATGCGTCGTATGGGTAGCGTGTCCTTCCGTGTTGCCCCGCTCCCGCAGCGTGGCGCCGAAGTCGGCAAGGTGCTTGTCCAGGGGCCGCGCTTCGGCAGCGGCGTAGGCGTCTGCCTTCGGGTCAATGACGCCTTCCCGCCGCAGCAGTGCATCGGCCTCTAGCTTGCGGGCCAGGGCTTCGGCGGCGGCGCGGTCCTTGCCGGCATACTTGGACTTCCGCAGGCCGGGGGCCGGATACCAGGACACGATGTAGCCGCCCTTGCCCCGCCGCCCGCCCCGCTTGAAGATGCTCGCCATTCGTCTACCCCTTTCCCAAACTCGCCGCCCGCGGTCCTACCGGCGCGGGAGGGGCGCTGTCTTGCCCTTCGGGGCTTCCTTGTCCGTCGTTCTCAGCGCCCACGGCCCCCAAGTGATCCCACCCGGCTCCAAGAACTGCCAATCCAGAAACTCCAGTTCGGGTGTGGAGTTCGAGTCGGCGTCGGGGTCCAACCGCGAGGTCAACATGATCGCCCGAACTCTCATGAGCTTGTAGTTACTCCCCTTCTTGATCGACTCGTCCAGCGCGGCAATCAGCGGTTCCGCTTTCTCGCGTCTAAGGTACAGACCAACGCTACGCCCGGCGGGATGCCAGTCGTCCCCTACATCCGTGCAATGGAAACTCACGTGGGTCTTTTCGGCCCCGCGATACCCGTAATAGCCCCCCCTACCAAGACTGACGCCGCCGCACAGGATGACCACCTTGTCGAGGTACTTCCGTGGGTCTGTCGCGATCCTTGCCGCCGACGTCTCGTCTCCCACACGGGGGATGACGCCCCTAGCGCCTCCCCCGTCCTTGCCAGAAGCCCCCTTGAACGTCTTGATCTGCCCGCGCAAGCGCTCATTCTCTTCACGGACATCCGCAAGGTTACGTCTGAGCGTGGCGATCTCCTCTTGCAGCGGTCTGTTCTCTGCCTTGAGCTTCTCTATCTCCGCAGCTTGGCGTTTCACAGTAGCCTGTAGCATGGCGACTTCCGCTTTCAGAACCGCGAGGTCGTCAAAGCGCCCCGCCGGCTCGCCGCCGCGCCCAATGCTGGCAAAGGACACGAGTCCAAGACCCGCAGCCCAGACCACTGCCCCCAAGTGCGCTCGCATCGCTCTACCCCTTTCGCTCTCCCCGTTTCCGGCGCCCCTCACAGAACGCCTCAGATCGGCCATTCCGGGCACGTCCAGAGGGGGGCGCCCGGTAACGTCTGATAATATCACTTATGTATCATTCGTTAGCGCACGCTGCGCCGTCGCGCGGGGCGTTGCTCTGCTATCTGCCGCGCCCGTTTCAGGGCAGCGCCGAGTCGCCCGGTCGGGGGTTCCACTACAGGCGGCGGGGGCGCAGGGGCCTTGCGACTCTTGGGGGCCTTCACCTCGATTGCGAGAATGGGCAGCAGCTTGTCCACTGTGGTCAAGTGAAGGCTCCGTTGTCCGTTGACGAAGTACACCAGGGCAGGGCCGGGGACACCCGCCCGGAGCGCCAGTTGACGCAACGACCCCGGCCACTGGGCGATGCGCTGTTTCAGGATTTCCGTCAGTGTGTGTTGCATACTAACCGATGTTAGCACAGCTTCGCCCCCTTGTCAAGTCGAAAATCCGCGGGCCGGAAGATCGCCCGCAGCGGCTTGACGGGTCGCCATAGGTGTCTCTGGCCTCATGCCTCCCCCAAAGCCCCGCAGCGTGGCTCTAATAGCTTCTGGCGGGGCAGAGAAGCGAGGGACGGCCGGCAGCCGCGCATGTGGCCACCCTTCAACGACTCAAGGCTTTCAGCACGGCCTCGGCAAGAGCTCGGGCCTCGGGGTCTTGGGACCGCCGCGCGAACATCGCCGCCCGGCGCGCCTCACCACGCCAGCGCCGGACCGCCTTCTTTGGCGCCCCTTCCGCCGCAAGCGCCTCGGCGCCAAAGTAGCAGCCGGCCGCCCGCCACGCTTGCCCCAGCGCCCCGCCGGGGCCGCCCTCGGCGCGGAATCGCGCCTCAGCGCAGGCACGGCCCAGGCCATCGAGCTTCGCCGGTAGCTCGCCCGTCGCCGCCCAGCGCGCGTAGGCGCTCTGCGCGATTTCGTCAAGCTCGGCAGCGGCCTCCCCGTCGCCCGACTCCGCGCGGCGCAGCAGATCGTCAACGTAGGACTCGGCCTCAATCGTCGTCATTCTCGGCTCCCTTCATTCCCTCAGCACAAGGCCAGTCGCCAATGCCCCGCCGCGCAGCAGCGGCAGCAAGTGCGCTACCAGAGTCCTCCCCGTCGTAACCACGTCGTCAACCAGCACGACCCGCCGCCCCGCCACGTCGCGCACGACCTCAACGGCGGGGTAGCCCCGAAGCCGGGCCTTCCAGGAATGACTCACCCCCAGGGGCACGTCATGCGCGAAGCAGGCGAGGAAGCGCGGATCGTCCTTCCAAAGCCGGAACATGAACGACCGCTCCCCGCTCCCGCGAGGGGTCGTGATAGAGAAGCCCGCGAAGTACGTATCCAAGTAGGGCAGGAAGGCGCCCTTCACCGCCGCCGCAAGGCGCGTGTCGCCTCCCAGCTTCGCCGCCTTGATCGCCTCTAGCACGTCGGCGCGGTCCGTGATGGTGAAATACGCCAGCCGCCCGACTCCCTCCACCAGGCGATTCCGCAACCTCAGCATGGCGGCCCCTCCCGCACTGTGAAGCGCACTTTCAGTTCGTTCAACGCGGCCACGGCCAGAGGCACAAGGGCAGCATCCTCGACTACCAGCACTCGGAATGCTCTCGACGGGCGGCCCGGTCTCGCGGCATAGCCCAGGACGGCCTCTAGGCTCCCCACGGCGGCAGCGTCGCCCCCCGCCGCAAGGCCCAAGGCCCCCGCCGTCGCCGCGTCAAGGTCAACGACCTCATTCGGGTTCAGCATCGGCGGCTCCCTTGGGTAGCAGGTGGTCGGGTATCCGCAGCGGGGTACGAATGACGCGGATCGTCGGCGCGTCGCCCTCGATTTCAAGCGACAGGCGCGGCTTGCCTTCCAGCCTGTCCAGGATCAACCCCGCCGCTCTCACGTCGCCTTGCAGGGCGCAGGCGACGAGCGTTCGCGCCAGCAACAGCGCCCGTGGGATCGTCTCCCCGTTCGGGCCGGCCACTTCCTCTGCCAGGACCGCGCGCAGATGTTCGGATAGGGTGTGCTCGCGGGGCGGCCGGCCATTCGGGTTGCCGCTCTGCCCCTTCTGCCAGGTCGTCGAGCTTCGCGCCACGTCAGACTCCTACCCTGCAAAGCACAGCGTTTTCAGGCCGCAGCGGATATGCAATCCGCCGCCGCGTGTCCACAACGCCTTGCCCCGCCAGCACTTGCGGCGCAGGGGCGGCGGAATGACAGCGTACCCGACAGCGCCGGGCGGGGGGAATCCCGTTTCCTGCCGTGTGCTCTGCATGCGACATTGCCCCCGCCCCCGTGTGCGCTGTGCGCGCACACGGGGGTTATAGGGGGCGCGCGCAACACACACACAGAAGGCAGTGGCCGTCATAGCAAACTCCCGCTCTGGGGCACCGTGGCGTACTTCCGCTTCCGCGTGGCGCCGAAGCCCCACTCATGCAGCCGCCCGCCCTCTCGGGCCGCGTCAAACCATCGGCGGGCCTGTGCCAGGGATAGCCCAAGTTCCCGCCGCGCCGTGTCCAGGACTTCATCCCGCAGGCGAGGGGCCTCGCTCCCGCCGCAGGCGGCCATGAACGAGTCGAGCGTCACTTCGGGCTTGGGCGGGGCCTCTTCTGCCGGCGCCGCGGCTCGCCGTCGCCCCCAAGAGGTCCGCAGGTCGGCGGGGTCCAGCTCGGGGGCCAGCGTCCACACGGGGAAGGCCCACAGCAGACAGAAGGCAGCGGGCGGGGGAAAGCTCCGCGTCACGGCCTCGACGGCTACGCAATCCTCTTGCTCGTGGTCCCGCAGGACCAGGTGCGCGTCGGTCGCTCGGGCCATCGCGCCCGCCCCGGCGCCGACGTCGGTTAGGGCCTTCCCCGCTTGGATTCCCTTGCTGCTGTGGTGGACACAGACGAAAGCGAAGCCCCCGTCTTGGGCGTACTTGTCCAGGGCATTGTAGACGGCGGCCATGCCCGCGTTGCTGTTCTCGTCTGCCTCCCGCGGGAGGAAGCGATACAGGGAGTCCAGGACCACGAGCTTGAAGCCGCGCAGGACGCGGAAGTATGACCGCAGCCCGAAGATGTCCCGGAGCTTCCCTCGGAAGCTCTCGACACAGAGCGTGTCCGCCAGTTGATCAAGGGGGATGCCCAGGGCTTCGGCCACGCGAGGGATGCGGTTCGCAATCGTGGCCGCGTGTAGCTCGTTGTCCAGGATCAGGACGCGCCCCGCCCGCGTCGGGAAGTCGAGCCAGGGGCGGCCCGTGGCGACACAGCAAGCCAGGTGAAGGGCAAGCCAGCTTTTCCGCGTCTTGCTGGGCGCGATCAAGTTCAAGGTCTCCCCCTCGCGCAGCAGCCCGTCAACGATGGGCGGGTGAAGCTGGGGATGCTCTGGCAGTAAGGCGCGCACGGGCTTGAAGGCGGGGTAGGCGTCGCCCTCGCCGTCGTCACCCGCGCGCGGGCTTCTGCCCGATGCTGCGGGCAATGGACTCGACCTCGCGGTCGGGCAGCGGGGGCCGGCACCTCTCGCGGTTGAAGGCCAGCAGCGCGGCGCGGATGATCGGCGCGTCATACCCCAGGCGCCGCAGGCGCCCCGCCTCGCGGGTCAAGGCCGCGTTGCGCTCGCCTTCTGGGATCGTCGCGCCGCTCGACTCGGCTTCCCCTTGAATCGCCGCCCGCTCTCGGGCCTCATAGTCGCCGGCCGGCTCGCCGCGGCCGTCGCCCAGGGCGTCGAAGTCGCTCAGGTTGAAGCGCCGCTCAGGTTGCCAGTGGACCACACGGACCGGGAGCTTGGCGCCGCCCTTGACGTTGAACGTGCCGGGGATGCGTAGGACGCGCGGCGGGTCGCTCACCTTGTCCAGCTTCGGGCAGATCGCCGCCCTCAGCAGTTCCACCACGGCGCAGGCGTCGGGGGCCGGGGCAGGCTCCCGCAGCGGCCAGTACCAGTGCTCGCCGTGCCCCGTTGCCACAATGATGCTGGGGGCCAGGCCCCCCAGCGCCGTGCGCCGCTCCGCCGCCCCTTGCTCGCCGCCGGGGAGCTTGTGAAAGTCAACGTCCGCCCAAAGGCACGTTGCCACGTCAACCGCCGTGGCGTCGCCCGCCTCCCGCGCACGTGGGCAGGCGCCAAAGTAGCAGTCGCCATCCGTGGGCAGGGGCGGCAGCGTGTCCAGGGGCAGGCGGCGGAAGGCTTGCTCCATGCGTCCGTTCCGCTTGAAGCGAAACTCTATGTAGCCCTCGCCGCCCTCATGGAGCGTCCGCAGGAAGTCCAGGGCGTCTACGTGGGCGGCGGTCGCGCTCATCTCGCCGCCCCCCCGATCAAGCCGTCAATGTAGCTCCGCACGTCCGCCAGCCGCCACCTTCTCAGGCGCCCGCCGCCGATGGTGAAGGGCTTGGGGAAGCTGGTCAGGCCGGCCTCGGCGCGGGCGGCTTCGCGCCAGATGCTTCGGGGACTCAGCCGTAGCAGGTCGCTGACCTCGTTGACGGTCAACAGCCGCACGGCGTCGAGGGTGGAGTCATTCTCGCGCATTGGCGCCCCCCTCCTGCCGGCTCAGGGCCAGGGGCTTGCCGTTGACGATCCGCTCCACTTGATCTTCGGGGATACGAAGCTCACCATCCGGGAGAGTCACGGCCGGCAGCCTGCCCTCTCGGGCCAGCCGCGCGGACCGGCCCGACGGGTACTGGAGAATCGCGTCAACTTGTGCGGGGGTCAACAGGTTCTTCATGGCGTGTTCCTTTGCGGCCTTGGGCCTGTACCCAAAGTCTAGCCGCTCGCCATGAGAAATCCAGGTGGTAGGTTGGGACTTCGCCGCACTTCGCCACACTTCGCCACACTTGGGGGTCAACTCTTGCCCGGTCGCCCCGTCCTTATCCGCTCTCGCATCGTCTTGTCGAGCTTGCTGTAGTCAACCCGCCACTGCTGCCGGCTCTCGCGCACCAGTGCCCCCTTCCCTTCAAGGTTGCTCCTGCACTTGTCAACCCCCATGTTCCCCAGGCGGGATGCGATCTCCCGCAGGGACATGGGCAGGGAAAGCTCGCCCTCTGGCGCCGTGGGTGTGCTCGCCGCCGCCGCACCCGCTCGCCGGAGTTCCCGCTGCTTGGCAAGCCAGTAGTGCCCCGCGTCCTCGATTCGCATCATGAGCGTTTCTATCGGGCCGTGGCTCCGGCCGTCGGGATGCCAGTAGTAGACGAAGTCCACCCCGGCACAGAATCGCCGGAGCGTTTCGCGTTGAAGGTGGGCCGGCAGCCGATTGGCATGCACGTTCGCAGGCACCTGCCCGCCGGCGAGGGTGTTCAGGGCCTCCAGAAGGGCGTAGACTTCGGGCACGAGTTCGGGGGGAATCGGATCACCGTGCATCTGGCACCTCGATGCTCTGGCACGTTGAAGGGACCGGGGCGGGGCAACCGCAGTGCCTTGCGGGGTTCGGGCCGTCGCCCTAGCCCCGCCCCGTGTAGTCTACTCCGCTCGCGCCCCCGCAGCAAGGCGCCGCCGCTCCCGGCCCCGCCGCCACGCGGCGGAAGCGATCTCGCGGTCTCGAGTCCGCCGCTCGGGGTCCGCGCTTGCCTCTACCAGGGCGGCCACAAGCTCGCTCGCCGCGTCCGCCAGGTGGGGCGGGACGGCCAGGATGAAAACGTGCTCGCGCTGCGATTCGGGGGCGCTGGGCGCTGTCTGTAGCGCTGCGCCGCCGTTTTCTGGTTTCCGCAAGTCGTTATGGGGGTTAGACTTATCGCAGGCGGGGCCGCGGATTATGAGTCCCCTGCTCTGACCAACTGAGCTAAGGGCCCGCTGGCGCCCACCTGTGGATTATACGACATGGCGGCGGTGGATTGCAAGGGGCGGGGACGGGCGCGGCGTGGCAGGGTTCGCGGGAGAGGCGCGGCGTGGGGATGGCCGGCCGCGCCCGGGGCCGGCACGCCGATCCTGAACCGTCCGAGCATCTCCTGGAGAGCCTTGGGCAAGCGGACCCAGGCCGCCGAGGGGCCGTCGAGGACGGGTGTCGAGTCGAAGATGGCGACGGGGATGGCGTTGAGCGCGGCGTCGGCCTCGGCCCGGCGGACCCGCGCGTCGCCTCGCTCGCGGGCACGGCGCTCGACCACGACGAGGTCGGGCGGGCTATCTTCGGCTGAGGATGCGCCGCCGAACCTCGACGGGAGCCCTGCGACCTGATGGCCTGCTCGGATGATCGCCTTGCGCAACTGGCCCTCCGCTTCCGAGGCATCTGGAACGAGGACGATTCTGGCCATTGCACGACCCCCTCAGGGCTAGGGGCCGGGACATGTGGCTTCTGTTGGGGGAAGGGATGGCCTGGTGCTCTACCAAAGCCTACCCCAAGAAGCGGCCAAAGGCAAGTTCGCTTCGGGCATGGCGCCCGATGCTGGCGTCCGGCTGCCTCTCCAATCGTCGTCGTTGTCGTCGTCGGCGGCGTCGGCGAATCCTCTTGCCAGGTGCACAGTTCCAACTATCGCACTTTCCCGAATCAAAACAAGCCCGCCCGCGGCCCGAAATCCGCTTCGCGGACTGGTCTGAAAAAAATCAGGATCGTCCCGAGTTCTTGAGGTTCGGGTCGAAAGTGCGGGGGTCAGCCATGCGGGGGCTTTGCCCCCGCCGAACCCCCAGGATTCTCCGCTTTCGGGCCGGCCCCGTAGGATGGTGGCTGCGCTGGCTTCCCAGGGGGCTGCCGGCGGCCCAATGCGGTAAATCCCAGGGGGTCTGGGGGACTGGTCCCCCAGACGCCGGCATGTGCTGGGCGCTCGCGCCGCGCGCAGACGGGTGCCAGGGCTACCTCAAGAACTTGGGACGTTGTCTAATTTTTGACAGCGTCCCAAGTCCTTGAGATCGTGGGTGTGCCTGCGGCCGGTGCGTCGGGGGCTTTGCCCCCGAACCCCCAGGATTTTCCGCTTTCGGGCCGCCGGCACCCCAACAGGAAAATGGCCGCGCTGGCCTCCAGGAGACGTGCCGGTGGCCGAATGCGATAAAT
>VGYW01000126.1 GCA_016872875.1 Planctomycetota bacterium | reverse complement strand
AAGGGGCGAGCGGTCACAGGCCACACCCTGGCGACCCGCCCGCGGCCTTCATCCGTCGCAGAGCTTCAACCTGGCACACCATCGAGGCACCAGACCTTGCGACAGCCCTGGCCTAGCGGAGCGGCAAGCGGAGCGAGCGGTCAGCCGTGGCGGCGTGAGCTGCACCCAGGTGAGAGAGGGGCGAATCAGCCCCGACAGAGGGCGGGATAGGGGGCTACAAGAGAGGTGAACACACTGGCGAGTCTGGACACACTGAGGCTCAAAATGTTGCCAAATGGCAACAACGCAAAAACTATGCCACCTTGCGAGACGAAAGGGGGCAAAAGTGACGCGACAGCGTTTTTTCCAACTAATGAAACAAAACAGGGGCGGGTTAGGGGGGCGGCTTCGCCCCCCGCCCGCCCCTGTTTTTGTTTCATTTGTTTGGAAAAATACACCTGGCTTGAGAAAGCCGATGGAGCGGCCAAGGCCCTGCTCAGGCTCCCGCTCCACCAGGTACAGAGCTACGAGGTCTTCGTCCGGCTCGCCGTTTGCAAAGCCGAGCGCTTCCGCGAGGCCAAGCAGCCGGAGAAGGAGCGTGAGATGTACGAGGAGGCCCTCGGCTACTGCGAGAAGGTGATCGAGCTCGCTCCTCGCGACTTCCTCTACGCTATTGATCGCGGCGGCATTCTGTTCGACCTCAGGCGGTTCAGGGAGGCGGACCGCGCCTGCTATGGAGTGCTGAAGACTCTCCCCGAGCTCTACGAGCCGAGGCTCATTCTAGCCGAGGTACAAAGGGCGCAGGGCGACTACGAGGCCGCCATCAAGACTCTCTCGGACATCTTGGACGGGAAGAACGGCAATGTCGGGGCAGAACTCCGGCGCGCTGAGCGGCATCTCGGTCTCCAGAAGTATGACGAGGCGCTCGCCGAAGCGAACGAAGCCCTCCGCTTGACGGACAAGAACCCCTATGCCAACTACATCCGCGGGTGCGTCTACATGCAGATCAGGAAGCTCGACGAGGCCATCGCCGAGTTCCGGATTGCCGCCGCCGGCATGCGCAAGGAGAGCCTGGACGCGGCGAAGACGCAGTTCGAGGAGGTGGTGAAGCTCCGCGGGCGGCACGTGGCCGCGCGGCTGCGCCTGGCCGAAATCCACACCCGCCAGGGGCAGTACGACAAGGCCCAGGCCGAGCTCGAGAAGCTCCTCACCCTTGACACCGACAAGGCGAAGGTCCACCGCGCCCTCGATGACCTGCGCCGCAAGAGGGCCGGCGACGCCCCGAAGTAGTTCGGGTCGGGATCCAGACGCGTCAGGGCATGCGTTCGTAGTGCGGCCTTCAGGCCGTCTCTTACGCCTTCTCCGAAGGTGACCGCGCGGCATACCTCAAGGCTTGCGTGATGTCTTCGTCTTCAAGCTCCGGGTACGCATCGAGTATCTCCTTCCGTCCCATGCCGGCCGCAAGGAGCTTGAGGATGAGAGAGACGGTGATCCGCATGCCGCGGATGGTGGGCTGACCGAGGCAGACCTCCAGATCAACGGTAATCCTGTCCAACACGCTCACGTTCATACTCTTCATCCACGCTATCGCGGCTTGGGCTGCGGCTGGGCCACCTTCAGCACGCGCGCCCCGGCCCAGTTGGCCATGTCGGCGGTGATGCCGTCGGAGGCGTCGGTGACGACGAGGCGGAGAAGCCGCACGCCGGCGACGGGGAGGTCAATGGGCTTGACCTCGCGCAGGCCGCGGAGCACGCCGCTGTCGAAGAGGAGCTTGCCGTCGGCGTAGACCTGAAAAACGACGGAGCCACCCTCCTCTGCGGCGCCGACCTCGGCGAGGAAGCGAGCATAGGCGCGGTCGAGCTTGTAGACGATCTCGGATGGGGCGTGGGTGCCGATGCCCTTGCGGTAGGCCCGCCCGCCGCCGAGGCGAAGGGGCTTGTCCTCAACATCCTTGTCGCGGCGGGGAACCCCATCCTTGTTGGCGGTCCAGCCGGCTGAAGCCTTCTCCCAGGGGAGGTCGCTGAGCCATGACCCTCCCTCTCCCTCGGGTAGAGGCACCCTCACCCTACCCTCTCCCCGAGGGAGAGGGGAAGGCACCCTCACCCTACCCTCTCCCCGAGGGAGAGGGGAAGGCGGCGGGGGCGGCGGGAGGGCGACCTGTTGGCGCTCGGCTTCGGTGCCCTGGATCGAGAGGAGGTCTTCGCGGGGCCGCTCGGCGAGGGCGGCACGAAGGGAGGTGAGGGCGGCGAGCATGGCCTTGTAGTCGGGGTCGTCGGCGTTGGCGAAGACGGTGCCCTGGCAGCGTGCCCAGCCGCCGGCCTGCTTGGCCAGGGGGGCCATGAGCATGCGGCTGAGCTTTGGGTCGCGGCGGTTCAGGCTCAGCCACCAGGTATCACCCTTGCCTTCCGCTTTCCCGTGGCAGGCGGCGCAGCGGCGGGCGAAGGCGGCGTCGAGGGCCTTGCGCTCGCCGCCCGCGAAGATGCGGCGGTTGGGCCAGTGAGGGGTCTCGTAGCGGTCGTAGTAGACCGCGTTGGCGTCAATCCAGACGAAAAGACGCTGCCAGTCGCCGTCGCTGAGCTTCACGTCGTGGTGCCCGGCTTCGAGGAGCTGGGTGAGGCGGGAGACCTTGGAGCCGTAGGTGTAGGGCGGGCGGGGGTAGACGTCGTCGGGGTGGTCCCAGCGCATGGCGTTGGCCACGGCCAGGTAGGGCAGAAGCTCCTGGTAGCCGATGGTGAACTGGTCGGTGAGGTCGTCGGTGAGGATGACGGCATTGGTGGCGCGGTCGTGGGTGTGGCACTGGATGCACTTGGCGTTGAGCATCGGCTGCACGTCGCGGAGGAATGAGAAGATGGGGATGTCCCAGCCCCCCTCTCTCGTCAAGGCTCCCTCTCCCTTGGGGAGAGTTCCCTCTTCCCCCTCTCCCTTGGGGAGAGGCCCCTCTACCCCCTCTCCCCTGGGGAGAGGGCTGGGGTGAGGGTGCTTGGGCGAGGGCGACCGCTCGGAAGGCACCCTCACCCTACCCTCTCCCCGAGGGAGAGGGGAAGAGGAAACCAGAGGGAGAGGGGAAAGAAAAGGAGGGGGTGTTGGCCTGCTCGGCTCGCGCCAGGCGGCCGAAGCCAGGCGGTTCGGCGGGGCCGCGGTGCGCGGCTCGTGGCAGCCGATGCAGCTCCGCCGCTCGCCCGGCTTGAGGCAGACCACGCTCCGCATCCGCTGAATCTCGCGGTGCCGGGCGTCGAGGACCTCGAAGTAGACGTTGCGGTCGGCGGGCACGGCGAAGTGGGCCGAGCCGTCGGCCTCGATCGGCACGGTGCCGAAGATGCGTTTGACCGTGTAGATCGAGGTGCCCGAGGTGCAGATGACGCCGCCCTCGTGGACGCCCTTGCGAGGCACATCCTCCAGGATGCGCAGGAACTTCGCCTCGCCTCTGGGCACGCCGGGCAGGCCCTCATAGACGTCCATCAGCACTAGCGTTGCGTCATCGTCCTCGTCCTTCGTCCTCGTCCCTCGTCCTCGATTCTCTTCAATTGGTGGTAGAAGGTGCGGCCTTGGGCGAGCCACCAACGGCACGGGCTCGGCGCAGGAGATGGCGGGGTCGCGGTAGATGAGGGCCAGGTTGCCGTGGTGGTCGCCCACGTAGAGCGCCCAGCTCCGCTCGAGCCAGGGCTGAACAGTGGGCGTGTAGGAGCAGAGGTAGGTCGTCTCGGAGAGGGGCTGGGGGTCGGAGAACCAGCCGCGGCGGCTGTCCTGTATCTTCTCGCCGATGGTCGGCACGCCGGGTGTGAGGATGGTGATGGGCGCATCGCCATCGGCGCCCTTCCGCACGTCAATCAGGCCGATGGGGCCGTGGGTCTGGCCGTGGTGGCCGGTGAATAGGGCGGTGACCTTTGTGCTGCCCGGCACGGCGCGGGGGAACATGATGACGTTGGGGCGGATCGTGGCGTTGCCGTAGTAGGGCGCCACCATCGAGCCGTCGGGCCGCATGGTGAAGAGGTTGTGCAGACTCGTCACCGAGCGCTCGTTGTACTCCCAGCGGTCGTAGATGATTCGCCCGTCGGGCAGGATTGAGGGATTGAAGTCGTTGAAGACGTTGTGGCTCAGTTGCCGCAGCCCCGAGCCGTCGGGGTTGACGACGAAGAGGGTGGGGGCGTGGATGTTGCTGCCGCACATGACGTAGTGCTCGGAGCGGTCGGAGGTGAAGCCGATCCGCCCGTCGGGAAGGTAGAACGGCTCGCAGTCGTTCTTCGGCCCGGTCGTGACTTGCCGCAGCCCCGTGCCATCCACGTTCACCTCGTAGATGTGATAGCTCTGGCCGGGCACGACGGGCGCGTGGGCGCGCTCGACGCCGTTGCCGAACGCGAAGAGCAGCTTCTTCGCGTCCCAGTGCAGACAGACATCGCGGTAGATGCCGTTGCCGAGCGAATCCACGACGGGCGTCACCTTGCCGTCGGGCCGCACGGGGCTGAGGCGGTAGATGCCGCCGCCAGGCGGGTTGTGGCAGTGGTGGGCATCCATGAACGGCTGCTCGGACGTATAGGGCTTCCGCTTCACGAAGAGCAGCGTGTCGAACGTCACCTCGCGAAGGAGCTGTTGGTCCTGTGCGGCAGCGGCCCTCTCAACATGGGTGAGTAGCGGCAGGCAGAAGGTCTCGCCTGCGGCCGCGAGGGAGAAGAGCAGCAACCCACCGCCCTCGGTCGGCAATTCCGCGGCGAAGCGCATCTCTCGCTTCTCCGTGGGCGGGATGTCCTCATCCCGCGAGGCAATCTCCCTTTGCTCGCCCGCCTTGCGCAGCGAGAGCTTGAGGCTGAGCGGCTTGTCGCCCACGTTGCGGAGCGCAATCGCCAGGCCGTTCGCCCCTCGCTTCAGGTTGAGTGGGGCATTCAGTTGGAGGGCGAAGGGGGCCGGCTTCGGACGGAACGTGCAGAGGCGGTCGAAGCGGCGGACGTAGCTGTGATACCAGTAGCTCTTGCCCCCGCCGCCGGGGTGTTTGTAGCCGACGACGACTTCGCCCGGCTTGACGGCCTGGCGCTCAGCCTTGCCGTCGGGTGCCACGCGCTCGACCTCCATCTTCCCGTCGGCGAAGCGGACGCGGACCTTCGCCTTCGCATCGTCGTCGGGCAGGAGCATGAGCGGGATGGGGTTGGGCCACTCGACGGCCTCGCCATTCGCAGGCACCGGCAGGACGGGTGCCTCGCCCTCGGGCTGCTTGGCGAGGATGTCCTCCCAATCCGCAATGGCGGCGAGCGATTCGCGGAGATACCAGTCCCGCCGCACCATCTCCGGCACCGCGGCATTCCCTGCAAGAGCCGATGCCGCGGCCGGAACGACGAACAGGAGGCATAGCCGGCGGAGCATTGCGCGGACCCCTCAAAGGGCCAATGGGAGCTGGACGTCCCGCGCTTGCGGGGCAAGGCCCACTTCCTCCAGAACCTCCTGCGGCAGAGGCAGGCGCTCAAGAGAGCGCGGCTCGACCTTGATGCAGCCGGAGCCGTATGACTTGCCGACAAGCGCAAGATTAGCGACGGTGACCGGGTGGTTGAGAACCCGCCACAGCCTGTCGGCAAACTCCGGATCGTCGCGGCGCGGGTAGACGCACAAGAAGCAGGTAAGGGGCACCACCCCGGCCAGGTTGCGGATGAAGCGGGCGTTGCGGCGCCCAAGATAGGCAAAGAGGAAAGGAGGAACCTTGCGGGCCTCCATCCGATACCAGTGCGAGCGCGCCTTCATGATGGGCCGGTTCGGCAGGCCCGCCGCCTCGCCTTCGGAGAGGTAGGAACTGACCGTCTCCGGCAGCTCTTCCCTGCTCCTGCCGTTCGGGCGGAATAGCAATGTCGGTTTGCCGGAAGCACGCAGCCGGTCCATGAGGGCCGGGGTAATCTCGTTGCCCGGCACATCGCGCGTCTTCCCGATGGCCGTCACAAGGAGCTCAGGGGGCAACCCGAGCGACCTCGCCCCTTCGACGGTAAGGAAGAAGAAGTGGTTCGCGCCTGTGACGATGCCCCTGACCACGGTCGCGAAGTCGCCGAGGACTGGGCCGGTGCGCTGCTGCGGCCGAGGCGGCCGAGAGAAGCCTGTGTCGAGGGCCTCGGCGATGCGCCGCCTCTCGATCGAGAGTGACCCAAACGGCCTATGGCTGAGACCGGCAAGTGCCCATTCCTTTAGGTCGGTGCTCTCCGCTCGTGAGCATCGCGCCCAGAGGAACTCGTCCTGCGGCGGCGCGTTCGTGATGAAGAAGATGATCGGGTTCGTGTCCACGCCGGGGAATGGCGACGCCTCTGGGGCGAAAGTGACGACGGCCTCCACGCGGTAGCGGCTCGTCACCCATCGCCACAGGTGGTCAGCAAAGACGCCTTCGCAGATGTCGGCCGGGAGGATGAAGGCCAGGCGGCCTCTTGGGGCAAGGAGTTGGAGAGCGCGCAGAAGAAAGTAGACGTGAAGCCCGGCCCGTCCGTCCAGTGCTCGCCCGGTGAGGGAAGCGCCGAATCCCCGCACCCATCTCTTCATGTCCGGCGAGAGGCGATGGTGGCGGATGTAGGGCGGGTTCCCCACGATGGCTGTCATCTGCTGCCGCGGCGGATTGAGCAGGAAGTCGGCGATCTGCACACTGGCCAGATCGGCATCTGACAGGCCGCTCTCCCGAGCCTGCGCCAGCGCCGCGGGGTCTATCTCAGCCCCCACCAGGTGGAGCCTAATCCCGAGATCGTTGCCGATGGTCTTGGCCGCTCGGAAGAATGCCCCTGCGCCCACCGTGGGGTCGAAGATCTCCACCGCCCCATCGTGCAACACATAGGCCACCATCGCCTCGGCCACCCATTGAGGCGTCCAGAACTGCCCTCTGGCTCGGAGTTCCTCCCTGCCCGACGCGCGCCGCGCCGCCCCCTCATCAACCGAGCATGGCCTTAAGCTATGGCAACCAGCTTGGGGCTTTATCGTCCTCGTCCCTCGTCCTCGTCCTTCGTCCTCGATCTTCTTGGCTTGGGGGGAACAGGAGTCGAGGACGAGGACGAGGGACGAGGACGAGGACGATTGAGGAGCGTGAACCCGTCGCGGGTGGCAAACCCGCGGGAGGCCGCGAGGATGACGTTGGACAAGCGACACGCTCATCGCATTCCGCCGAGAATGGCGCTGGTGAAGGAGGAGACTGGGGCCTGCTCGCGGGCGTCCTCGATGGCTTCGGCGATCTGCTTCATCACCTTGGCGGCGGTGTCGTAGAGGCCGCTGTCGGTGACGAGCTTGCCGAGGGTGCCCTTGCCCTCGGATATCTGGGCGGCGAGCTGATTCAGCGTGTCCATCGTCTTCTTGAGGTCGTTGTAGATGGCGGCGTCGTTGATGAGGCGGCCGAGGGTGCCCTCGCCCTTGTTGACCTTGGCGGCGACCTCCTGGACGTCCTTCATCGTCTCGCCGGCCTTGTCGAGGGTGGTGGTGAGGCTGGCGTAGCTCTTCTTGCCGACGAGGAGCTGGCCGAGGGCGCCGTCGGCGGCCTTGAGGTCGCCCGTGAGCCCCTTGGCGTTGTCGAGCGTGGCGGCGAGGTCGGCCTGGGGCTTCTCGCCGAGGAGCATTTTGCCGAGGTGGCCGTCCGCCTTGTCGAGCTTCGCGGCGAGGCCCTTGGCGCTGTCGAGTGCGGTGGCGAGATCGGCCTGGGGCTTTTCGCCGAGGAGCATCTTGCCGAGGTGGCCGTCCGTCTTGTCGAGCTTGGCCGCCACGCTCTTGGCGCTGTCGAGCGTCTGGTTGAGCGAGTCGAGGGAGGTCGGGCTGAGGAGTTCGCGGCCGATGCCGCCCTCCTTGCGGAGGCGGTCGGAGAGGTCGCCGACGTTTGCGAGGGACTTCTCGAGGTTCTGGCGGGTGGCGTCGGAGAGGAGTCGGCGGCCGAGCGCGCCGTCCTTCTGGGCGAGGTCGCCCGAGAGGTCGCGGGCGTTCTCGAGGGTCTTCGCCAGGTCGGCCATGGTCTTCTCGCCGACGAGGAGCTTGCCGAGCGCGCCGTCGCCCTTGTCGAGCGCCTCAGAGACCTTCTTGAGCCGTTCGAGTGTGGCGGTGAGGTCGTCGAAGCCCTTCTTGCCGATGACGAGCTTGCCGAGTCCGCCCTCCTCGGTCCTGAACTGGTCCACGATGCCGCGCACGGCGTCGGCGAAGAGGCCCGCGGTGGCCTTGCCGCGCAGGCCGTCGTAGGACGCCATGCGGCTCTTCTTGGGGCTCCCTGGGGCGATGAAGACGTGGTAGGAGGCGAGGATGGAGGGTGCGCGGATGCTGATCTCGTAGTCCTCGTAGAGCTCCACCTTCTGCTGGAGCTCGAGGGAAGCGACGACGTGGTCGCGGCTGAACTTGAGGCGGCTGACCTTGCCCACGTGCGCGCCCAAGGCGAGAACGGGGTCGCCGTCCTTGAGGCCGGACACATCGTCGAAGCGGACGGTCCAGACGTCGGGGGCCTTCCACGAGAACTCGCCGATGCGGATGGTGAAGAAGCTGAAGAGGACGAGCGCCACGAGGACGAAGATGCCGACGACGAGCTCAGCGGTCCAACGCATGAAAGGCTCTCCTACTGCGGATGGTTGGATGGGTGGATGGGTGGATGAATGGATGGCGTGAAGGCAAGTGAGAGTGAAAGGGAGAGTGAAAGTGAGGACAAGAGCAACTGCCCGTTGGTTTCCCCGCTCACTTTCCCTTTCCCTCTCACTCTCCTTCCATTCATCCATTCATCCATCCGTTCATTCCCTCTGGTTACGGCCTGGGGCCGCATCACAAGGTCCGCCCTGCCGCGACGGGCTCGAGTGCAGGGGCCGCCGCGGCGGGCTCGGCGGCGCGGCCTTCGATGAACTGGCGGACGATAGGGTTCTGCGAGGAGCGAATCTGCTCGGGCGTGCCGATCTCGATGAGCTTGCCGCCGGAGAGCATGCCCACGCGGTCGGCCACGCGGTAGGCGCTCGCCATGTCGTGGGTGACGACCATCGAGGTAATCCGCAGCTTCGCCCGCAGCTCGATGATCAGGTCGTTCACCACGCTGGCCATGATGGGGTCGAGGCCGGCGGTCGGCTCGTCGTAGAGGATTATCTCGGGGTCGCGGACGATGGCTCTAGCGACGGCGGCGCGCTTCTTCATGCCGCCGCTGCACTCGGCGGGGTAGAGGTGGCCGGCGTTCTGGAGTCCCATGAGCTCGAGCTTCTGGCTCACCTTCTCCTGAATCTCGCGTTTGGAGAGGCGGGTGCGCTCGCGGAGGGGGAGGGCCACGTTCTCGGCCACGGTGAGCCAGTTGAGCAGCGCGCAGCCCTGGAAGACCATGCCGAACTTGTCGCGCACCGCGATCAGCGCGCTCCCGGCCAGGCGCGTGATGTCCACCCCCTCCACCACCACCTGGCCCCTGTCGGGCTTCATCAGGCCCATGATGTGCTTGAAGGTCACTGTCTTGCCGATGCCGTTCCGGCCGATGATGACGAAGGTCTCGCCCCGTTCGACGTGCAGGTTGAAGCCGTTGAGCACCTGCTTCGGCCCGAAGGACTTGTAGACTTCGATGAGGTCAATCATCGCGTTCTCAGACAGGGGATGAATGGATGAATGGATGAATGGATGAGTGAAAGAGTCTGCGCGTCTGACATCCAGCCACCCATCCAATCATCCATTCCTCCACTCCTTCTAATAGAACTGCCTCGTGATGCTGGTGATCAGGTAGTTGAAGACGAGGATGAGGATGAAGGAGGCGACGACGGAGTCCTTGGTGGCCTTTCCGACTCCCTCGGCGCTGGTCTGTGCGCGGAGGCCGCGCCCGCAGCCCACCACGGAGATGAGGAGGCCGAAGACCATCGCCTTCACGATGCTGCTGTTGAGGTCGGTGAGCACGAGGGCGTTCTCGGCCTCCTCGAAGTACGCTGTGTAGCTCACCCCCACTTGGTGGTAGGCCACCACGGCGCCGCCCAGCACTCCGATGTAGTCGGCGAAAATCGTCAGCACGGGGGCCATGATGAACATGGCCAGCACGCGCGGCATGACGAGGAAGCGGACGGGGTCAATGGACATGGCCTGAAGGGCGTCAATCTCCTCTGAGACGCGCATGGTGCCGAGCTCAGCAGCCATGGCGGAGCCGACGCGCCCAGCGAGGATGAGGGCGGCCATTATCGGGCCCATCTCGCGGGTCATCGAGGCGGCCACGATGGAGCCGATCTTGGCCTCGAGGCCGGGCGCATAATGCCGCAGCGTCAGGCCGGCCTGGAGCGCCAGCACCGCGCCCGCGAAGATGGCCACGAGCACGACCACCGGGAAGCTCATCACGCCGCAGAGGAACATCTGGCGGACGATCTCGCGCCCCTTGCCCGCGATGCCGCGGCAGGCGGCGGCGGCGCGGGCGAACAGGATGGCGTCGTGGCCCACCGCCTCGGTTATCCCGAGCATCCCGCTGCCCAGGCGTTCGAGGGCGCCGCGCTGGCCCGCCATGCCGGCCGACCAGACCAGAGAGAAGGCGGCGCCGACCTGCTCGAGCATGCCTCGGCGGCGGCGGACAGGGCCGACTGGGGGCGGTCCCTGGCTACTTGCCACGGGGCGATTCCTCTCAAAACGGCCATTGCCCGCAATCAAAGGGGATGATTGGATGTCTGGATGAATGGATGATTGTCTGACAACCATCCACCCATCCATTCATCCATTCATCCCCTGTTGACATACACGCATAGCTCGCCACAAGGGTTCAGCGGGCGCTCAAGCGGGCGCCGAACGGGATGAAGAAGACCCGCCAGCCGCGCCTGCCGTCGCGCTGGCCCGTCTGCACCAATCCTAGCATGAAGCTGAGCCGAGTCAAGCCGGGCGCGCTCTGCCACGAGGCGAACGGCCCGAGCTGGGTGTGGCTCCACCCCGGCCCGGTCTCGTGGCGGAAGAGGCGCATGGCGACGCGCGTGGCCGCCTCGCCGTCGCGCCGCCGCTCGTGCTCCAAGAGGCCCAGCAGCGCGCTCCAGTTCCGGTCGAAATCGTCCGTAGCCCGGGTCCAGGCGAACTGGAGGCAGTTGGCATCGCCCCAGCTCGCCGTGCCCTCGCGAAAGCTGCGCGAGCGCCAGAATGGCCAGAGGAGCCAGAAGGAGCGGCGGCTCTCGCGCCGCCGGTCCTCGCTGAGGGAGTGGGTGAAGAAGGGGAAAACGGTCGTCTCGCGGACCGTGGATGCCTTGGCGTCCACGCTGGTGTGGCGGACGAGTCCGCTGAGGAAGCGGTCCTCCACCCTGGCCCTCTCGCGTGCGCGGCCCCAGAAGGGCCAGAGGTTGAACGAGCTCACGTCGTCGCTCGTCTTCTTGCTGAAGAGGGGCCAGGGGCCTTGCCACTCGCGGAAGTTGCCGCGCTCGTTCCAGCCGTAGTAGAAGAGGGGCCAGAGCACCTGCACGCTCCCGCTCCTGCCGTCGCGGCCGCGCGAGAGGCCGAAGAAGGGCCAACTGGCGAAGTAGCTCGCGGCGTCGCGCGCCTCGCCCCCCTCGCGCGAGCCGTAGCAGCAGAAGGGCCACATCACGTAGCCGTTGCTCCAGTGCCCCTCGTGCGTCACGTGGCAGTAGAAGGGCCAGATGCGCAGCCCGTGCTTGTCCGGGCCGGTCCAGTACGTCCCAAAGGGCCACAGGATCAGGTATGTCGTGTACTCGCCCGTGCGCACCTTGCTGTAGGTGAAGCCGCCGTAGTCCACGCGGTCCGCCCCGAAGAGCCCCTTGAATGTCCCGCCGACGAGGAGGATGGCGCCCCACGGGCCTTCCGTGGCGCTCCGCCCCCACCAGACGAACGGGAAGATGACCGTGGCCGACGCCGGCTGCCCGTTCGCCGCCACGCGGTGGTTGTGGAAGTAGAATGGGAAGACGAAGTGCCAGGCGCTCTGGGGGCTGCCGCGGAAGCTCGCGATGGGGTAGAGGACGTGGAAGCTGCCCCGCTTCTCCTCGGGCTCGCTCACCACGTCGAAGAGCGGCCGCATCCCGTAGCTCGTTGCCTTCGCGTCGCGCACGTAGTAGCCCAGCGGCCCCAGCACGTCCACCTCCGTCCGCCCCGCGCCGTTCCTGTAGTAGAACAGCGGCCACACGCACTCGATGTCCGGCGCCTCGGCGGCGAGCGCCCCGGCAACGAAGCTCAGCCACAAGGCGAGAAGCGAGAGTGGCGAGTGGCAAGTGGCAAGCGGTGAGTGTCCGGCCTTGGGCATCTGGGTCTCTGGCACTTGGTACTCGACCGTTGGTGCTTGGCAGGGCTCCCTCGGTGCATCCCCAGCAAAAGGGGGCAGAATCACGGGCGCCTGGCTCTCTTGCTCCCGAAGGGAGTGTAGTGGGTTGCCGGCGGCTTCAGCCGCCGGACTCGGGCCAAGAACCAGTGAAGTCCTGAAGGGACGGCAGAAAGGGGTGCGGGACCGCTGCGCCTTGGGGTTCTACCGTCCCGTCGGGACTGGGTCCGGGTTGACCCCGATCCGGCGGCTGAAGCCGCCGGCTACCTACTGCGGTCCCTTCGGGACTGAGGAAAGTACCCGCGCAGACCCTCTTGTCCCTTTCTCACAGGCGGTGCATTCATGGCCTCCGGGATTCATCGGCGATCTTGAAGACGCAGAACTCGCCGCACATGGAGCAGGTCTCGTCGTCGCTGGGGCGGGCGCCCTCGCGCAGTGCGCGGGCGAGGCGCGGGTCGAGGCAGAGGGCGAGCTGGCCCGCCCAGTCGCGCCGCCGCCGCCGGGCCGAGAGCTCGCGGTCCCGCTCGGCGGCGCCGGGCACGCCCTTGGCAACGTCCGCCGCGTGTGCGGCGATGCGCGCCGCCACCACCCCCTGGCGCACCTGCTCGGCGCTCGGCAGGCCCAGGTGCTCGGCGGGCGTGACGTAGCAGAGGAAGTCGGCGCCCGCGGCCGCGGCCACCGCGCCCCCTATCGCCGACGTGATGTGGTCGTAGCCGGGCGCGATGTCGGTCACGAGCGGGCCGAGGACGTAGAAGGGCGCGCCCTGGCACAGCTCCTTCTCCAGGCGCACCTGGGCCTCCACCTGGTGGAGCGGCACGTGGCCCGGCCCCTCGATCATCACCTGGACGCCTGCGTTGCGTGCGCGCTCGGCCAGCTCGGCCAGCACCATCAGCTCGTGGACCTGTGGGGCGTCGAAGGCGTCGGCGATGGCCCCAGGGCGCATCCCGTCGCCCAGGCTCAGCGTGACGTCGTGCTCCCTTGCGATGGCGAGCACCTCGTCGAAGCGCTCGAAGAGCGGGTTCTCCTGCCCGTGTGCCTGCATCCAGTGGGCGAGGAAGGTTCCGCCGCGCGAGACCATGCCGCACAGGCGCCCGCGGGCGGAAAGCGTCGCCACCACCGCCCGCGTGACCCCGCAGTGCACCGTGACGAAGTCAACTCCCTGCTCGGCGTGGGCGCGCACGGCGCCGAGGACGCCCTCGGCGGTCATGGCGCGGATGGCGCCGTGGGCGCGGACGGCCTGGACGGCGGCGTCGTAGATGGGCACGGTGCCGACGGGGACGCTGGCGTGGTCGAGGATGGCCTGGCGAATGGCCGCGACGTCGCCGCCGGTGCTGAGGTCCATCACCGTGTCGGCCCCCGCCTCCTCCGCTGCCGTCAGCTTTTCGAGTTCCCTGGCAAGGTCCGCGTAATCGGCGGAGGTGCCGATATTGGCGTTGACCTTCGTCCGCAGCCCCAGGCCCACCGCCGCCGGGCGCTTCCGCTCGCGGCGGAGGTTGGCCGGCAGCACCGCTTTGCCTTCGGCGATGAGCTGGCGGAGCCGCTCGGGCTCCACCCGTTCGGCCTCGGCCGCGCGCCGCACCTCGTCGCTTATCCTGCCCTCGCGGGCAAGCTGAAGCTGGGTCATGTCCGCGGTCTCCAAACGACTGAAAGCATTATTCTACCAGATTCGCTCTGTTCACGGAAGCGCGTGGGCCAGAGGATGGGGGCGATTCGGGGTGGCGCGTTGTCTGTAGTGCGGCCTTCAGGCCGTAGTCTGACGGGCTGAAGCCCGCACTACGAACGTGGGCCTCCGCGTGCGAGCGGGAGCCATCCCGGCCAGCCAGAGCTCGTGTCGTCTCATCTCGGCGGCTGGAAATCCGTGGTCACCAGGAGCCAACCACCCTTGTCCGCCATCGCTTCCTCGTACTCTGAGCGCAACGCATCAATTTCCGCCACCATATCTGTGCCGTACCTATGCATACGCACGTAGAGGGTCAGGTACTCATCCCGACACTCAGGGTCGCGGTAGACTTCCAGCGACAACTCGGCCTCCGGGCCGAACCTCTCGCGAGCCAGCCCTGCTACCTCGCGAACTGTGTCCAGAATGTCGGGATAGCGCAGAAGGTAGCCACGGACGCGCGCCAACCGGGGGATAAGCACCTCCTCGGCGGACCTGAGCGCACCAAGGAGGTCCTCGGTGTCCGAGGACAACTGGACCGTGCTGGCGGCCATGAATCAGCACTCCTATTGAGCACCCGTCTGCCAGATCGCATGCTGAACCTGACATCTACAGTAGCTTCGCGTGACATTCTTCTCCCTCCGCTCTTGGAGCACTAGCCCACTCTGGCTCATTCCTTTGGGGGCGCGGGCTTCGGGGCCTCGCCCTTGAAGGCTTCGCGGACCGCCTGGCGGAAGCCGTCGCGGAACGCCGGGTCGGCCAGGTAGTCGTTGAGCGTGCCCTCCGCCCGCAGCTTCTCCAGGAGGGCGTGAATCTCGGCCTGGGTCTTCGGGAACGTGACGGGGGGCAGTTGCTTGCGCGGCGCCGCGACCTTCGGGGCGGGCTCGGCGGGCGCTTTGCCCGGAACCGCCGGGCCGACCGCTTTGGCCGGCGGCTCCTTGGGCTCCACCGCCTTGGCAGGCGGCACCGGCGCAAGCGGCACGGGTGCCTTGGGGAGCGGGGCCGGCTCGATGGCCTTGGGCGGCTCCGCGGCCTTCGCCGCAGGCGCGGGCGCGGGCGGCAGGGCAGTCACGATGTCCGGCCCCTTAGGCTCGGGGGCCTTCCTGGGCGGCGGCGGCAGGGCGCCCGAGACATCCACCAGGTGCTTGTGCGCGCCGAGGGCGTCGGGCTCGGCGGGGAACTTCGTGGGCAGGCCGGCGTCGGCGTTCTGGATGACCCGCTCGATCTGCTCGCGCGGGATGGTCTTCTCGCCTTCGGAGGTGAGGATGGTGACGGCGGCCTGGCCGGCGCACAGGATGGTGCCGCTGATGCGCGTGCCGTCGCGCAGCACAACCGCGTCGTTGTCGAGGAGCACGGATGCGCCTTCGCCCTCCTCCTCCTCGCCTTCCTCGCCCTTGCCCTTTGGCGCGCCCTTCGGGCGGGCCTTGGGGGCGCCTTTGGGCGCGGCCTTTGGGGCGGCTTTGGGCGCCACCTTGGGCGCGGCTTTCGGCGCGGCCCTCGGGGCCGCCTTGGGCGCGGCCTTTGGAGCAGCTTTGGCCCCCGGCTCCTTTCGCGGCTCGCCGCCGGGCTCCTCCTCCTGCGCGCGGACGGCCAGGACCAGCACGATGGCCCCCAGGAAGGCACCGAGGACACACGCGGCAAGTCGTCTCACCCTCGTTCGCTCCTAAGTCGGTGGCCCGCCCCTCCGGGGCGGAAAACGTCCGCGTCGGAGACGCGGGCTACTCTCCAAGCCCTGCGGCGGCGCGGAGGGCGCGGAGCTCGTCGGGCCGCAGGCGCCGCCAGGCGCCCTCGCGCAGCTCGGGATCCCGCACCGGCCCGATCGCCACGCGGCGCAGGTCGGACACAGGGTGGCCGACCTTCGCCAGGACGCGGCGTATCTGGCGGTTGACGCCCTGGCGGAGCTCGACTTCGAGCTCGGTGGCCTCGCGGCGCCGCTTGCACACCCGCACGCGCGCGAGCGACACCTTGCCCTCGGCCAGGTGGACGCCGCGCTCGGCCCGCTCGAGAGCCTCAGGGCTCATCGCGCCCCGCACCCACGCGCGGTAGGCCTTCGGCACCTGGTGCCTCGGGTGGGTGAGCCGCTGGGTGAGCTCGCCGTCGTTGGTCACGAGGATCAGCCCGCGGCTGTCGGCGTCGAGGCGCCCGATGGTGTAGAGGCGGCGGCTCTCGCCGGGCAACAGGTCAACGGCCCGCGGCCGCCCCTCGCGGGGGTCGGACGTGCAGACCACGCCGCGCGGCTTGTTGAGCAGGTAACAGGCGGGCGCCTCGGCCCGCACCCGCTCGCCGTCGCAGCGGATGTCGCACGCCCACGGGTCCACCTTGTGGCCCAGGTCGGTCACCGTCGCGCCGTCCACGGTCACGCGGCCCTGGGCGATCAACTCGTCGCACTTTCGCCGGGAGCCCAGCCCAGCGTGGGCGAGCACCTTGTTGAGCCGTTCCTCTGCCATGCGCCGTGCGGTCTCCCGTCTCGGCTATGTTACTACATTGCAGGGGGGTTTTCAAGAAGGGCGCAGACTCGTGCTCGTCCTCGTCGTCGTCGTCGAGCCCTCTGGCTTCCTCCGTCCTGAAGATTCGACGACGAGGACGACGACGACAACGACGACGGTTCAAGACCAGGAAGCTGGCCGGGCTTGGAGCGGAACTCGCAAATTGGCATTGACTTTTTCAGCCGAGCCGGTAAAATACGTCACATCCCCTCCCCGTGTGAGCATGCTCCCCCTGGAGTAGTGCATGCGACCTCAGGCGGTCCGGCCGGCGGCCCTCCTGCTCGCCGCGGCGTCGCTGCTCGCGGCCCCAGGCTGCGCGGTCATCCACGGCGCTTTCGTCTACACCTGCGACCGCGTGATGGACACCGCGGACATGATGGACTTCGGGGTGTCGGTGACGCCGCGGCTCTCGCTCTCCGCCTACGCCTGCCTCCTGGGGCTGGGGGGCCTCGGTGGGGGCACGGTGGACGGCTACTTCGCAGGCATCGGGGGCAGCAGGGTCGGCGTCTTCCGACACTACCACAGCAACGTCGGCCTCATCCTCTACGCCTACGAGGTGAGCGGCTGGGGCACCTTCGACCTCAACGACCGCGAGACCCTCGCCCGCCGCCGACGCGGCCCCATCGCCTGGCTCTTCTTCCCTGGCAGCGACAAGTGCGAGGGCGGCGGGTGAGGAGGCCGCGCAGGGTACGCCGGGAGCGTACCCAAGCAGGTCGGCTTCTCATGACTCAAGGTCGTCCACGTAGGCTACGTGGGCCTCATGGGAAACATCCACTTCACCGAGATCGCCGACTTCTTCCTGGGTTGGCTGGGCTACGACATCAGCAAGGACGACTGGGCCACCCGCATCGCCGAGGAGAAGAAGGCCACGGCGTCGGGCCAGCCGCTCCCCACGCAGCCGTCCGTGGAGCCCGCCAAGAAGCCCCCGGAGAAGCCGGCCCCGAAGCCCCCCAGCGAGCCGCCCCCGAAACAGCCGCCCAAGGAGAAGCCCCGAAAGCCCGGAAAGTACGAACTCCACGAGCTCGTGCCGTAGAGCGTCCAAGTGAATGAGGAAGTTCGTAGTGCGGGCTTTAGCCCGTCCCGCCAGGGAACGGCCTAAAGGCCGCACTACAAACAGGTTCTCCACCCTGTCGTCCACGGCCCAGGCTCATTGTCTTGTTGACCTCTGCAAAAGCAATGTCGCGCGCGAGCGTTCAGTCACCGCGTCGCGTTCGTGCGCCGGTGGGTGGCACCCTCAAGCGTCCTCGCTTGAGGGTGCTCTTCCCAATTCAACATTCAATATTCACCGTTCATGATTCAACATTTTCGGCCCTTTGGTTGCGGCCAGCGCCGCGTTAGGAGAGCGGAATGCTCAGAATGGGCCGACGCGGCTTCCTGGGGCTGGGCGCGGCGGGCGCACTGGCCGCGTGGCCCCGCGCCGCGCGCGGCAAGGAGCCAACCCCGATGTCCATCGAGGCCGTTGCCGAGGAGATCATCTCGACCTATCAGGACCCCAACAACGGCTCGGGGCCGATGTGGTGCTACGGCTCGCCCACCATCGTCCGCGACGGCGAACGGGTCTTCGCCGCCGCGCCCGAGACGGGCAAGGACGCCAAGCCGCTGTGCAACACCCGCTGGCAGCTCTTCGTGCGCGAGCCGGGACGCGGTTGGGAGCGGGCGCGGGCCGGCGCGAGATACGATGAGCGCGAGCCCTGCTCCCTCGTCCGCCTGCCCGGCGGCCGCATCATCCTCTCGGTCAACCCCGCGGTCCGCCAGACCGGGCAGGCCCCCGACGGGCGGACGAGCCACGCCTGCGAGCCGCACCTGCTCGAGTTCGCCGCCGCCGACCCGCGAAAGCCGCCCATCGCCCTCAAGCCGAGGTGGGACAAGCCCTACTCCTTCATCGAGCACTCCTACCGCGGCATCGCCGCCGACCGTGTGGCCCGCGAAATCCTCCTCCTCAATATCCTGCTCTACGAGGGCCAGGCCTGGAGCTACCTCGACCGCACCGGCGCCTGGGCCCGCCAGGGGATGGTGCGCTTCCCCCGCCGCGGCTGCTACCCCCAGGTCGCACTCCGCAACCGCGCAGCCTACATCATGGCCATCAGCGACATCGTCGAGCCCAACCCAACGTGGCGGGCGTTCAAGAAGAAAGTCACGGGCCGCGACTGGGACTACGATTTCCGCAACCTCTACTTCACCTGGACGCCTGACATCGCGAAGGAGCCCTTCGCGCCGCCCGCCACCATCGCCAGCCGCGAGGAGACCGCCGGCCACATCCGCAACCTCGACATGTGGATCGGCCCCGACGGCGACGCACACGTCCTCTACCTCGACCGCAACATCTGGCACGCCTTCATGCGCGACGAGTTCTTCCGCGGCACCCCCATCACCGCCTCGCTCGTCTACGCCCGCCTCCGCCCGCCCTCCCCCCTCCCCGCCGCATCGTCACTCCCCTGCTCTCCAATGGCGAGCGGCGGGACTTCGGATGAGGGAGTCCGGCGGTGTGAGAGTAGCGGCGGCAGGGCTTCGGCGGATGAGGCTCGCCCCGTCCAGCGATCCCATTGGGGGTCTGAGGCAGCCCCCCAAACCCCCGTGGGCGCCCAAAG
>VGYW01000125.1 GCA_016872875.1 Planctomycetota bacterium | reverse complement strand
GAATGCCGCGATGTCCTGCGACCGCGAGGCGGCCCACCAGGCCCTCTTCCTCGACCCCCACGTCCACGACCTCTACGACATCCCGCTCATCCTCTCCGACTTCCTGAAGGCCCTCGAGCCCTGGCTGCCGAGGGGCTGGTTCGCCGGGGGCAATCGGTGACCAGAATAATTCAAGGATTGGAGACGTGACACCTATCCGCATGGCGCGCGCAAGCGCATGGGCGGCCTTTCACTTCTTCGTACTGTCTTGTGCCTCGGGCGGCGGGGTGGAGGTGCTGTCGAGCTTCGAGCCGGGCGGGCCTGACCTTGTCAAAGGCGAGGGGAAACGGGTCAAAGAGCACGCGACCGATGGCGAGCACGCCTTCCGGGTGGAGTCCGATGGCACGGGCTATCCCGGCCTCGAGATCGCGGCGCCCGCGGCGCTGGCGAAGTTCAGGGACTTCGTGCTGTTCAAGGTGGACGTGTTCAATCCGCAGGACCAGGCGGTGAACTGCGGGGCGCGGATGGACGATGCGGCGAGCAAGGACTATGGGAGCCGCTACAACGACGACAACCTGGTCGTGCCCCCGGGGAAGAGCACGCTGGAGCTGAACCTGACGGGCCTGCGGAAGTCGAACGCCCGCAACTTCAGCCAACGGCTGAAGCTCGACCTCGGCTCGCTCAAGTTGGTGCGGCTCTGGATCGCGCCCGTGGGCAAGCCGCTAACGCTTTTCTTCGATAACGTGCGTCTGGAGGGCTCGGGCCTGCCAAAGGTGGAGGGGCTGGTGGCCCTGGATTTCGGGCCGGCGGGGGCGCCCGTCTACCCAGGCTTCGAAGCCTGTTCCGACCAGCACGTGTGGGACGACCAGCGCGGCTGGGGCTGGGTCGGGTCCGATTACGCGACCATAGCCTACACCCCCGACGCGCTGACGGGCGATTGCGTGGGCGGCCGCGAGTTCCGCCTCAAGCTGCCAAACGGCCCCTATGAAGTCCACCTGTGCTGGGACATGTTCGGCCTCTGGCACACGCTGCCATCGTTCACGTGGCGCAAGCTCCTCATCAATGGCAAAGAGGCCATCAGCGAGACCCGCACGGGCGCCGACTTCCTGGCGAAACTCTACTACCGCCACGAGGACGATGAGGACCTGCCAGGGCAGGACCTGTGGGAGAAGTACATCGCCTCGTACCAGACGGTCCACCGCTTCAAGGTTGAGGTGTCGGATAGCCTGCTCCGCATTGAACCGCAGGCGGACGACAAGTCGGGCCGCGGCCTCTGCTTCCTCGTCGTCTGCCCCGAGGCCGCCGCGGAGGCGGGCCGGAAGTTCATGGACACGCTGGGCGCGCTTCGCAAGGCCAAGTTCAACGCCGGAATGGTCGTGAGCGTGCCCAAGCCAGGGCACCCTCACCCTCCCCTCTCCCCAAGGGAGAGGGAAGATGAGGAGCCGAAGCCCACGGACGCCGAGAAGGCTCGCGGCTTCATCCACTTCGTGGCCCACACGGAGGACGACGTGGCAGTCACGGCGCGTCCGCCGAAGGACGCCGCGATGGCCATCGCCATCGAAGCCGCCCGGGGCGAGCGCCAGGCGGCGCAGGTGTGCCTCTTCCCCCTGGCCGAGGCGAGCGACCTCACGGTCGCTCGGACCGCGTTGAGGGGGCCGGCCGGAGCCGAAATCCCGGCCTCGGCCATTCAGGTCCGGAAGGTGCGCAACTTCCTCAAGCGCGCCGGCAGCTCGCGCGCAGGCAACCTGTTGCCCTACATCCTCCAGGACTTCAGGCCACTCGACCTGCGCCCAGGCGTCACCCGCGGCCTCTGGCTGACAATCAGCGTGCCCGAATCGGCCGCGCCGGGCAAGTACACGGGCGAGCTACAAGTCGGCACGGCTGCCATCCCCATCGAGCTGACGGTTCACCCCTTCGCACTGGACCGCGTGACCGACATCACGATGTCCGTCACCGGCTCAACGGCAGGGACGTTCAACGCCCGTCACCCGGACCTCAACGCCCGCTGGTGGGCGGAGGCGGAGCGGGTGATGCGGAACCAGGCGGAGCACGGGATGAACGCCGTCACGGGCGGGCCGAGCGCCGTGCTCAAGGGCGTGAAGGACGGCAAGGCCGAGATTGACTACGCGGCGATGGACAGTTGGATGGCGCTCGCGGTGAAGCACGGCCTGACCATGCCCGGCGACAGCTATCAGGGCCTCGACGTGGCCGGCGTGCCGCACGACCACTCGCAGAACGCCGTCGCCCGCTGCGAGGCCGCGGCCAGGGAACGCTTCGGCGTCTCCTACGAGGAACTGCTCCGCATCGTCTACGCCGACGTCGAGCGCCACGCGAAGGAGAAGGGCTGGCCGCCGCGCGTCTACTACTTCCTCGACGAGCCGCGGCCGGAATACCGAAACGTGGAGAGCTGCGGCGAGCTCATCCGCCTCCGCACCCGCGCCTGCCCGAACACCTTATTCAGCGGCTACTACTCGACCGGCGCGGGGCGCGACGTCTACTTCCAGACCATGCCCGTGAGCATCGCCCACGTGAACCCCCGCGCCCTCGAGCTGGTCAAGGGAGCGGGCAAGCGGCTCTGGGACTACAGCGGCAGCCGGGTGCGGCACGACATCGGTCGCTGGGCATTTGTCGCCGCCCGCGCGGGCATGAGCGGCTTCCTCCGCAACGGCTACATGTACGTCTGTTCCATGCCTTACTTCGACTACAGCGACGACGAGGCGTCCTGGAGCGTCGTCTACCCCTCAAAGAAAGGCCTGAACGACACGGTGGGCTGGGAGCGGACGGCCCAGGGCGTGAACGACTATCGCTACCTGCTCACCTGCGAGCGTCTGATAGCGAAGGCCCGTGCCGCGGGCAAGGGGGCGGCGGAGGCCGAGGCCGCGGCCGCCTTCCTCAAGGCCGCGCTTCAGCCAATCGCCATCGAGGACAAGGCGAGCGCCCGCCTCTCGCCCGCCCAATACGACGCCTTCCGCCGCGCCATCGCCGCCCACATCGCCGCCCTCAGCGCCAAGTAGTCTCCATCCAAGGTCAGCGCCTTCCCCCAGCCGCCCTGAGCTCTTCGAGGGCGGCGAGGAGGGCGGCGATGTCGGCGGGGAGGGGGGCGGTGAACTCCATGCGTTGGCCCGTGGCGGGATGGGCGATGGCGATGCGGTGGGCGTGCAATGCCTGCCTCTCGATAAGGGGGGGCTCGTCGTCGGGGGGCTGGAGGCCGAGGAGGTCGGAACGGTAGAGGGCGTGGCGGTGGCTGTAAAGGGCGTCGGCGACGACGGGGTGGCCGACGTGTGCGAGGTGGACGCGTATCTGGTGGGTGCGGCCTGTGAGGAGCTGGACGGCGAGGAGCGCGAAGCCGCGGAAGCGGCGCTGGACGCGGTAGATGGTCTTGGCGGGCTTTCCGCCCTCGCGCTGGACGGCGACGGCCTCGGGGTCGCGGCGGCTGCGGCCGAGCGGGGCGTCTATGAGGTCGGCGTCGAGCTCCGGCTCGCCCTCGACGACGGCGAGGTAGTGCTTCTCGACGGTGCGGCCTTCGAATTGCTTGGCGAGTGCGGCGTGGGCGGCGTCGGTCTTCGCACAGAGGATCACCCCGCTCGTGTCGCGGTCGAGGCGGTGGACGATGCCCGCCCGCAGCTCGCCATAAGCGGACGAGAGGGTCTGGGTGTGGGCGACGAGTGCGTTGACGAGCGTGCCGCCCTGGTGGCCCTTGGCGGGGTGGACCACCATGTCGGGCGGCTTGTTCACCGCCAGGAGGTGCGCGTCCTCGTAGAGGACGTCGAGCGGGATGTCCTCGGGGGGGACAGTTGGGCCTTCGGGCAGGTCGGCCCTGACCTCGATGCGGTCGCCGCGTCGGATGCGATAGCTCGGCTCGGAGGGCGCGCCGCCGACGGTGATGCGCCCTTCCCGGATGAGGCGCTGGATGAAGGTGCGCGAGAAGTCGGGGAGTGCCGCGGCCAGGTACTGGTCGAGGCGGCGCGCGCCGACCCGGCCGCGGATGGTGAAGCGTTGCCTGAAATCGGGAGGGCCGTGTGTAGCCATGGGACTGGATGGGTGGATGGGTGGATGAATGGATGAATGCCAGACCCGGCCGGCACCCATCCATTCATCCATACATCCATTCATCCCCTCATCGAAGTTGCGCGGGCATCTCGTCGGTCACAAAGCAACAGGCGCAGGGGCAAGCTCGCGCCTGTCCCTGCGCCTGGGTTGGGTGGTCTTGTGGCCGCCACGGCGATGGGCTATCTCTTGGCCTTCTTGGCGGGCTTTTTGGCGGCTTTCTTGGCCGCGGGTTTCTTGGCCGCGGGTTTCTTGGCCGCCGCCTTCTTGGCCGGGGCCTTCTTGGCGGCTGCCTTCTTGGGGGCAGCCTTTTTGGCCGGCTTTTTTGGGGCGGCTTTCTTGGGGGCCGCGGGCTTCGGCGCGGGGGCCGGGGCGGGCGCTGGGGCCGGAGCGGCGGCCTTGGCGAGGAGGGCCTTCGCAACGTCCACCGCGCTCGCCGCGTCGGGGCCGTAGCCGTCGGCGCCGATCTCATCGGCGTAGCTCTGGGTGACGGGTGCGCCGCCGATCATGACCTTGGCGGGGACGCCGGCCTCCTTGAGGGCGGAGATGACGTTCTTCATCTGGGGCATGGTGGTGGTGAGGAGTGCCGAGAGGCCGCAGATGACGCAGTTCTGGTTCTTCGCGGCGTCGACGAACTTCTCGGGCGCGACGTCGATGCCGAGGTCAACGACCTTGAAGCCGGCGCCCTGGAGCATCATGCCGACGAGGTTCTTGCCGATGTCGTGGAGGTCGCCCTTGACGGTTCCGATGGCGATGGCGGCGATGGGCTGGACTCCGGCCTTCTTGAGCTCGGGTTCGAGGACTTCCATGCCCCACTTCATGGCTCGTGCGGCGATGAGGACTTCGGGGACGTAGAACTCGTTGGCCTTGAACTTCTGGCCGACGACCTCCATTCCTGCGATGAGGCCCTTGTTGAGGACGTCGGCGACCGGCGCCCCCTCGGCGAGGGCCTGGGCGACGAGGGCCTTCGTCTCGTTCGCCTTCCCCGCAATCACGTTGTTGGCCAGTTCCTGCAAGTCCACCATGTGCTCCTTCTCCTAACGAGGTCCGGGACCCGAAGCAAAGTGCAGACTACCTCGGCTTGGCCGGGCGCCTTCCGAGCTGTGCGAGCGCGAAGTCGGCCTGCTCGCCGCACCAGCCGGCGGCGGGGTCGGCGCGAAGCTCCTCGTACTTCAGCCGCGCCTGGTCGAGGCGCCCGAGTTGCTCGTAGCAGTAGCCGGCCTGCCACCTGGCCATGGCGGCCAGGGCGGGCAGGCCTGCGGCGGTCGCCTTCTCGTAGTGGTCGGCGGCGCGCTCCCACTCGCCGAGCTCCATGCGGGCCTTCGCGGCCTCGTAGTGGGCGATGGCGAGCGCGGCGGGGCGCTGATCGGGGAAGTCGGCGATGAACTGCTCGGCGGCGTTAGCCGCCTTCTGGAGGTGCTCGCGGGCCGCCTTCGGGCTCTCGTCGCGCAGCGCCGCCGCGCGGCGGTTGTGGCCCTGGGCGAGCTCGAGGAGGGTGACTGCGGCGGCTGGCGCGCCCTGGTGCTTCTGGACGAAGGCGCTCATGCGGTCGAGGAGCTTGTCGCTGCCGCCCTCTGGCTCGTCCTTGGCCCTGGCGGCGGCCTCCTGGGCGAGCTCGAAGCGCTCCTCCCAGGCCGCCTCGCCGCTGCCGCCGAAGAGGCGCGCGACGACGAACCAGGCCACGGTGAGGACGAGGCAGGCCCCCGCCACTATCAGGGCGGGCAAGATGTAGCGCTCCAACCTGTGCCAGACCGCCGAGAGGCCCTCGGCGAACTTGTCGGCGTGCTTGACCTCGCTGTACCGAAGGTGCTTGCCCACGCGACTCCGTCCTGAGAAGACAGGACTCTCGTCCTGTGAACTTCGCCCTTGTCAGCACAGGATGGATGGATGGGTGGATGGGTGGATGGGTGTCAGACATTCATCCAACCATCCATTCATCCAATCATCCCCTTTGGTTGCGGCCCAAGGCCGCGTGAAGCTGGTACGCCCGAGAGGATTCGAACCTCTGGCCTGCGGTTTAGGAAACCGCCGCTCTGTCCTTCTGAGCTACGGGCGCGCCCGGCAAACCGGCCTCATTCATCCTCGCTGGCGTACTGGACCAGCGAGAAGACGTTGTGCGGCGCGAGCTTGTCGCGCCCGCGCAGGAAGGCCAGCTCGACGAGGAAGGCGCAGGCGACGACCACGCCGCCCGCGGCCTCCACCATGTCGCAGCAGGCCCTCATCGTGCCGCCAGTCGCCAGCAGGTCGTCCACCATCAGCACGCGCGCGCCAGGCGGAATGGCGTCGCGGTGCATCTCGAGGGCGTCGGTGCCGTACTCGAGGGCGTAGCTGGCCTGATAGGTCGGGCAGGGCAGCTTGCCCTTCTTGCGGATCGGCACGAAGCCGGCGGCGAGCTGGAAGGCCACGGCGGGCGCGAGGATGAATCCGCGCGCCTCCGTGCCCGCCACGAGCCGCACGTCCTGCTCGTAGAAGGGCTCGCTGAGGCGCTCGACGGCCTCGCGCAGCAGCTCGGGGGCGGCGAGGACCGGCGTGATGTCGCGGAACACGATCCCCTTCTTCGGGAAGTCGCGCACCCCGCGTATTGCCGCCTTCAGAGGGTCCTCCATGCCATCCTCCTGAGCGTCCGCGCCACCAACCCAGGCTGCAACAGTTTAGCAGCTTGCTTCGGCGCCGTCAAACCATTTTTCGGCGCAGCGCATGCCTTTGCAGTGGTGGCCACTCGGCTGTTCTATCGTCCTCGTCCTCGTCCCTCGTCCTCGTCCTCGATTCCCTTGCTGGGGGAAGAGTCGAGGACGAGGACGAGGGACGAGGGACGAGGACGATTTCAGACGGCCGGCTTGCGCTCGCCGGAGAGGTACTGATGGAGCTTGCGGAGAGCCTCGTTTTCGATCTGGCGGATGCGTTCGCGGGTGAGGCCGAGGCGCGCGCCGATGTCCTCGAGGGTCATGGGCGTCCTGTCCTCGATGCCGTAGCGCATGCGGAGCACCTGGGCCTCGCGCTCGCTGATGAGGTCGAGGAGCTCGCGTATCCTGGCGCGCTCGTCCTCGTCGAAGAACTTCTGGTCGGGCCGCGGCGTCGTGCGGTCCTCGATGACCTCGTTGAGGGAGGAGAGGACGTCGAGGCTGACGGGCTGTGCGGAGGTGAGTGTGGCGCTGAGGATGCGCTTGAGGACTCGGACGTTGCTGGTGGGGAGCTTGATGGCGCGGGCGATCTCCTCGGCGGTGGGTGGCCTGCCGAGCTTGGCCGTGAGCGCGGCGTCGGCGCTCTTCCAGTGGGCTATCGTCTCGACCATGTGGGCGGGGATGCGGACGATCTTCACGGTGTTGGTGATCGCGCGGCGGATGGCCTGCTTGATCCACCAGGTGGCGTAGGTCGAGAAGCGGCAGTCGGCCTTCGGCGAGAAGCGCTCCACCGCCTTCAGCAGGCCGATGTTCCCCTCCTCGATCAGGTCCGAGAAGGCCAGGCCGCGGTTGACGTAGTTCTTGGCGATGGAGACGACGAGGCGGAGGTTGGCCCGCACCAGGCGGTCGCGCGCCGCGGCGTCGCCCTTCGCCATGCGCTTGGCAAGGTCCTTCTCCTCCTTGGCGCTCAGGAGCGACAGCCTGCTGATCTCGTGCAGGTAGGCCTCGAGGCTGGCTTCACGCGGGATCGTCATGCACGCTCCGCTGCCATCGCGAACCTCCACACCCCAATCCTCTGATTATAGGGAGCACCCTGCGGCGAGTCAAGCAGCCTGGGGCTGGGGGGAGGGCGGGGGGGTGCAATAACGGATTTGTGCAGGTGGGCACACCTTACTGAACCGAGCGGCTCCGCGGTCGGTTCTGTAAGTCTGTCGTCTTTGGCTCTGGCAACGGTGGACAGAACAGGAAACCAAACCCAGAGGAGCTGGGTTTGGTTTCTAGTGTGCCCACCTGCACAAATCCGTTATTGCACCCGGAGCCGGGGGTATGGCCCCCCAGCTATGGCAATGCGCGGAGCAGACCCCGGAGCGCGTGCGCGAGCAGGCGCTCAGTCACATGCGACAGCCTGTGGGAGTGATCGGGGACGCGGGGCAGGGACGCCCCGCCTACAACACGAGGATTGATCGAGAATCGTGGCGAGTCATATAGGGGCCATGCTCGGGGGCCGGGCCCTCTTGCGTCTTTCGTCCTCGTCCTCGTCCCTCGTCCTCGACTCTCTTGCCCGTGGGGCCGAGGAGGCGAGAACAAGGGACGAGGACGATGAGGGGGGACCAATGCTTCACCATGGGCGGGGGGTTGCGATGGGAGGCCGGCGCGTCAGGCGTCACTGGCGTGCCTGGGAGAGGCCGACCCAGGTGTCGCGGGTGGCGATGGCGCCGTTCTTGTCCTCGCTGAAGCACTTGATCGGCGCTCCGCCGTCGGGGTCGGGCTTCTCGCTGTTCCAGAGGATGCCTCGGGCGCGCATGTCGATCCACTGGACCGAGCCGTCCCAGTAGCCGACGCTCATGCCCCTCCGCGCCCTGTGGGTGACAAGGCGGTCGGTGGGGAAGGGGTCGGAGAGGAGGGCGTAGAAGGCCATCTTGCGGCTCTGGCTGATGTCGTTCGATGCCTCTTCGAGCTGGAGGCCTTCGGGGAGTGGGACGATGTTCTCGCCTGTCGCGCGGTCGGGGAAGGCGTTGTACATGTAGCCCACGCGTTCGGGGAGGCCGTCCACGGTCGGGTTGTCGGTGCCTTTGTAGCGGTACTGGCCGGGCAGCTCAGGGCAGTAGAAGACCTCGGGGCTTTCGGCCTGCTTTCCGGTGAAGAGGAGCCAGAGCCCCGCGGGCACGTTGGTTGTGACCTGGTTCTCGCCTGAGCCGGTAGTGACCTCGCTGCGCGCCGCGTTGTTGTTCACGTAGCGGATGTGGTGCTCGGTGGTCGCGAGGGCGGCGTAGAGGTCGGGCAGCATCTGGTCGTAGGAGTTGGCGTAGAGGCGTGCGCCCTTGTAGACCTGGTTCATGCTGTTCTGGCACCTGGCGGTGCGAGCCGCGGTCTGCGCCCTGCCCAGGGCGGCCATGAGCATCGAGGCCAGCACCGAGATGACGGCGATGACGACCAGCAGCTCGATGAGGGAGAAGGCACGGCGCGCCGGCCGGCGGCACATGAGGGTACTCCTTGTGCGAGGCTTCCTTCCATCCCGCGCCGCTCACGCCCTCCATCTTTATTATACCACCATGCCCAAGGCCGTCAAACGCCCAGGGGCAGGGAATGGCGGCGCCTGAAGGGCTCGGCGGGCGCCCCCGAGCGCGCGATGAGGGCGACCTCGCCCACGCGGATGCGCAGGGGGGCCCAGGTCTCCTCGAGCCTGAGGGCCAGGCGGCTGGCGTCGGCCGGCTCGCGGAAGCGCCCCAGCGAGAGGTGCGGGGTGAAGCCGCCGGAGTAGCTCGACACGTCGTCGCACCAGGGCATCGCAGCTTGGAGCCTCGCCTGGAGCGCCCGCACGGCGTCGGCCGGCTCGAGGCGCAGCCAGAGGGTCACTGAGCCGCTGGGGTGGACGAAGTGGCCGAAGCCGCCCACGATCAGGTCGAGCGCGGGCACAGCGGCGGCGGCCGGCGCCAGCAACTCGGCGGCCTCGGCCAGCCGCGCCTCGGGCACGAATGGGTAGAGGAGGGTCACGTGCGGCATCCAGCGGATGAACTGCGGGTCGTGCATCCGCCGAATCGCCTGGATCGGCTCCCAGGCCCCCTCGGGCGGGATGAGGACGGCGGCGGTGAACTCCACCTTGGTCTCTTCTTCGAGCGGAAGCGGCATGGCGGCTCCTTCAAAAGGGATGAATGGATGGGTGGATGAATGGGGGAGGAGGGAGACTGAAAGGGAAAGCGAGGGGGCAAAGGCCGAAAGGGATCACCTTCACTTTCACTCTCACTCTCACTGGTTTCACCCATCCACTCATCCATTCATCCCACACAGAGTTCGAGTTTCGGGCACACCCTGAAGAGCTCCTCCTCGGCCTCGCGGGTCCAGAAGCCGTGCTCGTCGAGCTTCGCGGCCACGGTGGGCAAGTGGCGGGCCAGGTCGGCGAGCGGGATGAGGCCGGGAAGGGCTAGCTCGGGGAAGACGCAGATTTTGCCGCTCGTCTCGCGGTACATCACCTGGCGCATGGCCTCCCAGACCTCCGCGAGCGGGCCGATGACGGCCACGGACTTGTTCGGGCTGAGCTCGCCGCGGAGCGCGCCCAGGACGACGTCGTGGAGGTCCTCGACGGCGGAGCCGCTGTTGCCGATGATCGTCACGCCCCGCTGGCTGAGCATCCCGAGGTCCACGGGGCCTTTCGTCCCCGCCTTGATCCCCGCGAAGATGTTGATCAGGCCGTCGCGCGCCACGAGCGGCTCGGCGGCCTTGATGGGACCCCACGCCGGGCAGAGGCCGACAACGTCGTCCAGGCTCTCCATCTCCACGATCTCGGTGGCCTTCTTTTTGAGGGGATTGGCGAACTCGATGTGGATACCCCTGGCCTCGGCCTGCGGGCGGAAGTGCCGTTCGAGGAGCGCAAGGCGCGGGTCGTCTATCTCAGTGACCAGCACCCAGCTCGGCGGCTGGGGCGCGTCAAGGGCGGTCTGGAGCCATATCTGGCCCATCGGCCCGCCCGCGCCCACGAGGAGCACGCGCCCGCCCGGCTTGAGCCGAGTTCGGCGCGGCTTTGCGTACGTGGCGGCGAGCGTGGACTCCGTGTGGCCGATGAAGTAGAGGCCCTTGTAGTGGATGGCGCCGACATCGAGGTTGGCGTTCGTGCCGGGCGGGAAGGGCGGCAGCAGCATCACCGCCCCCGCCGCCATCGCGTCGCAGGCCGCCTCGACGAGGGGCGCCGACGCCTCGCGCACGATGATGTCGTCCACCTCTCCCGCACCGGGGCTGCGGCGCAACGAAGCAATGTCCTCAACAACCGTGATCTCGCAGTTGTTGCGTCCCGCGTGCCGCGTGCCGCGTGCCAGCGCGGCGGCGTGGCCGCCGGTCAGGAGCACGCGCCCAGCGGTCTTTGCCGCCTCGCGCACCAGCGCTTCGTCGGCCATCGTGGCGCCGACGAACCAGGCTGTGCCGCCCGGCTTGAGCGACCCGCGGTAGTCGATCTTCGCGGCCACGCAGCCCCAGGGCTCGGAGAGGCCGGCCTCCGCGCGGCCAAGGTCGCGCTTCACGAACGGCCCGTCCCCAAACCGCTCGGCGTCTATCGGGATCAGGCAGTTCCCGCGGTCGTTCGCCAGCACCTCCTCGGGCAGGAGCACGTACTGCTGCATCGCCCCGCGATGGAAGTAGCCGAAGGCGTGGCTCACGCCGCCCACGTAGATGTCCGCCTGGATCACGTAGCGCTGGCCGGGCCGCAGGCCGTGCTTGGCGGCGATGGCGGGCGGGACATCCACGATTTCGAGGCAGGCCTCGTGGCCTGGGATATTCGGCTCCTTCGCCAGGTCGCGGTTGAAGAGGCGCACGTGCGCCCCACCCTGGTCAATTATCTTGCAGTCCGAGAAGCACAGGCAGATGGCCTCCACCTTGGCGAGCGTCTCGCTCGGGCCCGGCTCGTACATCGGGATGCGTTGCGGGCGGAAGAGGCGTGCGAAGGGTGCGACGTCAATCAGCTCGTGGGACATGAAGCTGATGAGGTCGCGCGGGTCGGCCTCGGGGGCGGGCGCCCCTTTCGGGGCGAAGACGCGGAAGAAGGCGGCCAGGCTCTTGTCGGCGGACGCTGCCCAGGCGTCGAGCTGCTCCCGCGTCGCCCCGCGCGGCGGCCGCACCGCGCCCGCGTCGAGCTCCGCCGACGACTTCGGCCCCGCGTACTCGCAGAACCACCCCAGCCCGGTCCCCGTCAGCATGCACGCATTGATCTCCCTCGGAAGCTGTGGGTTCTTCGGCATGGTCTATCCTAAGAGCGGCCCGGGCCGATCTGGCGAACAGGTTTGTGTCACGCCCGCCCCGCCTCACGTGGTTGGCCGAGCTTCACGGAAGCTGCGCAGCCAGATGTAGAGCTGGACCATGCGCACGTTGAACACGTACTCCCCCCTGCCCTCGCCGGGCCGGACCACGCCCAGCTTCTTCATCCTCTGAAGGAAGTTGGCCAGCTTGCGCTTCTCGCTCTCCGTCAGGCCGGTGGCCAGCTTGCCCTTTGTGAAGCCTGTGGCCCCAGGCCCCATCTTGCCGATCTTGGCCAGGGTCGAGCGGTAATCTTCGCTCTTCAGGGCGTTATACACCTGGAGGCCCACGTGCTTCCTGCCGATCTCTTCGGCAGCGGCCATGACTGCCGCGAGCGCATCCTTCTCGTCCAGGACGAGGAACACTCCTTTGACAGCGAGGTCCTTCAGGCGTTGGTGCACCTGAGCGAGATGCCCGAGCATCTCGACGGGCACCGGCTGGCCCGGGTAGAACGGGCTGTTGCCCTTGCTCGGGTCCGCCATTGGGCGCTCCTAGCGACGCTCGCGCTCTGCCGATTGACCACATGGTACGCAACTCGCCGAGCCCTGTCAAGGACGACGGGCGCGCTGCGCTCCAGAGGTAAGACGCTGGCTCGCGCCGTCGCGCCCAGAGGCAGCGTTCAAGGCAGCACGCGGTGCCACGGGGCTTTCTCCCGTTCGACCGCTCCGCTGGGAATCAAAGCGGTGACGCGTCACCGCACTCCAAAGTCCCCCGGCGCCCAAATGGCGGAGGAATATGGAGTGCGGCATCCCTTCGGCTCCGCTCAGGGCAGGCTCCGATGCCGCTTTGGATGGTAGCGGAGCGGAATGCCGACCGTGCTTACGTCTCCATCGCGGAAGGGCGCGGCCCGCCGTTGACTGTTGCGCCGTTTTGCGCTAGGATCATGGGCGAGTTCGGCGGGTCCCGTGCAGCCCGTAGGATGAGGCCCCGATGGCGGTTGACATGACGGCGGTTTTCGACGATTGGAAGCACGACCAGAGCGACGAGAGCAAGAACGTCCGCTGCATCCGCGGGCGCGACGGGCGGCTGAAAATCCAGGTCCGAGTCCGATGCGGCATCTTCCAGTGGGAGTTCGAGGGCCGGCCCGACGGCGCCAGCCCGCACGGCGCCCCCACCCTCCTCGACTACTACCGCGCCCAGCTCCAGGCCGCCGGCAGACGCCGCGGCGCCCAGGTGCAGCTACGCCTCAACAAGGCCCAGGTGGAGGAGCTCAGCGAAGAGCTGATGGACTACTACCAGCGCCGCGTGCTCTTCTTCCGCCTCGGCGAATACGAGCGCGCGCGCGACGACGCACAGCACAACCTCGACCTCATGGACCTCATCCGCGACCACGCGGAGGACCCCGAGGCGGTGGCCCAGCACGAGAAGTGGCGCGCGCTCGTCCTCATGGACCGCACCCGCGCCGAGGCCCTGGCCCTCTGCCAGAACGGCGCCTGCGCCGACGCCATCCTGCGGATTGACCAGGGCATCGAGGAGATCGCCGGCCTCTTCCGCAAGTACGGCCGCGAGGACCTCATCCCCCAGAGCCAGGAGCTCGCCACCATCAAGGAGCTCAAGCTCCAGCTCCGCGAGGCCTACAACATCCCGCTGAGCCGCCGCGAAGTCCTCGACGGCCTCCGCGAGGAGCAGGCCAAGGCCATCGCCGACGAGGACTACGAGCGCGCCGCCCGCCTCCGCGACGAAATCGCCCAATACGAGAAGGATGAGGGGCAGAGAACTGTCTGATCGTCCTCGTCCCTCGTCCTCGTCCTCGTCCTTCGTCCTCGACCCTCTCGGTCTCGGCCAGAAGAGTCGAGGACGAGGACGAGGGACGAGGACGAGGACGATTGAAGAGGGCTCCTGAGGCAGCAATGACCCAGCGCCAGGCCTTCCACGCCCTCCTGAGCTTCGAGCGCCCCGACACCCTCTGCCAGTTCGAGTGGGGCTACTGGCCCGAAGCCCTCGAGCGCTGGCGCACCGAGGGCCTCCCACGGGGCGTCGAGCCCTGGGACCACTGCGGCATCACCCACTACTTCCGCCCCCCAATCGAAATCTACCTCTATCCCCCCTTCGAGCGCCAGGTGCTCGAAGAGGACGACACGACCCAGGTCGTCCGCACCGAGATGGGCATCGTCTGCCGCGAGAGCAAGTGCGGCCTCCGCCTCCCCCAGTTCCTCAAGCACCCCGTGGCCAGCCGCGACGACTTCGAGGCCATCAAGGAACGCCTCGACCCCAAGACCCCAGGCCGCTATCCCGCGAACTGGGACGCCTGGGCCAAGGCCGCCCCGAGCTTCCCACATCTCCTGTGCCTCGGCCGACGCGAGAACGGCTTCTTCGGCTGGCTCCGCGAGCTGATGGGACTCGAGGGCCTCCTCATGGCCTACATCGAGCAGCCCGACCTCATCCACGAGATGTGCCGATACCACGTCACCTATCTTCAGACCCTCTACGAGCGCGCCCTGCGCGACGTGGAGTTCGACTTCATCTTCGTATGGGAGGACATGGCCTTCAAGAACGGCCCGCTCATCAGCCCGGAGTTCGTCCGCACCTTCATGCTCCCCTACTACCGCGAGATGGGCGACTTCTACCGCCAGATGGGCGCAAGGTGGATACTCCAGGACAGCGACGGCGACATGACCAAGCTCATCCCCCTCTTCCATGGGGCCGGGGTGGACGGCATGCTCCCCTTCGAGGTCGCCGCGGGGATGGATGTCGTGAAGATTCGCAAGGCCTTCCCCAAGCTCCGCATCCTCGGCGGGATAGACAAGCGGGCGCTCTACGGGAGCCAGGCCGACATTGACCGCGAGCTGGCGGCCAAGCTCCCCGCCATGTTCCGCGCGGGCGGCTACGTGCCCACCCTCGACCACCACGCCCCGCCCGAGGTCCCCTACGCCAACTTCCGCCACTACCTCCGCCGCTGCCGGGAGGCCTACGAAACCACTCGCTGAGAGAGAGATGACGTGGCTTGGTCGTCCGCCTGCCTGTTCCTGACCCTGGGGCGCGCCGCGGCGGCACGCGCCGCAGAAGCTACGGGGCGTGGGAGAGTCCAGGACATCTCGCACGCAAGGGAGAAAGGGTGTATAATGAAAACGCACCGGCAGGTGCAAGGAGGTGGATACGGATGAGTGCGGACGCTCTGGTGGCGCAAGTGAAGGGGCTGGAGGTGCAACTGACGGTTCTGAAGGCTCGCCTGCGCGAGGCGAATCAGGCGGCGGCCCGCTGTGCCTTTGCTGACCTGGAGGGGATCCTCGCCGGCGTCGCGGAGTCCACTGAGGATGAGTTGGCGGCCGCTGAATACCGCGTGGGCTGGGATGAGGAGGGGACTGGGGAGTGACGTATGTTGTGGACACCCATGCCCTGGTATGGTTCCTCGAGAAGAACCGGCGGCTGAGCCCGGCCGCTCGGGCTGCGATGAAGGACCCGACGGCAGAGCTGGTCATTCCCACCATCGCGCTCGCCGAGATCGCTCATCTGTATCCTCGCAAACGGATCAGGGTTGACCTGTCCGGCGTGTTCACGCACGTGGCCGCGGCGTCCAACTGCATCATCTATCCGTTGGATGAGGCGGTGGTGGAGCGTTTGCCGGCAGCCCTCAGCATCCACGATGCCATCATCACGGCTACGGCGTTGGTCCTTCGGGAAGCCCTCGACCCCGACACGTCGGTCATCACCAGAGACGCGGAAATCAGAACCAGCGGTCTCGTTCGTGTGGTATGGTAAAGGCACGGCCGGCGCATTCGCGGAGCGGTTGCGCCAGCTTGCGTCCCCGGGTGGGGGACATCGCTTGAGGTGTGGAATGCCACCGCCGTGCGCCGAGCTGTGGATACTCGCCGTCTGCGCCGCCGCCCTGGCCGCCGAGCTGCCGAGGGATACTGAGCACGCCAACTCGCTCGGCATGCGGATGCGGCGGATTCAGGCAGGGGCGTTCACGATGGGGGAGACGAACCCCACGCCCGCGCGGCTCGGCGGGCCGAGGCACCTGCCCAAGGGCGATTGGGATGAGAGGCCGGCACACGGGGTCAAGATCGCGGCGCCCTTCTATATCGCCGAGACTGAGGTGACGGTCGAGCAGTTCCGGCAGTCCCAGCCCGACTACAAGGGCTCAGGGCAGGATGGCTTTGTGGCCGGCGTGAGCTGGGATGATGCCGTGGCCTTCTGCGAGTGGCTGAGCAAGAAGGAGGGGAAGCCCTATCGCCTGCCCACAGAGGCCGAATGGGAATACGCCTGCCGCGCGGGAACCACCACCTTGTTCTCGTCGGGCGACGACCCGCCGAAGCCAGGCGAGCCGAACGCCTGGGGCATCAGGAACATGCACGCGGGCGTGGCCGAGTGGTGCCTCGACTGGCACGGGGAGTATCCAGAGGACGACCAGGCTGACCCCGTCGGCCCCGAGACGGGCATCGCCCGCGTGGTGCGGGGCGGCGGCATCCAGGACCCCAAGGCGGCCTGCTATCGCCGCTCCGCCAATCGCGGCGGGATGGTCCCGGGCTATCGTGGCCAGCACCCCATCGGCTTCCGCGTCGTCCAAGCCCCTCGACCCACGACAAAGCCGCTCCGCGTTGAGCCCCCCTTCGTCCAGCAGTGTGTCCGCCAGAGCGCCGAGCACGTGACGAAGGGGCCTGACCCGAAGAAGCCGTATCTTCGCAAGCGGCCCATCCTGCCGATTCCGCCGGAGAACGTTTCGGCGGAGGCCATCCAGGCAGCGGGCCTTCACCCCGCCTTCCTCGGCCACAACCACAGCCCCGCGATGGAGGTCTGCCCGAACGGCGACGTGTTGGCCGTCTACTACACGTCGGTGGACGAGTACACGCCCGACGTGGCGCTCCTGGCGGTGCGGCTGCGGTTCGGCGCCGAGGAGTGGGACATGCCGAGCCTGCTCCTCGACCTGCCCGACGCCAACGACCACGCGCCGCTGCTCTGGAACGACGGCGGTGTGCTCCACCTCTTCTGGGGCGGCCCGGGCACGCCAGGCGTCCCCTTCCGCTGGCGCTCCTCGAAGGACAACGGGGCGACCTGGGACGAGGTGAAGTTCGCTGCCTTCGAGGGGCCGGTCGGCTCCCATTCGCCCCAGCCGATCAACACCGCGTTCCGTGGCCCCGACGGCACGATGTACGTGGCGAGCGACGGCGCGGGCGGCGAGTCCGTCCTCTGGGCCAGCCGCGACAACGGCCAGACCTGGTTCGACACCCGCGGCCGCACCCACGGCCGCCACACCACCTTCGCGCTCCTCAAGGACAACCGCATCCTCGGAATGGGCGGGAAGAACACCGACATCGGCGGCTTCATGCCGAAGTCGGTCTCGCGCGACTGGGGGAAGGCCTGGGAGCGGAGCAAGACGCCCTTCGCGGCCCTGGGCGCGAACCAGCGCCCGAGCCTGCTCCGCCTCGCAAGCGGCCGGCTCTTCTTCGCAGGCGACTTCCAGCACCGGAGCGGCCGGCAGCCAAAGGGCATCACGGAACGCGGGGCCTATGCCGCCCTCTCACAAGATGAGGGCGAGACCTGGCACATCAAGAAGCTGGCCGGCGCGCAGTTGCACGAGAGCGGCGGACACGACGGCGCGACCATCGGCTACTCCGTCGCTCGCCAGGCCCCCAACGGCGTCATCCACCTCATCACCTCGATGAACCACCCCTCGCTCCACTTCGAGTTGAACGAGGCCTGGATTCTCAGCGACGCGGGCGAGGCTCCGCCAGGCGGCGACCGATACCTGCTCGAAGGCAAGCAGACCTGGGCCTATCCGAGCGGCCAGAAGCAGTGGGAAGTCACCTACCGCCGCGGCCGCAAGGCCGGCGAGGAGACCCATTGGGCGAGCGATGGCACGAAGGACTGGTCCTGGCAGCACCGCGAGGACGGCACGAGCGTCTGGACCCAGTGGTGGGCGAACGGCGCGAGGAAGGCGGAATCCACCTGGCGCAACCACCGCTGTGAGGGCACGGCCACGCGATGGGACCGCTCGGGCAAGGCCATCAGCCAGCACGAGTTTTCCGGGGGTGCGCTCGCCAGGCAATCCCCGTCCCTCAAATGGTCAGCTCAGCGCAACCTGAGGGTCGGCGACGCCATGTATGGCGACCGGTCCTACACCTTCAAGGCAATCCCCGACCACCTCGTGGGCTGCGAGTGGATACGGCCTGCGAACGACAGCAGCGACACGGACTACAACCCGACCGCGGCGTTCCAGGTGGCGGCGGAGGCCGACGTCTTCGTCGCCCACGACGACCGAGCCAAGCGCCCCGAGTGGCTGAAGGGCTGGACAGAGACGAAGGACAAGCTGGTGGGCGCCACGCCGTCCGCCACCCCTCACACCCTCTTCGTCCGCCGCTTCAAGGCGGGCGAAGAGGTCGCGCTCGGCTGGAACGGCCAGGTCGGGCGGGCCGGCATGTACATCGTCGTCGTCAAGCCCTTGAAGCCCGCCGAGGGTCAGGCGCCCATCCGCAACCTCAAGGTGTCCGATGGCACGACCCTCCAGCCGGTCACCGCGGGCTCCCGCCCGAACAGCCTGCCCTGAGCTCGGCGAAGGGTCCCAACGGGGTGCGGGCCTGGGTTGTAGGTGCCTTCCGCAGCCCCGGAGGGGCGAAATGGGAAAGCCCAGGGCAACGCCCTGGGAACGTGGCAACCCCAGGCGCAGCCCTGAAAGGGCGACATGGCGGCGCTCTATCTCGCCCTTTCAGGGCTTGCCCATATGTGTCCCCGGACCCAGGGCGTTGGTCCTTCGGCTTCGCTCAGGGCAGGCTCTGGGCTTTACCATGCGAGCCTTTCAGGCTCCAGAGAAGACCCGTCCACCTACGACTCCGCCTCGCCCCCGTTTCAACACGGTCGGGAGAGCGCGGTTTCACTCGCCACACCTGGGCAGGCATCGTTACCCTCCCGAAGTGTCTGCATATTGACAGCGTCCCAAGTCCTTGAGATCGTGGGTGTGCCTGCGGCCGGTGCGTCGGGGGCTTTGCCCCCGAACCCCCAGGATTTTCCGCTTTCGGGCCGCCGGCACCCCAACAGGAAAATGGCCGCGCTGGCCTCCAGGAGACGTGCCGGTGGCCGAATGCGATAAAT